>CAZEUB010000095.1:0-37477 GCA_964515605.1 uncultured Sulfurovum sp. | reverse complement strand
TAACCTAAGCCGACATCCTCTTACAATATTATTTTGGCACAAATTTAGCACAAGCTTTTGATACAATATATTTAAACATAAAAAAACTTTTTTAAGGAAGGATAAACTATGAGACTTTGGACTATTCCTATTTTAGCACTTTTGTTTCTTGGTGGGTGTGGTAGCTCTTCAGAGAAGACCTCTCAAGCAGAGAGCAACAATACTATCAACATCAATCAAGAGGAGAATCAAACAGATATCTCCAGACAAACAGAGACCAATAACTCAACAGAGATCACCAAAACAAAAGGGTATCTTATTGACTCTCCTATTAGTGGGGCAAACTATATCTGTGCCGATGGGACAAGAGGTATTACCGATGCAACAGGGATGTTTGAGTGCCATACTGCACCTGTTACCTTTACTATTGGGGGACTTATCCTAGGAACCATAGAGAGTTTTACTCAAGATGGTAAGGTCTATCCCCAAGATCTACTAGGTCTTGAGCGTAACAACTTCTCAGACAGTCGCCTAAAACTACTTACTCGATTTTTACAAGCACTTGATGATGATGGAGATATTGATGAGTCCATCACCATCACCTCTTCTGTACGAGAGAGTTTTCAAAGAGATTCCAATTTTGCTGATCTCTCAGAAGAGAGTATCGCTAACATCCTACAAGATAGTCATAGAGAGATGCCTCCTGAGTGTATTGCTCTTCGACATCTAGGTGCCGATCATTTAGAGTGCACCCCCAATGGAGAGTATGCCTCCCAAGGAGGAACAACCACACCACCCAATAATCCTCCAACACAACCACCTCTTCCTCAAAACAACACACCTGAGGTTGAAGCCAAACTCTCTGCTAATAGCATGTTGGTTGAAAATAGACTCAATAATCAATGGATCATGCTCTCTTTGATTCATGGTTTGCATTTTGGTACAGAGAATCTACTCAATGAAAACTTTGCACTCATTAGTGATCTTAGTGGTCTTACCATTAGTAATGTTGTCTGGATTGATTCAACTCATGCCAAACTCCAACTCAGTTTTGATGGGCATGATATAACACAAAATCATACCATTCAGGTAAATCTTGATCATACTATTATTGATCAAGAGAGCAACATCACTACCAATCTACTTAGTGTCAAAGAGGAGATTGATAGCTTCTATGAGGATATCAACATTACGCTCAATTTACATCAAACTAAAAATATCGATTTTGGTATTGAAGCGAATCAAAACTTAAGCCTTGTTCAAGATGGAAGTGAAGGGAGTAGTCAAGTGTTTACCATTGCCAATGAGTTTTGGGGAATGCAGTATGCCCATCAAAGTTGTAACCTCTATGATCGAGTTGTCTATCAAACAACCCAAAAAGGCAAAGGAGTTGTCAATATAAATATCTTCTCTCCTATCCCCTCCATTTTGGATCAAAATCTCTCCCTCTATTTGGATGACCAACTCAAACACTATCATTTGATATCTGATCAAAACATTAGCTCTATCGAGGTGAGCCATGCAGAACATGGCACTGCCTCTATCGTACATCATGATGGTATCTACTCTCTTAACTATCAACCCAATAGTGGTTTCTTAGGGCGAGAAGATCTCAAACTAAGCATCAACGGGATTATTGATGGTTGCTCTTTTAATACCCAAAGTACCATTACCATCAATGTATCTATGAAGCCAGATTATGCTATGGTCTCCTTCTATAACGATCAAAACCAATGTGTTCCCTTTGTTAGTGATGGAACCATCAATAACACACTTCCATTAGAGAATATTCAACTCGCAGACTATAAGTGTGATGGAGGACTAAATCCCATCTCTTATGATTATGTTAAGCTTAATGATCACTTTATATTTGATACCAATAGCAACACCCAACTCCATCGTGTCAATGCCACCAATAGAGATCACTCTCTACTCAATAGCAATGGGGAATTCTCACAACTCTTCTTGGAGACAACCTTTATCGCAAAATACCATAACTATAATACACAAGCTATTTTTAGTGCCTTTAAACAGAGTCCGCAAGAGTGGAATGAAGAGGCAAGTTTGGGTGCGGGGAGACTCCCTTGGGCAGTAAAAAGAGATGGAGATCTAAAACTACTTGATGATTTTGTAATGGGGGTTAGTGGAGATGAGACAATCTCTAACTATACACAAGGGTATCAAGCATATCTCTCTTTCTTATCAGGATATCCTATCTATACCAATAATACCGATCTCTACTCTGTAGGATTTGATAATACCAATGGTAATGGTCTCTCTCTTAACAAAACTTGTATTTTTGAGGACTTAATGAGTTGTTCAAATGCAGAGCATATCCTTCTTTCTGAGGTGAACCAAACAGAGGGGTTAAGATCAAGTACTAACTTCTCTATAGGAATCAATCTCTTTAATGATCTCTTCTATTTCGATAATACCAATAAAAATCTCTGGATCACCATTGGCAAAGAGCTAACCTATGCTAATGGAAGTGACAAAACCCGTTTAGTGAGTCATCAAGAGTATAGCAGGATGGAGTTAAATGCTCGAAAGAAAAGTAGCCGAGTCTACTTCCATGCTACTAAGAACTCAGGGGAGAGAGAGATTGGATACTTCTATCATTCTACTCCTACTATTCTTAGGATAATAAATGGGATAACAGAAAATCCTACCCCTCAACGAAGAGAAGAATTAGAGATTGATCATGTGTTTAATCTTATTGGCAAAGAGAGGATTATTGATTTAGGAGTGAGTGATGGGAAATGGATTGTTGCAGGAGATAAAATCTATGCCTCTATTCGAGGAGCTACCGGCAGTACCCTCTATGAGGTAACTGATGGTAGACTCAAATCACTAACTGCTGACCCCAATGATGCCACCATCCAAGCATGTGCTTTGGCAGGAGGGTGCAATGGTTTTATCAAGGATCTTAAATATATCGATGGATACCTCTATGTGCTAAAAGTAAATAGCAACAACAAAAATATACTAGCAGTCATCGATACCACTGACAACACGACCCATCTTATTGGTGCAAGTATGGACAAAAATATCGCTCTCTATCCCAATACAATACATCCTAACAACCTCAACTACTACAAAATTTTCTATACTACCAAAGAGGAGAGTGGCAACACCTATATCTATAAACTATATGGGTACAACAGTTACAAAAAAGAGTCTACACTGCTCAAAACCCAAACTGTACCTGCCCCTTAAGAGAGAAGAGCATTGGCAATTTTTGTTGCCAACTGCTCGGGGAGTAGTCCCAAACTCTCTTCGATTAATTTGGTGTTGCCATGGGTGATGAACCTATCCTCATACTCAAAGCTAATCAGATCGATATCTTGGATATTGGCATCACATAGCATCTCAAGCAGGGCAGAACCTACGCCACCTATTTTGGCACTGTCGCTAAAGACAAACCATTTTTTGTGACTCTTTGCCAATGCCAAGAGTCGCTCTTGATCGAGTGGTTTGACAAAACGTAAATCCAAAATTGTGGGGGTGATATCCATTATTCTAGCCACCTCCTCGGCACGTCCTACACCATTGCCATATCCAACAAAAAGCACCTCACTTCCCTCTTGAAGGGTATGAGATTTGCCTAGTTCAAAAGGAGATGAGTTCTCTTGTGTTGAGATAAAAGCACCTCGTGGATATCGAAAGGCACAAGGGGTTGAGAACTCTTTGGCAAATCGCATCGATTTGACCATGGTCTCATTAGAAGAGGGAGCAAAGATGGTCATATTGGGAATTGCTCGAAGAAAAGAGATATCAAACACCCCTTGATGGGTCTCTCCATCCTCTCCAACAATCCCTGCTCTATCGATAGCAAACGCAACACCTAGATTCATCAAGCAGATATCATGAATAACCTGATCATAGCCTCTCTGTAAAAAGGTAGAGTATAATGCACAAAAGGGTTTGAATCCCTCTTTTGCCAATGGCCCCATCGAAGTAACAGCATGCTGCTCTGCAATAGCAACATCCCAAAATCGCTCTGGATACTTTGCCATAACAGCACTCATCCCTGTTCCACTAGGCATGGCTGCAGTTACACCGACTACCCGATCATCCTCATCAGCCAATGCAACCATTGTCTCAGAGAAAATCGCTGTCGCAGGTTTGGCAGTTGCTTTTTTGATTGGCTCTCCTGTTGCAAGATCAAAAGCACCTACTCCATGCCAATGCTCTTTGCCTACCCCTTCAGCAAACTCATACCCCTTACCTTTGATGGTCTGTGTATGGATAATAACAGGGCGTCTCATCTCCTTGGCGATCTTAAGCGTCTCAACCAATGAGGCGATATTGTGTCCATCAATAGGTCCAATATACTCCAATCCCAACTCCTCAAAGAGAATACCAGGGGTGATTAGATGAAAAGACTCCTCAAAACGCTTGGCAAGATAGGTCGCCCCATCAGGAAGAGACTCTAGCATCTCTTTGGTTCTGTTTTTGAACTTCTGATAGAAAGGGGATGCCATGGTCTGAGAGAGAATACGACTCAATGCCCCAATAGGAGAGGCGATACTCATCTCATTATCATTTAGAATAATAATGGCTGGATATTTTCGATCTCCCAACTCATTCATCGCCTCATAGACCATCCCTGCACTCATGCTCCCATCCCCAATCATTGCGATAGGAATGCGTCGCCCCTCCTCACCTCTCAAAGCAATCGCTTTGGCAGCTCCTGTTGCCAAAGAGATAGAGGTTGAGCTATGCCCTGCCATATAGTAGTCACTATCAGACTCATTGGGTTTGGTATATCCACTAAGCCCTTCAAACTGTCGCAAACTATCAAACTGCTCCCACCGATTAGTAACTAACTTATGGGCATAAGCTTGATGAGAGACATCAAAGATAAAGGGGTTCTCCTCGGCATCAAAGACAGCATGCATCGCAATAATAACATCTGTTGCTCCTAACGTAGAGCTGAGATGTCCCCCATTTTGGCTTACCGTCTCTAGTATCTTTTGGCGAACCTCATTGGCGATTGATTCTAACTCCTCAATGGTTTTGCTCTTTAAATCTCCAAATCTGCTCACGCCATCACCTTTTTGAAGATCTCAAAAAATCGATCATTTTGTTTTGGTGTTCCAATGGTTATACGCACCGCATTCATCCCATACGAAGCCAAATTTCGGATAATAACCCCCTCCTTGAAGAGAGCATCTGAGATAACTGTAGCATCCATAGAGTCATCAAAAAGGTAGGTAATGAAGTTGGTATAGCTCTCAATATACTCAAATCCCTGCTCTTTTGCAAACGCCTCATATCTGCTAATCTCTTCTCGATGCAGGGCGATAGATGCCTCTACAAACGCCTCATCTCTACTCGCTTCTATGGCCGCTACCAAGGAGAGAGTCGAGATATTAAAGGGGGGTCGCATCTTATAAAGCTCACTAATCATAGGAGCATTTCCAATACCATACCCTACTCTCATGCCCCCTAAACCATACGCTTTTGAGAAGGTTCCTAAATAGATTACATTCTCAAATTCTATAATATCATTGGGCTCAATTCGATATCGCTCATCCTTAGCAGCAGCATACTCCATATAGGCACCATCGACAACCACCATTGTCTCTTTATCAACGGCATGGATAATCTTTAGGATATCCTCTTTGGTTGTGGCATCACCTGTGGGGTTATTGGGGGTACAGAGATAGATGATTTTTGGTTTATGCTCCTTGTATGCCAAGATAAACTCCTCTACCTTATGCTCATAACTAGGGGTTCTAACTATCTTCGCTCCCATCTGCTTGGCATAGATCTCATACATCGCAAAGGTTACTTGTGACATCAAAACAGTATCCTCTGAGCTTAACAATGCACGAGAGATAAACTCCAAAACTTGATCCGATCCAGCCCCAATAATAATACTCTTCTCCCCCACCCCAAATCGTTTGGACAAGGCATCTTTGAGTTCATAAAAGCTATCATCAGGATAGAGAGATGCTCTATGAGCATTATTGGCAATCGCTTTTGCTACTTTGGGGCTACACCCTTTTGGGTTCTCATTGGAGGCGAGTTTCACCACATCTTCTGGGGCAATACCAAACTCTCGCACCACCAACTCTATGGGTTTACCTGCCTCATAAATTTTTATATCGTTTAGTGTCTTGTTGTACTTCATTCTTCTCTTCTCTCCCTCTTTATTATTTAGATATCATCACTCTCTTTAACGTATGAACCAAGCACCTTAATCACCTCTTGATGCTTCTCAAGAATCTCTTTTACTTTAGGATTATCTTTGTGTCCATGAAACTCAATAAAGAAGATTGATTTTCCTTTAACAATATGTGATTTGATCTTGGTTAGATTGATTTTTGATTTCTCAAAGTCATTTAGAAACTCTACTAGTGATCCAGGTCTATTGGAGAGACTTACCAGCATAGAGGTCTTGTCTGACTGAGAGGGAAGATTGTCAAAATTGCTAATAATAAAGAAGCGTGTTTTGTTATTATCATAATCCTCTATGTTCTTAAAAAGAATAGGCAAATTATACATTTTGGCTGCCACATCAGCACATATCGCTGCACTTTGAGGATCCTCCATTGCTAATTTTGCTGCCTTGGCTGTTGACTCTATGGGGATATGCTCTACCTCATCCAACCCACAATCTTGCAAAAAGTTTTGACACTGACCAAAAGCAATATCTTTGGAGTAGATACGCTTAATCTCTTTGATATCATTACATGTTGTGGCTAGGGTGTGATGAATATCTATATAAACCTCTGCAATAATCTTAAGATCATAGTTACTCAAATTATTAATCGTATCACTCACAATGCCATTGGAACTATTCTCAATAGGAATGACACCAAATTTAGCATTGCCCTTGCTTACCTCTCGAAAGACCCCTTTGATTGAGCTAATAGGCATATAGGCACTCATTGCCCCAAACTTACTCTCTGCTGCTTGATGTGTAAAACTCGCTTCAGGTCCCAAATAGGCGATACGTTCAGGAAGTTCCATATTCCGTGCTACAGCAAACATCTCCAAAAAGAGTGCCTCAATCGCCTCATCAGTTAATCTCCCATCATTTTGTGCTTTGAGACGATTCAAAATTGCCTGTTCTCTCTCAGGACGATAGATCGGAGCACCTGTATTGTTCTTAAGCTCTCCAACTTGATGAACATACTCCATTCGTTCATTATAGAGCTTTAGTAGTGTGTCATCTATCCTATCAATCTGAACGCGTAATTCATCAAGTGTCATTTTGCTTCCTTTTTTACAATTTTATTATGGCTAAAGCCAACTGGTATCACACACCTCTTCTAGGCGTATCTGATCCTCAAAACTCTCTCTCTTTCGGATGAGATAATCCTTGCCATCCATAACTGCTACTTCGGCTACTCTTCCTCGGGTATTGTAGTTGCTTGACATGGTAAACCCATACGCTCCTGCACTATGCACTACCAAAATATCATTATGATCCATCTTAGGAAGTGGCACATCCTTGCCCAAGAAGTCCCCACTCTCACAGACAGGTCCTACCACATCAGCAAGAGAGGTCTCTCCTTCTTTTTGTACCACTTCTATTTTGTGATAAGCATTATAGAGACTAGGACGAAGTAGATCATTCATCGCCCCATCTACAATGACAAAACGCTTATCTCCATTTTGCTTTTCATACAAAACTCTGGTTAGGAAAATACCTGAATTTGCCATCATATAACGACCTGGCTCATTGATAATTGTTAGATCTAAGCCTTTAAGTGCTTGGGTGATTGCCTTGGCATACGCATCTGTCTTGATGGTGATCTCATTATCATAGACAACCCCCAATCCTCCACCAACATCAAAAAACTTAATCTCAATATCAATCGCTGCTAAGGAGCGTACCAGATCGGCTACAATCTGAGCAGCCTCTGCGATAGGAGAGAGATCAGTAAGTTGTGAGCCGATATGAAAATGTACACCCACAGGGTTAAGATTGGCTGATTTCTTAGCATAGATATACATTCTTTTTGCCATATCTATGCTCACCCCAAACTTATTCTCATGCAAACCTGTTGAGATATAGGGATGAGTCTTGGGATCTACATTGGGATTGACGCGAATAGAGATTCTCGCCTCTACCCCAAGCTCTTTGGCAATCATCTCAACCCGTCGCATCTCCGCTTCGCTCTCCAAATTGATTAACAAGATATCCGATTGTAGTGCCTCTTGAATCTCCTCATCTCTTTTGCCCACACCCGAGAAGATAATCTTATATTTATTAACACCTGCCGTTAAAGCCCTACGCACCTCACCGATACTTACACAATCTGCCCCTGCACCCAGTTTTGCCAAATGACGTATCACTGCCAAATTGGAGTTGGATTTTACGGCATAAGCAACCAGTGATTTTTTACCAGCAAAAGCACTCTTTAGCTCTTCATAACGGTGCTGTATATTATTAAAATCATACACATATAATGGGGTGTTATAGTTCTCTACTAATGTTTTTATATCGACACTCATTTGGTTATATCCTAATCATAATTATTCAGAGCGATTTTATCCAAAATTTGGTTATAGATCCACTATATTCGATCTTTTGAGACACCTAAAGTACGAATGGCATACAACCAAAGCAACACAACAGGCAAAGGAGTTGCCAACTCTGGGGGCAAAACATCATTTGCACCCATCTGCTGAAGAGCAAAGAGTATCCCCCAAACAAAAAGCGTTCCACCCAATGCTTTGATCGTGGTCATCCCCACATTCATATAACGTGCATGAAAAGGGAAACGAAAAAACAGTATCACCAAAAGGGCTATAGAGAAGAGAGGCATAACTGCTTTGGCATAAAGATCTGCACGAATTTTAAATGTACCAACCCCTTGCGAATCAAGCAGACGATATGCCATAAAACTCTCATAGAGCGTTAAATGTTTATCCTCATAGATTGAGTTAAGAATCTCTGGTCGATACCCCTTTAGTGTATAGAGCTGATCGAGATGCTCTATTGTCAAATATGATTTGCCTTCTCGCTCAACTTTAATCTTGCGTATTACATCCTTGGCAAGCCACTGCTCTCCATCAAAATATGCCTCTTTTGCCTGTTGTACCTCATAGACCTTTCCCTCTTTGAGCTTGAATAGCGTAAGATGTTCTAAACGACGCTCATAAGGGATCAAAAGCCTAACATAGACAAAATTACTATTGTATTTAAAAAACATATCCTCTGTCTTTTGAGAGCCGTAGGTATTCTCTTTGAGCATATAAGCAGTCTCATTCGCCGTAGCAAAGGAGGTAAAATTTAATCCTGTAAAAAGCAGATAGACCAAGAGTGCAAGGGTAAAAAAAGGCTTAAAGAGTTCAAGCCGAGAGACCCCCAAAGCGTAGAGTGCACCGATGGTATTCTTTTTGATAAAGGCTATTTTTGTCCATATAGCCCCAAAGATAATTGCCAAAGGGTAGAGCAGTCCCAACGCCTCTTGCCATTTGCTAAAAACATATAGTATTTTAATATTAAACGAGGGTAAAGAGGAGGCATTCATCAAAAAATCAAGCCCCGCAAAGAGAGTGGAGAGTGCCATTAAGATAGTAAGCATATTTTTCAGATAGTGAACAAAAACATACCTAAAGAGCATACTTATCCCTTGAATGATTTAAGGGAGTATCGTGACTTTACCTCATCCAAATTTCTCTCTAGGAGTTGCTCTACTGCTACTATGGTATGATCTATCCAACCATCAAGAGTGCTCTGCTCCTCTGCTGAAAAATCATGCAAAACATAATCTACAACTTGAGATTTATAAGCGGGTTTTCCTACCCCCATACGAACACGAACATACTCTTTGCCAATCATAGCATCAATGGATCGCAAACCATTATGTCCGCCATCTCCTCCTCCCTTTTTGAAACGCAAAGCCGAAAAAGGCAGATCAATATCATCATGAATGACAACAATATCATCCAATGCTATTTTATAGAAATTTTTAACCGCTTGAAGACTTTTGCCTGAGAGGTTCATAAAGGTAGTGGGTTTAAGAAAAAGGGTTTGATTGATCTTATAGAGTTCTCCAAAAAAAGTACTTTTGGAGATATCTCTGGCTTTGGTATTATCAACAAGTCTATCAATAACCCTAAAGCCAATATTGTGTCGTGTACCTTCGTACTGAACTCCAGGATTACCTAGACCGACAATGAGTTGCATTATTTTGCTTTGATTACACCACAGATAGCCACATCATCTCTATCCATAAGACGACAATTAGCAGGAGCTTCAATATCTCTAATCAAAATAGAGTCATCTCTATCAAGATCTTCAACATTTAACGTAAAGTTTGCAGGCATATCTTCAATCGCACCTCTAACTTTTAGTCTCTTTTTGGAGATAACCAGTACCCCTTTGTTCTTAAGCCCCTTAGGGGTTCCTACTGTCTTAACAGGGATAAGATAATCTGTCACCAAACCAGGAACCGCTACCCTAAGATCAACATGCACAACATCTCCATTAACAGGGTGAAGTTGATACTCTTGAATAACCGTGTTGATCTCTTTTCCATCAACATTCACAGGAAGGATAAGCCCCTCTTTTCTTCTTGCTGCTTTAACAAAATCTCCTCTTTTGAATGCTGCTTGAATATTCTCTACACCCTTGGCATAGATGTTAGCTGTTAGATAACCATCTCTTCTAAGCTTCTTTGCAGAGCTTGATCCGATACTCTCTCTAGTAATACCTTCTAACATTTGTGTCCTTATATTTTAAAATTAGGGGCGAATTATATCTAAATTTTTTTAAGTTCTTGTTGTTTTCCTAAAGGATTTGGATCAAAAATATTTTTATGTATCCTCTCTTTGCTTCTTGAAAAAAGAGCTCCCACTTTTCCCAAGAGTCTATTGGGTGCAATCTCTCCATCTCCTTTTCGCCCCTTTGCTAATTGTTCATTCTCTTTGGTTAGAATATCTATTTTCTCTTTATACTCTATTAATCTTTTTTCAATCTCTTGAAACTGATCATGGGTGATCAAGAAGCTCTCTTCTGATCTCACTCTGCTCTTATCTTCTAACTCTTTTAACTGTTGATCTTTTTGATCTATTACTTTTTTTAATTTTTCAATTTCAAATAACAGTGGATTCTCTATTTGAATATCTCTATCTTCTTCTTTGGAGATAAGATTGTCTGCTTTCATCAAAACCTCTTCAAGCTCTTCTATAGTTTGATTTTTCTCGGCAATGATATCTTTGAGATTTTTCAACTCTTTATCATAGTTTTCCAATTTTTCTAATCTACTCTGTGCCTTATAGAGTTCATCAGATACTTTACGTAAGAGATTTGATTTTTGTAGCAGTTGATGCCGAACAACAATCCCCTCATCGGTTAGTTTATTAATTTTCTGTTGCTGTTTCATATAATTTGACTCCAAAATTTGGAACTGATGATCTCTCGCCTCTAAGGTCTCCTCTAAGACTTCAATCTGCATGACACCTCTCTTCTCCTTGACCATACTCAAGATCAACCAGCCAATCCCACCCCCAACTAATAGAGAGGGAACCATACAAAACCCCATATCTTTTATTAACTCTATCACTCTATCTCCTCATTATCATTAACAATTTATATTTAATTATTTAGTTAATTATAATATAAAACAACATAAAAGTAGATGAAATATTTTTTTTTGTTAAATTATATTTCTATTTGATCTCTTCTCTATCTTATTTTCTATTATCAATTTACACTAAAATCCTCCCTCACTTGACCCTCCTCAATTTAAATTTAGATTGATTTGACTATACTTTATTAAAAAATAAGGTTTAACTTTGAGTGAATTTTTAAATAGTGAAGCATCTCCCTATATAGGACAACTCCCTGATGGTCATCCTGTACGAGTCTATTTGGAGGAGAATCTGCTAATTCGTAACCTAATGCGTCAACTACAACATATTAATATAGAAAAAGAGCCCCTGCTCTATCGGGAAACTTTTGAAAAACTTGCCAAAGTAGATCTACACTTCACTCGTAAAGAGAATCAACTCTTTCCTTACCTTGAGAAGTATGGATGGACAAGCCCTTCTCAAGGGATGTGGACATTTCATGACCAGATTCGAGAACAGATCAAATATACCCGTCAAGCGATAGAGGGAGAGGATATTGATTCGCTATTGAATAACATAAATCATCTCTTTCGATTTTTAGAACAGATCATAAGCGTAGAGGAGGGGCGACTCTTTCCACGAGCTATGGGAATGCTAAGCCAAGAGGAGTGGATGGAGTTCAAGGAGGGAGATAGAGAGATTGGCTGGATGTTTGACTATACGCCTACTCCTTATCCTCCTGATAGCTATATTCACCCTAGCCAAGATACCCAAAAACGCAAACTCCCTTTTGGGATTGAGGATAAAACACACTATGATGAGGGGTATTTGACCCCTGAGCAGGTCAACTCTATTTTTAGAATACTACCTGTAGATATTACCTATGTTAATGAAGATGATCAAGTAGTTTTCTATAACCGTGGTGAGGATCGTGTTTTCCCACGTAGTGCTGGAATCATTGGTCGTGAAGTGAAATTTTGTCATCCCCCTAAATCAGTTGATCAGGTGATTAAAATTCTTGAGGAGTTCAAAGCTGGACGACAAGATCTTGCAGAGTTTTGGATCAATTTCAAAGGGAGATTTATCCACATCCAATACTTTGCGGTACGCGACAAAGACAGAACCTATCGTGGTGTAATTGAGATGAGCCAAGATGTTACTCATGTACGGGAATTAGAGGGTGAAAAACGCCTACTAGATTGGGAATAATTATAATTTCAGGAGAACAACAATGAAAAAAATTCTATTAACACTTTTTGTACTAATCATATCATATCTTTTTGCCAATAGTGAGCATAATCAAACCCATTGGCACTCTAAAAAACTAGAGCAAATCATAACTTTGGATTATGATAAAAATACCACCTGTTTGGTACGGCATATTCCTCTCTATCAAGCTCCAAAATGGGCTGCAAAGATTGAAGTACGAAATGGTAAAAGCGTCTACTTCTGCTCCCCAAAATCGATGTTTGAGTTCTATCATCGCCCAGGGAAGTGGTATGATGTAGGGATTAGAAGTGAACGCGATTTCTCTAAATTTGTGGTGACAGACTACAAAACACTTAAGCCTATTGATGGAGAGAAAGCATTTTATGTCTATGGTAGTAATCAAATATCACCTGCTGGAGATGATCTTCCTGCATTTGCTACCAAAGAGGAGGCAGAAGAGTTTGCCAAACAGTATAATGGTAAACGGGTTATGGAGTTTGATCGTGTCTCAGATGCCTTGATTCGTCTACTTAATGGTCGAATTTAGGGGAAATTACTTCCCTATTTTAATAACCCGACGGGACAACTCATCAAAATCAATAATCTCTTGACCCTCTTTAATGGATGCTCTACTTTTATGAGCCGAAAACCCATACGCCATGGGGGTAATATTTTCAGTATCATAGAAAGCTTTTCGTGCATCAATCCACTCCCCTGTCTCTACATCAGTAATCCAAATAACAGCTTGATCTCTCCATGAAATATGCTCATCTTTAAACCAAAGAATAGCACAACCAATATCATCAAACATATACTTTTTACCTGTTTTGGGATCTCGTACCTGTGTCGTATTGTGCCGATCACTAACCACCATAACACATCTAGCACACATATCACGATCCCAATGGACTTCAGCAACATCACTATTGGACTCTTTGTCACACCCCTCTAAAACAAATACCAATAGGAGGGCAAAGATTAACTTTAGACGACTACTCATAGGAGAACTCTCTACAGATAGTTTGGGTTATATGAAAAGCAAAAAGTTCTTTATGTGTAGTAGCACTAATATACTCATAAAGAAGTTCAACTCCCGCATCCAAAAAACGCTTGGAGGATTGGCATGCTCCTTTTGTAACACTCTTTTGCATACGGAAGTGATCCTCTCTCTTTATTCTCTCATCACTTTTGGTTTTACTATTAATTTCAAAAGTATAAACAAGCGTAATATTCTCATCGTGTATTTTGGTAAGTTGAGTATACTTATCTACCCTTTGAGGTAGAGTCTTGCTAATCTCTGCTACCACCATTTTAATAATCTGTTGGTTCTGTTCTCGTATCTTCTCAATGGGGTAGGCATCTCCCTCCTTGATCACCTCAGTCGCTCCGGCACAGAGGGATAAGAGCATGATTTTAAAAACTAAATCTTTCATCCTATTCTCTCCTTTTTGAGTGATTGTAACTTATTTTATACTTAGTTGGTTTGATATGGATTAAGAAGCGTGACAAAAAGGGCATAGAATTGGTTATAATATGAAAAAAGGATAGAGATTATGGATCAATTGAAGAGCAGTACGATTGAGCCACGTTATGAGCGGTTTGTGTTTGAGGGGAGTGGCAAGGAGTATTTTCGAATATGGATTGTCAATATTGCATTGAGTATTTTGACATTGGGGATCTACTCAGCATGGGCAAAGGTAAGGGCAAATCGCTATCTCTATGCCAATACCTATATCCACGGTTCCAATTTTGAGTACAATGCCGATCCTATTCGGATCTTGTTAGGGCGTATTGTGGTGATTGTAGGGTATGGATTGTTTGTTCTCTTCTCTGAGTATCTGATGATGAAGGAGATCGCTTTGGCAATTGCACTTGTTGCTCTCATTGCTATGCCGTGGTTGATACGACAAGCCATTAGCTTCAAATTACGCAACACAAGCTATCGAAATATCCCTTTTCGTTATGTAGGGGAGACACGATCTTTTTATCTCTTTTTTCTGCTACATATTTTTTTGAATATTTTCACCCTCTTTTTGGCATTTCCCTACTCCTATGTGAAGTTTAAAGAGCTATTGATCAACAATGCTCAATATGGAGAGGGGAGATTCTCTTTTCATGGCAGTATCAAAGAGTCCTATAAGACATTTGCCAAAGTTTTTATCTTCTCAATGTTGATTATAGGAGGAGTTATGATGCTCTTATCTCTAATTGGTATGGGGCTTAGTAGCATATTGGGAGGTGATCCAACATTGGTTTCTGATCTTAATGAATCGATGCAGATGGGATCGGTCTTGGTAGAGGCAAATAGCTCTCTTCCCTCTGAAGTTATGGTAGAGGATGCCAACATTACGCTCAGTAATGCACAGGTGTATGGATTGATTGTTGGGGGCTTTGTGATGATGTTTGTTGTGGCACTTATCTATCTGCCTATTATCTTTTGGCAAAAGGGCTTTTCGGATGGGTACTTCTCCAACTTTGTACGCAATAGCACAATGTTAGAGGATGCCCCTATGCGTGGAACGATTAAGCCCTTTAGGTTAGGGGTTATTGCCATGAGTAATGTTTTGATGATACTCTTCTCTTTTGGGTTGCTCTACCCTTGGGCGAAGATTCGCTATCTAAAATATCTACTAGAGCATACAGAGATTGCGTGTGAGAATCCTGACACATTTGACTCATTAGGCTATGAGGTAGGCTCAACAGTAGGCGAAGAGATGATGGACTTTTTTGATATCGATATAGGAATTTAAGATGTTAATCGATGCAGTTTTATATGATGGTAAGCGTTCTCAAGAGCATGTTGTAACAATAGCGTTTGATACTGATAGGCGAGTTCGGATCGCTTCACATGGGATAGAGGTTATGCTTGAAGAGATCAAGATTAGCTCACGCCTAGGAGATACCCCTCGCCTATTAGAGTTTCCCAATGGCATACGTTGCAAAAGCAGAGAGAATGATAAAATAGATCAGATCTTGCAGGATTTTGATATCCAAAACTCCAAGGTGCATAAGATAGAAAGCTCCTTAATGCTCTCACTTGGGGCAGTTGTGATTACAATTGCTTTTGTGGTCTTTATGTTGACCTCAGGAGCTAACTATACTGCCAATATGGTGGCATCCCTCTTGCCCCAGAACAGTTTAGATAACCTAAGTCATATTACCATGGAGCATCTTGAGGAGGAGTTCCTCTCGCCTAGTACGCTCTCTAAGAAGCAACAAAAAGAGCTACAAAACACTTTTGCTCTCTTAAGCAAAGGGGATACGCGATACCATCTCCATCTACGCTCCTCTCCTCAAATTGGGGCAAATGCATTTGCTCTACCATCAGGAGATATTGTCTTAACCGATCAGTTGGTTATGCTTAGTAGGGATTCTCAATATCGTGATATTTTGGGGGTATTGGCTCACGAAAAGGGGCATGTGGTACATCAACATACCCTACGCATGGCGATCAAAACAGGCTTGGCAGGGGTGATTATTGGTTATCTTACAGGAGATATCTCTTTCTTAGCAACTCTACTTCCTACAATCTTGATCAATAGTAGCTATAGCAGAGAGTTTGAGCGTGAGGCTGATGCGTATGCGGTTAGGGAGCTTCAGGAGATGAATCTCTCTACTATCCATATTGCTAATCTTTTTGAGCGTCTTGCGGCTAAAGAGGGAGAGAGCAATAGGGAGATAATGGCATTGATCTCCTCTCATCCATTGACAGATGAGCGTATAGAATATTTTAAAAGTTTTGCCAAATAAAAATTTAATAGCCATTTTTAACAGAGATATTAGCTCTTTTTTTCTATACTTTAGAATAATCTAAAACAATAAGAAAAAGGAAGTAGAAATGAGATGGATAAAATATTCTCTGCTAATCGCCATGATTATGGCACTATTTGGCGGTTGTGCAAAAAAGGTGGTTGATCCGTGGAAAGAGATTGACAATGAGGTAAAGAGACCCAAACTATCAACTTATGAGTTAGAGATCATTAGTGAAAAAATCTATATGAATGAGACAGGAGGTAATCCTGATTATATTATGTATTGGTCCAAAAATGAGATCTTCCCCTCTTTGGGTATTGGTCACTTTATCTGGTATCCTACAGGTGTCCCTAAACGATTTGATGAGACTTTCCCTGCGATGATTCAATACTATATTGATAACAAAGTAGAGATTCCCGCATGGCTCAAAGCACAAAAAGATCGAGGTGCACCATGGCCAAATCGAGCAACATTTGAAAAAGCAAGAAACGACAAAGAGTTTATTGCATTGAAGTATCTTCTGTTAAATACCAAAGGGCTACAGACACAATTCTTCTTTGATCGGCTCTATGACTCTATTCCTGAGATTGCCAAACATGTAGCACCACAAGATCGACAAAGAGTGATTAATAACTATAAGACCTTATCTGAGACACCTGGTGGTTGGTATCCTTTGATTGATTATATTAACTTCAAAGGTAAAGGGATCAAAGGGACAGAGAAGTACAATGGTCAAGGGTGGGGACTCTTGCAGGTACTTCAAGAGATGCGACCTGTCCCCAAAGGACCCTTGGCACTTCAAGAGTTTTCGAGAGCAGCAAGTGTGGTCTTACAACGTCGAGTCAAAAACTCTCCTCCACAAAATCATGAAGAGCGATTCCTAAGAGGATGGATGACACGTACAAAATCCTATGCAACGCCTCTTTATTAAGAGAGAGTGCTAAAGCAATCAGCTTCAAAGTTGATGGCTTCAGCCTCGCTTTGTTTGGGACTAAAGTTATTGATTTTAAATAGATGCTCAACTATTAAGCTTCAGCTCAAATATATTTCGACCATTTTTATAATAGTAGTGTAGTTGATAGTTGAGTCGTTTGGCAATATTGTTGACAATATAGAGCCCCAATCCAAACCCAGTTTGGCGTTTCTCCTCTTGGGTAAAGGGTTCAAGATAGTAGTTTATTGGATGCTCCAAACTTTTGCCTTGAGAGATAACTTTGATAGATCTCTCTTCTATAGTGATCCGCACCCTCTTTCTCTCTCCATATTTTAGTCCATTGTCAATGAGATTTTTGAGAGCTAAAGCCAGAAGTTTGCTATCGGTTGTGAGTTTGTCAACTTTGATTTCTACTTCAAAACGACTAGGATCTACCAATAGAAGAGATTGTGTCTCTTGGATAATCTCTTTGGTTGTAATCTCTTGAAATTTTGGTTGTAGCCCTTGGGTGGTGATACGCTCGACATGACTAAGCTCATTGATTAGCTCATTCATTCGCTCAAAAGCATTAATCAGAGTTGTTTTGCTCCTCCCATCTTCAATCATCTCTACCGCAATACGCCCTTTGGTAATAGGGGTTTTAAGCTCATGCATCATATTCCGCATAAAAAGATTTTTGGACTCTAAAAGTGTTTTGATATAGTGAATAGCATTATCAAAACTCTCTGCAATCTGTCCAATCTCATCACTCCCTTTATGGGTAATCTTGATCTCCATATTTCCTTTGGCAAACTCTGAAATCTGTCGATTAAGTTTTTTTAGAGGGGAGAGCTTTCGTAAGATTGCAATATAAAGAAAGAGAAATAAGATAGCAATTAATATGGCAATAAATATGGTAATCTTAAGACGCATGGTTTTAGATTTGGTATCTTTGAGCATCATCTTAGAACCATATCGTTGTAGATAGATATAGTGGTTATCTCCAATAGCATATATCTTCATAAATCCATAGATTGACTCCCCCTCAAAGATCACCTTTCCTTTGCTAAGAATAAGCATTCTATTAGCATTTGCAGAGATTGGTTTGACATGGGAGTTCTTATAAAACTGCTCTAGCTCCTCCTCTGTAGGATTGAGCTGTGCAGTAGAGAGTAGAGCATTAGAGATAAGTCGATAACGAGAGAGTTCATCACTACGTTGACGCTCCTTATCCCATGAGATAAAGAGAAAGAGTGCCGTAACCAAAAGAGAGAGAACCAACGTAAACAGAATATTGATAAATGCTGTAACAGAGATATTCTTCATAGAGGTGTTATACTTTTTCGGTCAAGAGATATCCTATGCCTCGTACAGGTTTAATATAGCTATGTTTGTCATCAATAAGTGAGAGTTTATGTCGAATACGAGAGATCATAACATCAATGTTTTTAATAGAGCTGTTATCATCAATATGGGTACTCTCATAGAGTA
This sequence comes from uncultured Sulfurovum sp., assembly GCA_964515605.1. Taxonomy (GTDB): domain Bacteria; phylum Campylobacterota; class Campylobacteria; order Campylobacterales; family Sulfurovaceae; genus UBA1140. Next base: position 18,594 of record CAZEUB010000095.1, on the reverse strand, counting down.
GTTGTTCGCGAGAGACAGCTGAATTTTTATGGGTGATAAGAATAGAGAGAATATCAAACTCTGCAGCAGTCAACTCTAGTAGTTTATTATTGAAGGTAATGTTGCGTGCTTTACTATTAAGCTTAAATAGTACCTTCTCCTCTTGACTACTTTGAGGTTGTACTCTTCTTAAAATTGTCTTAATACGAGTGACAAGCTCTCTAGGATCATAAGGTTTTGGCATATAATCATCTGCCCCACGCTCCATGGCAACCACCTTATCTGTAATATCATCTCGTGCAGAGGAGACAATAATAGGAATAACAGAGTGTTTTCGTATCTTTGGGATAATCTCAAGTCCATCAATTCCAGGGAGGGTTAGATCCAAAATAATAAGATCAAAATCGTGTTGAGTAAGAAGTGAGAGACCAATATATGGCTCCTCTGCTGAGACAACATCAATATTAAACTTATTAAGATATTCTGTAAGAATCTGAGAGAGTTCATAGTCATCTTCTATCATTAATATTTTTATAATAATAAATCCTTAATACTATAGTTAATGTTTTTTAATAATAACATGAGAGGGGTTAAGATTTAATAAAAGCAAAAATATCATCGACATTGTCCACGAGGGTTATTACAAAGGAGGTCTAAAAATGTTCTATCAAGGGAGTATATATTTTTTTCAGAAAGGAGTTTATTATATACTAAAAAATCCCGTGAACAATGTGGATAATATCTTTGCTTCTTAAATGAATTATAGTTCTTTATTATTAATCATCAGCCAATGAATAATTAATCAATGGTTAATGGTCTTTAGGTATACTTATGCCCATGCTAACCATCATTAGGAGTTTTAGTGGAATATTGGAATCATATTTATCAACATTTTAACCCAGTTGCCCTTGATTTGGGCTTTATCTCAATCCATTGGTATGGAATTATGTATATCTTAGCACTCCTAACGGCACTTTGGTTTGCCAAATGGATTATCAAACGAGATCAGATTGCCATTGAAGAGAAAGTATTGGATAACTACTTTATATGGATAGAGATAGGGATAATTTTAGGAGCTAGAATTTGGTATATACTCTTTTATGATCCAAATACTAGCTATTATCTTATGGCACCGTGGCAGATATTTAATCCCTTTCATGATGGAGAGTTTGTGGGGATTCGAGGAATGAGCTATCATGGAGCAGTGGTCGGAGCGATTATTGGATCACTACTTTTTGCCAGACGCTATCCAGGATATCTTGATAAACTGATGGACGTAGTGGCAATGGCTGTTCCTGTTGGGTATGTTTTTGGTCGTATTGGTAACTTCCTAAATCAAGAGTTGGTAGGACGAGCAACCGATCTTCCTTGGGGGATCTATGTCGATGGTATCTTGCGTCACCCCTCTCAGCTCTATGAAGCCTTTTTGGAGGGGGTGTTGGTTGCTTTAATTATTTTTCTCTATCGTAAACACAAAGCTTTTGATGGAGCGTTAATTGGTATCTATGGGATACTTTATGGTACTACTCGTTTTATTGCTGAGTTTTGGAGGGCTCCTGATGTGCAACTAGGATTTCTTTATGGTGGCTGGTTGACCATGGGACAGATACAGAGTTTGGTAATGGTACTAATCTCTATAGGGGTATATCTTTTAATTTACAGAATTTCCTTAAAAAAGGGTATTAAAAATTAAAAATTGTTTTATTTAATTTATTATGTGCTACTATTATACTAGTATATCAACACAAAGGATTATCGTAATGAAAAGTATTAAACTTTCACTGAGTATAGTGACATCGATTGTTGCACTTTTGACCATCCAAGGGTGTACTCCAAAGACAGCAGGGCAAGACTCAGCTTATCTTAACAAAAATCGTGGTGCTGCTAATGCACAGATTAGTAGAGAACAGGCTGAACAGTATCGACGACAACAACAGTTAACTTCAGCTGAGATTGATATTGAAAATAAAAAACGTCATCAAACAACGGATGCCATTGAAGAGGGATCTTCTGCGACAAGAAGTGCAGTAGGTGCAATTCAGAGTGTTAGAGGACTACTAAATAGCTTCTAAGAATTTTTCTCACAATAATTTTTTAAGAGATAGTGTTTTACTATCTCCTCTTTTCATATATGAAAGGCATATTATGCGATTTTTTTTACTTCTCCCTTTAGTTTTTGTAGCCTGTAACCACTACCCTGACAATAGAGCAAAAATAGAGGCAATGATCCCCGATCGAAGCAAAATAGTTCAGCCCTCAGCAGAGGATAGCAGACCTCTTCCTCCCTCAGAAGATCATCGATATCAGCCTCAATATAGGGACTTTGATTATGATCGATATGGATATAAGAGTGATGATGGGTACTATTATGGTTACTATGATGATCGAGGTTACTTCTATAACAATGTCTACTATCACTACAATGATGATTTTACCTATCAAGATCGAAGAGTCAGAAGTGGTTATTTTGATCCTCATCGTCACCATAGAAGAGCTTGTGAACAGTATGATGATAATGATTGGAATCAGAGACACTGCAACTACCCACGTGTAAGACCAAAGTTTCGTGTCTACCATCCTCAAGATTAATTTAAACAGCATTCTCTTTTCTTAAGAAACATTTAAATATTTTAAATATAATTGAATATTTATTTGGGTATTATTGTCTTGCAAGAATATTTTTTTGAATTTAATGAAAGGAAAGAGATGAAAAATATAAAATTATCAATTATAACACTGGTGACACTAAGCAACATAGTCTATGCGGGAGGAGACATCTCTCCAGTTACCAGTTATGAGACAAATGATGTTGCTATGGCAACAGAGGCCTATGAGGAGGCGGTAGTAGCTCCTGTTGAGGAGCCTGTCTATGTCGAACCTATTCCTATCAAACCAAAACCCATCAAGGAGTCTCCCTCTCCTACAATTAAACCTATTACCAAAGGTCCCGCAGCGAATGGGTTTTATGCTGGTCTAGGTATTACAGGCGTAAAATATAACAGTGCTTGTAAATGTAGTATTGGTGGAGGCTCTGAAGAGAATATCGCTGCAATAGGAAGAGTTGGATATGATTTTAACCAATATATTGGTCTTGAGGCACGAGGAATGACCACTGTCTCTGGTGATGGAGGTGCAGATGTAGAGCATATGGGTTTATTTATTAAGCCAATGTTACCTGTTGGGGATGCAACAAATATTTATGCACTTATAGGTGCTGCCAAGACAACTACCACAGGAAGTTTACAAAATGTGGATGCAGAGAGCTTAGCACTAGGTGGTGGTGTGGAGTTTGATATATCAGCAGATACCCCAAAAGAGGGTCGCTACTCTCGAAGCTTTGATGGTCAAGGAGATCAAGAGAGAGGAGTTGGACTCTTTATTGATTATGAGCGACTTATTGTCAAAAAAGATGCTCCAGATCTTGATACCATTAGTGCCGGTGTGACATACGACTTCTAATTCAATACGTAACAAAAGGCAAGTTTCACTTGTCTTTACAAATTCTCATCATTATCTTTTTAGGGTAGAATAAAAGGTCAATAAAATATATTTTTAAAGTAGTTTATACACACCTTAATCATAGTTTCGGCACAATACAACAATTATAAAAATAACGAAGGATCTCTAAATGTCAATTACCCTTACGCAACCTCTTGATATGCATCTGCACCTCAGAGACAATGAGATGCTCCAAACCGTAGCACCATTGAGTTCTGCTCATTTTGCAGGTGCTATTATTATGCCCAATCTCGTTCCTCCTATCTCGACCAGAGAGGAGCTAATCGCTTACAGAGAGAGAATCCAAAAAGCAATAGGTGAGGATAGCTTTGTTCCCTATATGACCCTATTTTTTCGATCCACCTATACCAAAGAGTTTTTGGCGTCATTAGGAGAGGATCTTGTTGCCATCAAACTCTATCCTGCGGGGATCACCACCAACTCAGAAGGGGGAGTGAGTGGTTTTGAACTAGAGGAGCTACGCCCAACACTTACTGCGATGAGTGAGTTGGGTATTCCTCTATGTATTCATGGAGAGACCAATGGATTTGTAATGGATAGAGAGGCGGAGTTTGTCTCTATTTATGAGATGTTAGCGACCAATTTCCCTGACCTTACGATCATTATGGAGCATATCACCACCAAAGCCTCTGTAGAGGCACTTGATAAATTTGACAATCTATATGCGACCATTACCCTTCATCATCTACTTATCACCCTTGATGATGTGGCAGGTGGGATGTTGCAACCTCACCTCTTTTGTAAACCGATTGCCAAACGTCCTGAAGATCGTGAAGCCCTGCGTCGAGTTGCCCTAAGTGGACACCCAAAAGTGATGTTTGGCTCTGACTCAGCTCCTCACCCTCAAGATGCCAAAGAGAGCTGTGGATGTGCCGCAGGAGTATTTACTGCACCCATTGCCCTACAGGTGCTTACTGAGCTTTTTATGGAACACTCCACCCTCAACAATCTCCAAGCCTTTGTCTCAGGAAATGCCCAAAGGATCTACAAAAACCTAACCATTCCCCAAAAGAGCATCACCCTAGAGAAGAGAGCTTTTGTTGTGCCAGAGATTTATGGTAGTGTGGTTCCCATGTATGCAGGGGAAGAACTCGCCTATAGTATTGTGAAGTAGGAGTTTGAATGATCGCCAATAGCATAGAAGATCTTATCGGAAATACCCCACTTATACGACTAAATCATCTCTCTGACTCCTCAGGGACTACCATTTTGGCTAAGTGTGAGTTTATGAATCCCACCTCCTCTGTCAAGGATCGCATCGCTCTAAATATGATCAACCAAGCCCTCAAATCGGGAGCTATTAATCAAGAGACAACCATTATTGAGCCTACTAGTGGAAATACAGGCGTAGCCCTAGCAGCAATCTGTGCCTCCAAAGGACTTAAACTCACGCTTACTATGCCTGAATCGATGAGCATAGAGCGACGCAAACTACTTGCTTATCTAGGAGCAGAGATTGTGTTGACTCCTGAAGCAGAGGCGATGCAAGGGGCGATTGACCGAGCCAATGAACTTGCTATTGAGCGTAATGGATTTGTACTGCAACAGTTTGAAAATCCCGACAATCCAGAGATGCACAAACTAACCACCGCCCCAGAGATTCTCAATGATACCAACCATCAATTAGACTACTTTGTTGCAGGAGTAGGAACAGGAGGCACACTAACAGGAACTGCCCAAGCACTTAGAGAGCAACTCCCTCATCTTAAAGTGGTTGCCGTAGAGCCAACTAATTCTGCTGTTCTCTCAGGCGAATCCAAAGGTAGCCACAAACTCCAAGGAATCGGGGGAGGACTCATCCCCAAAATTCTCAATACCAAAATCTACAATGAGATCATCAAGGTTGATGATGCACCCGCCTTTGCAATGGCACAACGTCTTGCAAAAGAGGAGGGATTATTGGTAGGTATCTCATCAGGGGCTAATGTCATTGCAGCGTATGAGATCGCTTTGCGTCCTGAGAACCGAGGTAAAACGATTGTAACCATTCTCTGTGATACTGCAGAGCGATACCTCTCAACTGAACTCTTCGATGTCTAAGTCAAGCTGTATCGAGACCATCAAGATCCAAGATGGTCGCCCTCTTAATATCGAGTGGCATAACCAGCGTTATCATCGAACCCTAAGAGAGTACTATGGGATAGATCGTAATAGTAATCTCCAAGAGTTTATCACCAATCCTCCATCTGATGGGGTATTTCGATGTAGGATTACCTATCATCATGAGATTCAATCTGTAGAGTATCTCCCCTATCATGCCAAAAAATTTCAACACTTCAAGCTAATCCATAGCGATATCGACTACACTTATAAGTACAGTAATCGCCAAGCATTAGATCAACTCAAATCTCAAGCCTCCTCTTATGATGAGATTATTATTGTCAAAAATAACCTCCTTACCGATACCTCTATTGCCAATATTGCCTTTTGGGATCAGGGTGTTTGGATTACTCCCAAGAAGCCACTTTTGAAAGGAACCATGCGTGCCAAACTCTTAAAAAAAGGATTTTTGGTTAAAAAAAATATTAAAAGTGAATCTTTGAAGCATTTTTCACACTTTGCTTTAATGAATGCTATGATAGGATTCGAGGTTCAAAAAAATCCTACTATAGATAGTTAAGAAGAGACGCCGTATGCCTTTAGACAATTTACAACAACCACTATTTCAGGAGATTATGCAAGAGCATATCTTCAATACCATTGAGTTCCTTTTCAAATCCAACCAAGAGTTTGGTGTGGCATGTGAGATAGAACATGTAACATTCAATCCCTCTCTTCCAAAAGAGATAGAGACCTCTCTTCCTGATGTAACCCTCTTTATGCTTGCCAACTACTCTTTTGAGAGTGCCACACTAAATGAAGATCTGTTGCAGTTTGAAGCAGGATTTGGCTCTGATAATTTTGGATCATTGGTACAGATACCCCTTTTGGCGATCAAACAGATCTTTGTAGCGGAGTATCCTATACTTATCAATATCGCTTCTCCTAGAGAGGAGCTCGAAGAGGTAGACTCTATGAGTGCTTTGCTTAACAACCCTGAGAATGCCAAGCTACTAAAGAAGAAGAAATAGTTCAATACTATTTCTTATATCTAAGAATCTAATAAACAATTGTTCAAATTGTCACTAAAAACGCCTTTTGCATAGGCTCTTTAATCTCCTCAAATCCAAATTTTCCTTCTGTAAAATACTCAAAGGCAATAATCCCTTGATAAAGGAGCATGTCGGAGCCATCTTTGGTAGGTTTATGGTAGGATTTGGCAAGTTTGAGAAAGGGGGTCTCTTTGCCATAAATGACATCCACACAAGCTTTTGCTTTGGGGATTATCTTCTCCAAAAACAGAACAGGACAGGGATAGCTCTCATCTTCAAGCCCTGCAGATGTCATATTGACAACCAAATCATAGTGATTATCGATAGTAAAAGTATCAAATGTATAGGTAGTAAAACCCTCTTTTTCAAAACGCTCCAACCGCTTTTTGCTTCGGTTAAGGATATCTACTTCATAACCTGCCTCTCTGAGTATAATAGATGTGGATTGAGCTGTGCCTCCTGCTCCTAAGAAAAGCACACTTTTGATATCTCTAAACTCACCAATTGCTCTAAGGAATCCTGGTGCATCGGTATTGTAACCATAGAGCTTCTCTCCTTTTTTGACAATGGTATTAACCGCTCCTACCTTTTGTGCAAACTCATCAAGTTGATCACAAGCGTTAAAGGCGTGCTCTTTGTGTGGCACGGTAATATTAGCCCCTTGGATACCTAGTTCAAAAAACTTATTGCGTAGCTCTTCTCCGTTTTGGAGTTGATATCGGGTATAACATCCTCTATATCCCAAGTCCCAAAAGGCAAGATTGTGCATGAGTGGGGATTTAGAGTGAGAGACAGGATTGCCAAATATGGTAAAGAGTTGCATGATTTTTCCTATGTTTTTTGATATGATTGTGTCTGTTATGTCACTATTTGTAATTTTTCATTGCCTGTTGAGCCTCACGTAGTTGGGTTCGACGTTTGAGGGTTTCACGTTTGTCATGAAGCTGTTTCCCTTTAGCAATAGCGATGCTAAGTTTGGCAAAATTTCGTTCATTAAAATAGATCATTAGCGGAACAATGGTAAGACCATCTTTTTGTACCTTCTCATAGAGCTTATCTAGCTCTTTTTTGTGTAGTAATAACTTTCTTGGACTTCGAGTATCCCTAGAGAAGGCACGGTTGGTTGTCTCCAACTCAGCAATATGTGCATTGATAAGGTGTAGCTCCCCTTTGATAAAGCGACAGTAGGCATCATTGAGATTAGCTCTTTTGGCACGTAGTGCCTTAACCTCACTTCCTAGCAGAACAATACCTGCTTCAAACTTTTCAACAATTTCGTAGTCATGATAGGCTTTTTTATTTTTTGCTATTATATTGATTGACATGGTTATATTCTTTTTTGGAGGTATTATAGCAAAATTCTAAAAAAGGTACTCCCACTTCCTGAGAAATACCACCCTTTTGGTGCAATCTCTTTGAGTTGAGGATAGGCAATAAGTGAAGCCCTATAGAGATCATTGGCATGAATTGGATCTGTTTGCAAGAGTATCTCAGGTGTGCTTAACTGATCCCACCCCTTGAAATATTCAGGCTCAATAGTATGAAAAAGTTCATGTTTAAATGTCTTGTAGACCAGAGGGGTATCACAATGGATTGAGGGCGTCAAGAGCTCTATCTCAAAAGCTCTATCCTCAAAAGGTTCTACAATCTCTCCAAATCCTCGCACATTAGCAGCCTCATAATTATAGACAAAAAATGGAATATCCGCCCCTACTGTAGCACCTATTTGGGCTAGTCTATGGGGTTCTATATTTAGCTGACACACCTCATTAAAGAGACGCATAAATGCTCCTGCATCACTACTGCCTCCACCAAGCCCTGCTCCTGTGGGAATACGCTTTTGAACAACAACTTTGTGATGTTTAAAAAAATCTGTCTCTATATTCATCGCCTTAAAGCATTGATAGATGGTATTGGACTTAACAGGAAGATCTCCACACCCCTCAATAGTAAACTCTTCACACTCTTGGGCTACAAAATGGATAGTATCGTAGAGATGAGGTACTCTGACAAAGCGTGAAATTAGGGTGTGGTAGCCATCTCTATGTCCTGTAATTTTGAGAAAAGTATTGATCTTGGCATGGGCTTTTTGGGTCATTGGTTTCCTTATATTAGAGATCTTGTAAAGCTCTTTGATTTTACAAGATCTCTATTGTAACACAATAAGTTTGAAGTTCTAATAGTTGATAAGGGTTCAAGAAAAATCTTCTTTTAAGAGAGTTTTGACTATATTCTCTTTCAAAAATTTCTATCAATTTCAAGGAGCCGTTTTGAACAAAACGTCAACCGATATCTTCAACTTTCAAGCCACCTCTAATGAGTGTGTCAAGTGTGGAAAGTGTATTCCAGTCTGTACCATTCATCAAATTAATGCCGATGAGGTCACCTCTCCTCGTGGTTTTATTGATCTTGTAGGAGCCTATCAAGCAGGGAATTTAGAGTTGGATAGAAATGCCAAAGATATATTTGAGAGCTGTTTTTTGTGTACGGCATGTACTGAGGTGTGTCCCAACTCACTGCCCACAGATATGGTGATCGAAGAGGTACGTAAGGATATTGCTGATAAGTTTGGGATAGCGTGGTTCAAACGGGCTTTTTTTGTTCTTCTGCGTCACCGTAAGCTGATGGATTGGATGATGAAGTTAGGCTATACCTTTAGGAGTTGTGGATTCAAAGAGGATACCAAACGTGGGGGGATGATCCCTCGCTTTTCAATGCCAATTATCAAGAGTGGACGGCTTTTGCCCTCTTTGGGGAAGATTAGCTTTATGAACAAATATCCCGAAGAGATCAACCATGGAGGCAAACGACGTGTAGCTATCTTTATTGGTTGTTTGGCAAACTACAACTATACAGGAATAGGAGATAGTCTCATTGAGATCTTTGAAGAGCTTGGAATTGATGCTTTTATCCCAAAAGATCAGATGTGTTGTGCAGCTCCTGCCTATTTTACAGGAGATTTCTATACCGTAGAGACCCTCTCCAAAAGAAATATTGAGTATTTTGAGAGTTTTATTGATGAGGTAGAGGCGATTATTATTCCTGAAGCGACCTGCTCAGCGATGATCAAGCATGATTGGGAGGTATTCTTTACCAACCAGAAGATGCCTGAGTGGGCAGTACGTGCCAAAAAACTCAATCAAAAGATCTTTATGGCAACAGAGTGGCTTGATAGACATACCGATCTCAAAGCGATTCTTGAAGCCAAAGGCAAGAGGTTTGATGAGCTAATTACCTATCATGATGCATGTCATGCCAAAAAGGTACAAGGTATTGGCAAAGAGCCAAGAGCCTTATTGTCTCAAAACTATAAGATCAAAGAGATGAGTGATAGTGATCGTTGTTGTGGTTTTGGTGGGGTGACAATGCAGACAGAGAAGTATCATCTTGCCAAAGCCGCAGGTATACCCAAAGCCAAAATGATCGAGGAGACAGGAGCCAAAATAGTCAGTGCAGAGTGCAGTGCTTGTCGTATGCAAATTAGCAACTCCTTACATCAAGCTGATGTCGATGTAATTTTCAAAAACCCTGTCGAGCTGATCGCTCAAGCACTTAAGGGTTAGTTGAAAAAAATTAGTTATTATTTTATAATTTTAATTTAAGTATAATTTTATTAATTAATATTTTATAAAATTTTATATATAAATGAAAAAAGTAACATTTTAATAAAAATTCAGTATATTTTAAGCAAATTACATTTTTTCTCCCTCTTTTCATGTCATAATAGATCTAATAGATTGAGACAAGGAGAAAATCATGTTAGCCCTTTTTCAAAACAGTGGTATGTTGCTTTTGGTCATTTTATCCTTTTGGTTTACTGAGGTTAAGGAGAGAAGAGTAGTCCCTTGCTTATCTCCCCAAGAGAAGATAATAGCAGACTCCTCTTTAGATAGAGGAGAGATTGTTTATATTGCAAATATACAAAAAGAAGAGGCTCCCTATGGTGAATTTACAGCTGAAATTGAGCAGATTTTAAGTGTGACTCCTGATGATAGTGAGATCTACCTTGAGGAGCGTGAAGGGGGTAAGTGGTATTTAAAAATAGAGAAACTCTTCTCTAGCGAGAATCAATCTCTATTAGAGACACCCCAACTACCCTCTGAAAATCTCACCCCACCTATGGCTATTGATGAGCCTCCATTTACACCAACAAGCTATTTAGAGGATACTCTTTTGGTTTAATTTGAACCTATTTCTCTTCGGAGGCTTGAGTATAGGCAGCATAGTAGGTGCTACCATCAGAAAAGCTATTGACTGTAAGCTTAGAGAAGTTATCAAGATAGCTCCAAAAATCTTCAATAATTTCAGGAGCAACTCCTTGAACCTCTTGGAGTGCCTCCCTGATGGTTCCTAGCCATTCAATACGGGCTTTTTCGTTAATAGAAAAATCATCATGTACACGAATCATAAACTCATTAAGCTCCATCCCTTGAGACTCCTTCTCATAAACTTTTGGCCCTCCACAGATCTGGATAAAGAATTTTGTATTTTTAATTTTCACCTTCTCAAACTCCTCTTCGTCTTGAGGGAAAAAGTGGGCAATTTCACTCTCATAGATCTTATCATAGAAGTTAAACATTAACTCTCTCATTCCCTCCTCACCACCAATAGCCTCATAAAAACGCTCACTAGGGTTTTTGAACTGAACAGACTCACCTTTTTTGACTGGGGTTATTACCATCGACATTTTTTATCCTTTGCTTATCTCTTATTTTTATATCTATTATATAAAGATATAACTTGAATAACCTCTATCTAATCACAATATCTTTTGGATAGATCGCTATATGTATCAATTCGTCTATCTCTCAAAAATGGCCAAATCTCTCGTACCTCTTTGGTTCTCTTTGGATCTATGGTTGCATAGAGGATACTCTCCTCTTGGTGGTTGGCGTGTGCGATGAGCATCCCTTGAGGGTCACAAACAAAGCTATTCCCCCAAAATCGAATGCCATTTAGTACCCCTGAGTGGTCTTTTTCAAATCCTACACGGTTACAAGAGACAAGAGGAATACCATTGGCAATGGCATGAGATCGTTGAATAGTAATCCAACTATCCAGTTGCCTTCTCTTCTCTTCCTCTGAATCCTCATCAAACCAACCAATGGCAGTGGGGTAGATGAGTATCTCTGCCCCCTTAAGGCTCATTAGTCGTGCTGCTTCGGGATACCATTGATCCCAACAGATAAGCACCCCAAGCTTTCCGACAGAGGTTTGGATCGGTTCAAACCCCAAATCCCCTGGGGCAAAGTAGAACTTCTCATAAAAGCCAGGATCATCAGGAATATGCATCTTGCGATATTTCCCTGCAATCCTCCCATCAGATTCAAACACCACGGCAGTATTGTGATAGAGTCCTATGGTGCGTTGCTCAAAGAGTGACGTAACCAAGACAACCTTATGCTCTTTGGCAATACCTGACCAAAAAGCGATATCCTCCTCCCAAGAGGAGGCATAATCAAAAAAGGAGGTATTCTCACTTTGACAGAAGTATTCGCTCTGATGTAGCTCCTGAAGAATAATGAGCTTTGCCCCTTGTTTTGACGCTAAAGAGATATCATTGACGGTTTTGTTTATGGTCTTTTTTTTGTTTTGGTGAAATTTTTGTTGTATTAGTGCTATTTTCATAATGGTATTTTAGCAAAATAGCTCTAAATATAGAAAAAATAAAAAATATTTAAAATTATTAATATATGTTAAGTATTGTTTAAATTAAATATTGTTATACTTTGTTAATTAAAAGCCGAAGGGGGTTACAATGTTAGATCGAAAAATGCTTTTGGTTACTGTTCCGTTTTTTCTTTTGGTTGGATGTGGTCAAGCAGAGACCTATGAGACAACAACTACTCCAGATAATACCACAGAGGTAACAGCTGTATTAAAGGGAGAAGGAGAGCGTTTGTTAGATGCACTTAATCAAGCACGTTCAGTAGCAAGAGATTGTCATGATGGTGCAGGTATTGTAGGACCTAGTCGCCCATTGCGTTGGAATAATGAACTCTATGCAGCCGCGTATGAACATAGTTATGATTTGGCAATGAGTGATACCTTTTCTCACTATGGTTCAGGGACAGAGTGGGATGTTACAGGTAGTAATAATGGAGGAAGAAGTTACTTCTATGAGCGAATTGAGAGTAATGGTTATGGAGAGTATCGAACATTAGGAGAGAATGTTGCAGGTGGACAGAGGAGCGTTGAAGAGGTAATGGAGGCATGGTTAGCAAGTCCTGGACACTGTGCTAATATTATGAATGATGATTTTTCTGAAGTTGGAATTGCAGTTGTCACTGAAGAAGATAGCAGTTTTGGTATCTATTGGACTCAAAACTTTGGAAGCAAATAACTCTTAGTTTATTCCATTGGAGTAGCCTTAAGGTGGCTCTCCTCGGCATCATAAAAATTTACAATCTGTGAGAAATTAACGCATAAAATATCTCTTACAATGATGCTGAGGAGAGCCACTCTTTTTTACCTTTTAACTTATCTGCATAGTAGAGCAGTGAAGACTACCTCCTTGCTCTATTAGCTTACTAGACTCAATGGGGATAATCTCTCTACTAGGAAACAGATCCCTAAAAATCTCATGAACTCTCTTATCCTCAGGCACACTATAGGTTGGATAGATTAGTGCTGTATTGGTAATTAAAAAGTTAGCATAAGTTGCAGGAAGTCGATCTCCTTTTGTATTGTATTTGGCTTTTGGTAGAGGCAAAGGGATTAGATGGTATGGCTCTTTTTGGAGGGTTTGAAAGGTTTGGAGCTGTTTTTTCATCTTCTGTAGTGCTTCATAGTGTTCATCCTCACTATCCTCACAGGCCACATACACAATGGTATCTTTGGAGACAAATCGAGCCAATGTATCGATATGACTGTCGGTATCATCTCCTGCTAAGTAGCCATAATCCAACCACAATACACGTCTCGCCCCAAGATAGGTAGCGAGTCTATCCTCTACTTCCTCTTTGCTCAATCCTCCATTTCGGTTAGGGTTACAGAGACATGTGGTGGTAGTCAAGATTGTCCCCTCTCCATCAGACTCAATCGATCCTCCTTCTAACACAAAGTCGATAGACTCCAAAGGGGTAGTCCCTAGATAGCCTTTTTGGTGCAAGGTTTGGTTGAGGGCATTATCAAGTGTGGCTTCAAACTTCCCTCCCCACCCATCAAAGGTAAAATCAAGCAGTTTAACACCATCCTCTTCAATAACAGAGATATACCCATAATCCCGTGTCCATGTATCGTTGGTAGGAATCTCTATAAAGCTCATATTTACAGTAGAGCAGAAGAGATTAGCAATACTCTCTTTGTTGTCACAGATAATATAGAGAGGCTCTTTGTAAGCGATCGCTTGAGCCATACGAACAAAAGGAGTCAATGCCTCTTTTAGGTTATCTCTCCAATCACTATTCTTGTGAGGGAAAGCCATCAAAATGGCACGTTGTCTCTCCCACTCAGCAGGTACTCTTCTCATCTTGTTTATCCTTAATTTTTTTCTGTATGCTACTCTAATTATACTTGGGGTATTGTAGCATAAAGTTGTAATGCCAATCCCTTCTACCAATTATTGCAACTCATTTATCCTTAATATTTTGTTAAGTATCGCTATAATCTCGCATGGCATTTATACAGATTAATAAAGATAATTTTTTTCACAATCTTAATCAGTTCTCTTTAAAAACAGGAACCAAATCCTCTATTGCTATTGTCCTCAAAGACAATGCTTATGGGCATGGATTGCTTCCCATGGCGAAGCTCTCCTCCCTGTTTGGATTAACCCAAGCAGTGGTGCGTAGTTATGATGAGGCATTACAGATTAAACCCTATTTTCAGAAGATATTGGTTTTGGGGGATCGTGCTGTTGCAGATGAGAGGTGTAGTTTTGCAATTAATAGCCTAGAGGATATTGATCATGCACAAAGAGATGCACAAGTCGAACTCAAAGTCGATACAGGTATGCACCGTAATGGAGTAGCAATGGAGGAGCTAGAGGAGGCACTGCTTAGAATTGGCAAAAAAAATCTCTCTCTAGTGGGAGTAATGAGTCACAATCGTTCAGCAGATGAGCTTAGTTCTGAACTCTTTTGGCAACAGAAAAACTTTGAAAGTGTCAAAGAGCGAGTGATTGCGTTTGGTTTTCAATCAGTAAGGTTTCATACCTTTAACTCTGCCTCAGCAATGCGTCTTGCTTGTGAGGAGGAGGATACCATTCGTTTGGGAATTGGGGCGTATGGCTATAGCGAACTGCCCTCACTCTATACAAGCCCACCACTCAAGCCTGTGATGTCACTATGGGCAAAGAGAGTATCAACACGCCATCTCAAAAAAGGAGAACGTATCGGTTATGGAGGTGCTTTTGAAGCCCCTAGAGATATGGTGGTCTCAAGCTATGATTTGGGATATGGTGATGGGTGGATGCGTA
The DNA here is from genome assembly GCA_964515605.1 of uncultured Sulfurovum sp. GTDB lineage: Bacteria > Campylobacterota > Campylobacteria > Campylobacterales > Sulfurovaceae > UBA1140. The sequence continues at coordinate 3,585 of CAZEUB010000095.1, read as the reverse complement.
GTAATAACCTCAAGCCATTTATCACCGCAGAGGGGTTACCTATACTAGGGCGTGTCTCGATGGATTATATTGTTTTGGAGAGCCAAAAAGAGGAGATCTGTATCTTTGAAGATGCACTCAAAGCCGCACGATCATTAGGAACAATCTCCTATGAGATTATGACACAGCTAGATGCAGATATTGAGCGTATTGTTGTTTGAATATGCTCTCTTTGCTCTGTTGTAACTTTAGTCACTCAAATAATCAGCGAGATTACCCCCTATTGTATTATCCTCCAAAATCCTAATATCATCTACATCCCCCAAAATCTCTTGGACTTTGGAGGTCTTGATAGATTTCCTAGAAAAAAGACCGATAGTGAGTATGTCAAAATCACTTTTGTACTGTTTGCCAATAATTTTAACAAGAAAGGCATCTTGGATTTTATGAGGTTGATGGTCAAAAACGATAGTCAAGACTCTTTTGGTTATATCATCTTCCAATAGGATAATAGATTGATACTCTTTGTTAATTATCACTCCTCTCTCTAGCCCTTGATTCTGGGAATGACACTCTACTCTCCCATCAACAGAGATAACAACTATATTTTCTAATATATTTTTACTCCCATAGATATAAAAATGCCACTCACCCACTAAATTGCCGACTACAGAATTTGAAACACTACAGAGTTGGTTTTTATCTTTTATAAATACATCATAACCCATACTCCGATTGTGTATCTTTCGATACATCGCTTCATGTTCATCTATGGTTGTTTTGTCTTGAAATAGATTAAAAACAGGATTATCTACCCTCAAAAACTTGCTAACAACAAAGTTTTTTTTGTCTGTAAAGAGAAAATCGATACTATTGACCTCATTTTCAATCTGACCTTTAAATGCAAAACGAATCTCTATTAGCTCTTGGACTTTGGATAAAAATGCTCCAAACTCATGGCTAAAAGCCTCTTGGCAGTTTTCGATTACAAATATTATCTCTATCTTCACTTTATTACTTAGAAGTTGTAACTCCTTTTGTAATATGAGTGCTTTTGAGGATAGGTGAGCAAAGATATTATCCTCTTGATAGATAGGCATCACCATATAGATAGCGTTGTACTGCTCATGAGGGTGTGATTTGAGCAAAATATCAAGCACTCTTTTTCGATAGTTAATATAGTAAGGGTGATGCTCTTTTATCTTTTGAAAAATATTATTTATAGCCGAAAACTCTTTAAATGCCAACTGCTCATAAAAAGAGCTATAGTTCTGCTGTTCTGATAGCTTTTTGAAGAGTCTATTGAGTCTCTCTATTTTGGTAATATATTTCTCCAAATGGCTTGGGTTGAAATCTCTATCACTATGTTTAAATTTATAGCTATTCTCCTCTGCTGATACTATCTCTGTCTCATTAAGTATTAGATAGAGTTCTTCACTATCCTCTATCTTCTCTTTTGTCAAGAGTACTTTTTTGGCAACAGGGATTTTTTGGTTAATGTCAGCTATTCCTATCCCTACGCCTATTAGGTACTTGGTATGCTTATTGATAAGGTCAGTATTGAAGATTGCGGATATATAGTCATCTCTATTCTCAAATCTCAAGATAATTTTGTTATTTTGGTACTTAAATACTCCATGATAAGGCTCAATCTCTAGCAAAGATTTATGTTTGGGTGGTTTTATATAAACAGCTAGCTCATTGGGTAAATTGGTTTTGGTATACTCTATCTCATAGTAGTCAATATTGTTATTTTCTCTTACTCCATTGAGATTAAAAACATACATATACCTATACTCTGTATCGGTAACACTATCTAGTTGGACTTGTGCATGGAGATAGCTTTTGATTCTCTTGCAAAAAGGCTCTATCTCTATCTGTATAAACTCCTCTGCCCCCTCAAAGAGTCGTCTACCATTGACTGCCAATCTACTAAATGGATACTTCTCATATTCGCTTTTGAACATTCGTGAATTGATGGTTTTGTTTTTTGGTCTAATCCACTTTTTCAACAGATAACTTTTGCGATTATCCCATGAGGCTTTGCCATTTTTGATAAAGAAAAGTTCAATAAACTTATGTATATCTTTTTTTGTTATATTATTATAAATACATTGGATTTTTTCGTAAAATAGGTGTTTTTTTTTGTTCATTATTTTTTATCCTCATAAGTTAAAAATTATTGTATAGGATTTTAAACTGTTAAATAGCTTTAATATTATATTATAAATCCCTTTGACTTTGCCTATATTGTGGGAATTAAACCCTAAAATCATTTTATAAATCTCAAAATCCCCTTGACAAATTTTGGTGATATTGTATGATTTTCAAATTAATAGTGTTAAGCATCAAAAGTATATGTTTAATTTTATTAAATTTTTTTTGAGAAAGGGAAAAAATGAAGCACAAAATATTACTTCAATATGTTCTGATTTTTTTGGTCTCGTTGGCAATGCTAACGGGTTGTGGTAGCTCCTCTAGTAGTAGTGGAGGAGGAGATGATAATATGTCAACTCCTGCTATGACACAAGATGAGAGTGAAGATGAAAGTAGTACACCTACAGAGACTACTCAAAGCAGTGAAACTACAGAAATCGATGCAAATATCACCAAAATCAAAGGCTATCTCATAGATTCACCTCTAGCAGGAGTAACCTATAGTTGTGACGGTAGTGAGGGATTAACCGATGATGAGGGGATGTTCGAGTGTATTGCTCCACCTGTAACCTTCAAAATAGGTAATCTAACACTTGGAACACTAACATCTTTTACCTCTGATGGCAAAGTCTATCCACAAGACCTTTTGGGGTTGAGTAGAACGAACTTTACGGATAGTAGATTAAAACTTTTGGCTCGGTTGTTGCAGTCGCTTGATGATGATGGGGTTATTGCTGATAAGATAATGATTACTCAAGGTGTTCGTGATGGAATTACTGATGTTCAGAATTTTAAGGATATGTCGCAAAGTGATGTTGAGGCTCTGTTGAGTGGTATTGGTAAAAGTTTACCTAAAGAGTGTGGGGCTTTGAAGCATTTGGGGGCTAGTGTTAGTTGTAATAGTGATGGGAGTTATTATGTTCCGTCTGGTGGTGGGGGAGGTTCTGCGAGTGGTGGAACTCCTCCTATAACTCAAAAAAATAACCTAAAAATAACCCTAAAAACCACAGAAAAAATAGCAGGATATGAAGTTCATCTAAAATTTACAAATGACACTCCAAGTAGTGCTAGTATGGATAACAGTTTCTTAGGAACAACTGGACGAACGGTTAATAACTTGGGTGCAGATATAAATAGTAGTACCAAAGAGGTTAAGTTTGGTGGATTTACTTTTGGTAGCCAAGAGGGTGTAACGGGAGAGTTTGATATTCTTACTTTTAATACCAAAGATAGCAAGGGTCAAGTTTCGATTATTAAGCAGAGTTGTGTTGACAAAGATGCTAATGATATATCTTGTGATATAGAGATTAAATAAGGAGAATGATTATGACACTAAAACAACTTTTTAAATATATTTTTATACTCAATATATTTATTTTTAATGGATGTGGTAATAGTGGAGGAAGTGACTCAAGTGATAGTAAAAATTACAAAGCAACCCTAAAAACC
>CAZEUB010000094.1:0-16978 GCA_964515605.1 uncultured Sulfurovum sp. | reverse complement strand
TCAGATGTCTCAGGAACCATGGGAGCATCTAAAAGTAAAATTGCATTTAGTAGTAAAAGTGCTGCTAAAAAGTTTCAGAAAAAACATGGAGGTGTTATAGGCAACTACTCTACAGCTCTTAGTAAGTAGCTTTACCTTATAGACAAAGGGGGTCAGGTGATAATAATAACTCACCTACTCCTCCTAATAACCCCACTCACAATTGATAACATGATAATATCCTGCTATCTCTACTCTTGGTTTTCTTAGCATGATAGGTTCTCTTTTTCTAGGAATTATAGCTTGCTTTTTCTTTTGTTATCGTTATAACCTGACCCCTTTAATGTAACCCTTAAAAATTAAAAAACTATACAAAAATTGACAAAAATATAAAATTATTATATACTTTGTTAAAATTTCAAAAGAGAGGTCGCCATGAAAGTATCACAATCAGCCAAAGCCAAAACAAAAATCAAAATTCTAAAAGCAGCAGTGGAGTTAATGACCACCAAAGGGTATAAAGATACCTCATTGCGAGAGATTGCCAAACTTGCAGGGGTCTCTAATCCTACTATCTATAACTACTTCCCAACCAAAGAGAAGATTCTCTATGCCTATATTGAGCAGAAACTTATAGAGACAGAGCAGATACTCCAAGAGATTGAGGATTTTCATGCTTATACATTAAGAGAACAGCTACAGGCACTTATTGAGACAGAGTTGGAACTCTTTTTGGAGGATCGGGAGTTTGTTATGGAGGTGATGCAGATGGCATTGACCCCTTCGATGGGAGCTATGGAGTTGCTCTATGGCTCAAAAACAAAATTTGTTGCGATGGTGCATGAGATGTTTGAGATTGCCATTGAGGCAGAGGAGATAGTGCAACCTCCTTTTATGGAGGCAATCCCGACACTCTTTTGGGATTATAACATTGCAGTGATTGCCTATTGGATCAAAGATGACTCTGAGATGTTTGAGAATACCACACAGTTTATCGATAACTCTATGGGGGTGATTGAGGCTCTGTTGCGTTCCAATATACTACAAAAGGCAAATGATTTTGGGATGTTTATGTTCAAAACCCACATGCTCTCTTCTCTACAAAAATTTTCGACAAAATCGAGTAGATTTAATAGAGTCAAAAGAAAGTTTGGGGAGGTGCTAAATGCAGACTAAGATCCCCACCACAAAGAGAGCCAGAGGGAGCGTGGTTGGTAAGGCGATGCTCAAAATCGGTGTCGCCTCAGGCAAAGGAGCTGTCAAACGGGTATTTATGAGCAGAGAGAAGCAAGAGAGATCCCAAAAAGAGACACACGCACAAATCGCCAAAGTGATTATCGACTCATTAGGAGAACTCAAAGGAGTCTCTGTCAAGATTGCACAACAAGTAGCCCTTGGGTTGCCTTTTTTGCCTCAGGAGTATCTCGATGAGATTAGCAAATCATTTAATGCCATTCCCCCTATCAATAGAGCATTGATTCGAAAGATTATCAAACAAGAGCTAGGAGACTATCCCCAAAATATCTTTGATACTTTTCAAAATGATGCGTTTGGGGCAGCAAGTCTAGGGCAGGTACATCTGGCAACAAAATCAGGGGAGAAGTTAGCGGTCAAGGTGCAATATCCTGGAATAGCCAAGAGTATAGAGAGTGATCTTAAGATACTTAAGTTTGCACTAACGCGTTTTGCCAAAGGAGAGAATATCGATCACCTTATGCAAGAGATAGAGGCGAGACTCTATGAGGAGGTGGATTATCTTCATGAGGCAGAGAATACGCACTATTTTCTAAAAAACATGATTCATGATCATATCGTTATCCCAAAAATCTATCCCGAACTCTCAACGCAGAGAGTTTTGTGCTCCTCCTTTTTGGAGGGGGAGAGTTTCGAGGAGTTTCTTCTGCGTAACCCATCCCAAGAGGAGCGAAACCATTATGCACAGTTGATATTTGATAGTTTTTTTATGGGGATGTACCTTCTACAGATGATTCATGCCGATCCAAATCCTGGGAACTTTATCTTTATGAAGAGTTGGAAGTTAGGAGTAATCGATTTTGGGTGTGTAAAGAGAGTTGATGATGCCTTTTTGTCCTCCTTCTCTAAGTTGCATCTCTCCTTGATGGAGAAGTTTCCTGATGAGGAGATTGTTGAGCAGTATGCCGATTTGCGAATGATTGATCGTGATACACCTGAGAAGATGTTGGCATTTTATCAAGAGGTTATTAAACCACTTGATCGTATCTATATTGAGATATTTGAAGAGGATTATTATGATTTTAAACTAAATAATAATTTTTCAGAGCGAGGATTTAAGACCATTATGGAGGTACAAAAGAAGAGCATTACCGCGGTGCATAATATGAATGAAGAGTATATTTTTGTCGATAGGACACTGTTGGGTTACTATGCGATGTTTGAGAAGATGGAGGCGAAGATCAACACCTCGTATGCCAAACGATTAGTGAGGCTATAAGATGCACTCTCGCACACTACGTATTGGACTCCCTTTGGCTTTTTTTCTCTTTATTGGAAGTATTATCTATATGGCAGATAGTGCCAATTATAACTTTGCATTCTATTGGGTAGGGGCTATCCCCTATGGAGACAAAATTGCACACATGTTGCTCTATGGTATTATGACACTACTGCTCAATTATGGTCTTGGCTTTAAATCCTATCGCCTCCTTGGCTTTGAGATGCAACTAGGAGCAGTGATTGTTTTGGTTTTTGCAGGATTGGAGGAGTTGAGTCAATATTGGTTACCAAGTCGAAGTTGCGATATCCTAGACTTTGTTGCCGATTTGGTTGGGGCAGTTCTCTTCTCTTTGCGAGGGGCTACCTTATGTGATTGATAATCGGAGCAAAGGCTTTGGTACTTACACTTAGGCGTTCTCCAATGGTTAAGTTTTTTGCCTCCTCTTGGCTGATAACAACCTCTACGAGTTGTTGACCAATTGCAATGATGGCAATATAGATGATATCGGCTTGGATAATCTCAAGTAGCTCCCCTTCAAAAGAGAATTTTTGTGATCCTGATGTTTTGAGTAGGGTCTCTTTGGGGGTGCCATCTTGGATGATTTTGCCTCTTTGTAAGATGACCACTCTTGAAGCCAGACGGTAGATCTCACTTGGGTCATGGCTGACCATAATGGTTATGGTACCAAACTCTCTATGTAGAGTCAAAATCTCCTGCTGAAGCTTGGTACGCATGGTTGGATCAAGGGCAGAGAGGGGTTCATCCATGAGCAAGAGCTTTGGGCGATTCATCATGGCTCGACAGAGTGCAAGGCGTTGTTGTTGTCCTCCACTTAGGGTGGAGGGGGTTCTCTTTTTGAGTGCGGTTAGTTGGGTAATATCGAGCAGATGCTCTGCTAGTTCTCTATCTTTTTGCACAAAGAGAAGATTCTCCTCAATGGTCATATTGGGAAAAAGTGCATAATCTTGGAAGAGAAATCCTATCTTTCGTGCTTGTGGAGAGAGTGATTTTTTCTCATCAAGCCAGATCTCTTTATCTACGACAATCCTCCCTTTTGCCTCCTCTAATCCTGCCAAGATTCTCAAAAGTGTGGTCTTGCCACTACCGCTCTCACCTGCCAAAGCAACAAATTCATTTGATTGGATGCTCAAATCGACATTAAGCTCCATCTCTCCATGGCTTCCGTGTAGGGGTTTGGTTATCTCTACTCTTATCATCTATCCTCTCTACTTTTGAATCTGGTGACAGTAGGGTACAATTGGACAGAGATCGCACTTAGGATTTCTTGGCAGACATATCGTCTGTCCAAAACTCACAATCACAAAATTAAGCCTACTCCAGTATTGCTTTGGAAGATTGGCAGATAGCTCTTTTTGGGTCTCTTTTGCTGTTTTGGTCTCTATAAATCCAAGCATATTGGGAATCCTATGCAGATGGGTATCGACGGCAATGGTGGGGATGCCAAACGCATTGTTGAGTACAATATTGGCAGTTTTCTCTCCTACCCCTTTGATACTCAAAAGTGCCACTTTGCTCTGTGGTACAGTAGATTCAAATCGATCTATAAGTGTTTGAGAGACCTCTTGGAGTATTTTTGCTTTTTTGCGATACATTCCTGTAGGTTTGACTATCTGCTCCAACTCCTCGATAGGAATCTCTATCATCTGTTGTGGTGTGTTGGCAATAGCAAAGAGCCGTTTGCAGACCTTGGCGGTGTTCTCATCTTTGGTGCGTAGACTCAAAAGGGTTGCCATCAAAATAGTATAAGGTGTCCGTTTGAAGCTATTTTTTAGCAGATTGCTTGGGCTATTATTTGGGATACTCTTCTCTAGTATCTCTAAGATTTCCAAAAACTCTTTTTGTCTCATCGATCAAACCCACCTATCTTTTTGTGTGAGTGGTTAAAGATATAGACACTAAGCAAGACCAAAAAACTAATCAATACCATAATCCCACTATAGATATGAGCTGAGCTATAATCCATAATCTCTACCATCTCATAGATAGCAATGGAGGCTACTTTGGTCTCATTGGGGATGCTCCCTCCTATCATTAACACCACCCCAAACTCCCCTACAGTATGGGCAAAAGTGATAATAATTGCTGTGAGTATGGCAGGTTTGATATTGGGAAGTGCTACCCTAAAGAGGGTCGTTAGAGAGCTTTTTCCTGCTAGGTAGGATGCCTCAATTATATGGCGATTGAGTGTCTCAAATCCCCCCTGTAGGGGTTGCACCATAAAGGGTAGCGAATAGAAACAACTAGCAATAACCAATCCCATAAAGCTAAATGCCAATTCAAAATGGCTAAATGCAATAAGAATATAAAATCCCAATACTGAGGGAGGCAAGACAATAGGCAGAGCAGTAATCGCTTCCAAAAGTGGTTTGAGCTTGGATGAGGTCAAGGAGAGATACCACGCCAAAGGGATACTCACCAAAAAGAGAATCAGGGTGGTAATCCCTGCAAGTTTAAAGGAGAGGATAAATGGTGCAAGATCAAGGCTTTTTAGGGTCTCTAACATCTGAATTCTTTTTCTATTAGTATAACAAAAATAAGGTATAAATAGAACTATGTTATGATCTCTTATGCAGTTACTAGAATACTTTTATGATCGTAATAATGAGATCACTACCTATCATCAACGTAAATTTACCATCCCTAGCCTACCTAAGCTACTGATCTTTGGTGCTCCCGCTTCAGGAAAAAGCTCTATGGTCTTGGACTACTTGATGGCATTGGATAGTGAGGATTTTCTCTATATCGACTTTAGAGATCCCAAGTTTCTCTTCCGAGATATGATGGAGGAGGATATTGAGGGGTTTGTCGAGGCAAATGGCATTAAGTTGGTCGTTCTTGATCACTATGAGCATGGTTACTTTGAGCATTTTCCTTTTGTTGAAGAGCTTATTGTTATCTCTGACTCTTATTATGATTATGGGGAAGGCTTTGGGGTGTTAGAGGTGCCACTTTTGGATTATGAGGAGTTCTTCTCCTTTCAAAAACGAGGAGGAGAGAGACAGATTTTTAATCTCTTCTTGCGTCAAGGAACGCTCCCTCAATTGGCAACATATAGTATGCCCAAAGAGCAACTCTTTTTGAACTTTTTGAAAACCCACTTTACTGATTCAGAGCAGAGACTCTTGGCGATATTGGCACACTTCAATGGGGCAGTGGTAACAACCTTTCAGATCTATAGCTATGCCAAAGAGCGATACAAAATCTCCAAAGATCTTATCTATAAGCAGATTGCCAATTTCCAAGCTAGAGGGGTTATCTATTTTATCTCTGATGTGCGTCACCCCAAAAGTAAAAAACTGCTTTTTTTTGATTTTGCATTGGCGAAGTATCTTTCCCTTACACAGAGTTTTCCTAAGCAGTTTGATACCATGGTCGCACTCTCTTTGCTAAAGCATCAAATCGCTTTTGAGGCATTTGGGATGATGGGATATCTGACCGAAGATAGGGTCTTGATGCTTCCTGCCCCTTTTGAGAGTGAGGAGAGTATTTGGAAGAGAGCCTATAACCGTTTTGTGGAGTATAAAAAGATCAATCTCAAAAGGGTCTATATCATCACCGTAGCCGCACGATTTGAGTTTAAGATAGAGCATATTCTCTTTGAAGCACTCCCCTTTTATGAGTGGGTAGTGATCAATGATGGAGAGAGTTAATCTCTCTATTTTTGCTATAACTAGGAGAAATTTATTTTTATGAGATTATAAATAAAGGAGAAGTACCTCTCCCAGATACCTACGGCACACAGCAAGGGTGGGTGGGCTGCTATGTTCCCATCCTGACCCGTTGTCCACCAATGCCATTGCATAGGTCTAAAAGAGGCAGTGCAATATTAGCCAAAGATAACTTACAAAAAATTAAATTTAGTAAGTTTTAAAAACTATTTGCTATAATTCTGCTCCAACAACTATAGAGAGGTGGCCGAGTGGTCGAAGGCGCTCGCCTGGAACGCGGGTATGGGGCAACTCATCGAGGGTTCGAATCCCTTCCTCTCTGCCATTTTACCTTCAATATATTATTTTAGAAAACAAATTAATATAATGTCCCCACAAAAACAAACCACTCAATACAATACTCACATGGATAAATCAGATATATAGACTATAGTAGATCTACCCCTTTATCGCCTTTGATTATCTTGCCTATAATATAACCATCGGTATTCTTACAAAGAGCCTCAGCATCATTGGCATCTACGACAAGAATCATCCCCACTCCCATATTAAATGTCCTAAACATCTCCTCTTCATCAACATGTTTTGCCATAAATTCAAAAATAGGAAGTACGCGAATACTCTCTTTTTGAATCTCTGCTCTCATACCCTCAGGGAGAACTCTTGGTAGGTTTTCGACAATTCCACCACCTGTGATGTGTGCTAGGGCAACAATCTTGTCTCGATTGGCTTTGAACTCTTTGACATAGATTCGTGTGGGTGTTAGTAGTGTCTCAACCAGTGGTTTGCCATCAAACTCATCATCAAGACGCATTCCTAATTTATCAAAAAAGAGTTTTCGTACCAGTGAATAACCATTGGAGTGAACCCCAGAGCTTGGAAGAGCGATCAATACTTGTCCCTCTTTGACGTTTGATACCCTATCCATCTCACTTCGCTCTGCAATACCTACCGCAAAACCTGCCAAATCAAAATCATCATCGCTATACATCCCTGGCATCTCAGCAGTCTCTCCACCGACAAGCGAACACTCACTACGGCGACACCCCTCAGCGATTCCTGCTACCACATCTTTTGCATTTTGTGGCACGAGCTTCCCTGTGGCATAGTAGTCGAGAAAAAACATCGGTGTACCAAAGTTACAGATCAGATCATTGACACACATCGCCACAAGATCAATCCCTACAGTATCAAACTTATTACTCTCAATAGCCAATTTGAGCTTGGTTCCTACCCCATCGGTAGCAGAGAGAATCACAGGTTCTTTGTATCCGGTTGGGAGTGCATAAGCCCCTGCAAAAGAGCCAATTCCTCCAATAACATTGCTATCAAAGGTTGACTTGACATCTGCTTTGATCGCCTCTACAAAGTTGTTTCCTGCATCGATATCGACTCCTGCATCTTTATATGAAATGGTTGCCATTATTTGTTGTCCTCACATGATGGAAAGGCAGAACGAAGCACCTTAGAGATATAGCAAAAACCCGTTAATCCACTAGAAATGAGTATCACCATAATAATAAGTTGTAACAAAAAAGCCGCTTTAATCGCACCTGAAGCCGCCAACATCATTACTATTCCAAGCCCCATTGCCAATAGTATCTTCTGTAGTCTTTCGACACACATACTACCCTCCAAAAATTTTTGCGATATTATATCGTAACTTAGCTGTTTAACGTTCCTCTTTATTTTTTGATCTTCTCAAAGGTGGTTGTTTGATGTGTGGTATAATTTGGCTATTGTTTAAATATTAGGATAGGTTTTGGTGGCGTGAAAATTAATGAGTTGCAAGAGTTTAAAATGTATGATGTCATAATAGTTGGAGCAGGAGCGAGTGGCTTGGTTGCGGCTATTGTTTTGGCAAGACGAGGCAAAAAAGTCCTTGTTTTAGAGAAAAATAGTAAGGTGGGCAAAAAGCTTCTAGCCACAGGTAATGGTCGGTGCAATATCACTAATCAAAAGCCAACACCCAATAGGTTTCACTCTCAAAATCCTGCTTTTGTAGAGCAGGTTTTGGATGGGTATGGCTATCAGAGTATCAAGAGATTTTTTAGGACAATTGGGTTGGAGTTGATAGAGGCAAAAGAGCAAAAGGTCTTTCCTATGTCACTTCAAGCCTCTTCGGTGGTGGAGCTTTTGGAGGCTGAGTGTGAGGCGTTGGGGGTTGAGATTGGTTGTGGGTGTGAGGTAAAACGCATTCTTAATCAAAAGAGAAGATATATCGTCCAATATGATCAGGGAGAGGCTAGTAGCTTGGCACTTGTGGTCGCTACAGGTCATCTCTCTGCTCCAAATTTGGGTGGGGTTGATGATGGGGTGAAGTTTGCTAAAGGATTTGGGCATAGGGTTATAGAGGCTTATCCCTCTTTGGTTCAGCTTACCTCCCCTATCAAAAACCTCAAACGACTATCGGGAGTCAAGGTAGAGGCTAGGGTTCGGTGTGGTGATGTAGAGCGATTAGGAGATCTCCTCTTTACTACTTATGGAATCTCTGGTTTGGCGATACTAGATATTAGCAGGGTAGTGGTACAGAGACTTAAAAGAGAGAAGCATATTCTCTTAGAGATCGATTTGATGCCAAAAATGACACATGAACAGTTGTTCTCTTTGATGAAGAAGAGTCTAAAGAATCATGCCTCTAAGCCCATCAAACTTTGGTTGCAAGGCTTTATAAACAAGAAGCTTATCTTGCCAATACTAGAGCCACTCAAATTAGAAAAAAAGAGTGTTAGCACTATTCTATCACACCCAAAAGAGTTAAAATCGATTGTCAATGGTATCAAAAAATTCCCTTTTAGGATAGATGGCAGTCGAGGATTCAATGGAGCAGAGGTGGCAACAGGTGGTGTCGATACCCAAGAGATAGATCCAAAAACCATGGAGTCCAAAAAGCAAAAAGGGCTATATTTTATAGGTGAAGTGCTGGATGTGGATGGTGATAGAGGAGGATTTAATCTTCACTTTGCATGGGTTTGTGGGATGAGAGCAGGGAAGGAAGTTTAGAGAATCATAAGAGCTTCTTACATTATACTCCAACCTAATTATCTTTACTGACTCTACCTCTTACTAATATGTTTTATTACACACTTAAAAATCTCTTTTTGAGATAAACCATCCCACCCTTTCTCATAGGAGATAACTTTGGAATTTTGAGACATTGGTGTCGTTAGGTATTGTGTTTTATCAAGTGGTATCTTATCTAATGCAAACTTTTTTGTAAACAAAAAGTTGATATTTTTCTGTATCTCCATACGGCTATCATAAAGTATAAGCGTATTAATCCCCTCTGCATAACTCATTGTTGCCATTGCAGATATATTAGTAATGGCTCGAACAAAAGAGTATTCTTGTAGGTCAAAAAGGCTCTCTTTGTAGAGCAAACTCTCTCCAAACTTACGGCTAAAATGTCGCTCAATCCATGAGCCTTTTTCTGTTATGAGTGTTAACTTTCTTCTCTTTTCTAATAGAGAGGTTACGATGCGATAACTATATAAGAGATACTCTGTATCTCTTACTCCTGTGTTTGGATGAAACTTCATCACTACCTCTTGGATGCCTAAATGGGATAAAAGCGTATCAATAATCTCAACCGTCTCTTGATGAAGATGAAGTGTAGCGTAGTTCTCCTCTCTCATTGGACCTTCCCATGTAGGAGCAAAAAGCACTGCTTGTTTTCTGCTCTTTTGAGGCTGAGTAGGAATCACAGAGCATAGGTTGGCTCTACCTGTACGAATAAACCTATATCCCTCTTCTCTTCTAAATATATGATGCGTATAGAATCGCTCTATAGAGTTTTCACCTGCTACCAAACAGTAGTCATAGATACGGATAATCTTTTTATATGAGGAGACCTTTTCGCTATCTCCATGCCCCATCCAGATATGTTTGGAGTAGACATTTTTATTAATTACAGCAAGATTGGTCATGCTATTGTGTGTATAGAACCAAACTACATCTTGCAAGGCAGGGATATCTCTAAGATTTATAAAGCAGTATGATTTTAACCCAAACTTTGCAAGAGCTTTAGTTATTGGTTTGATATTATCAAAATGGTGACGATAGACAATAACTACTTGCTCTTTGTCAAAAAAACCTTTTTGAAAATAGGGGTGTATCTGCTCTATAATATTGGGGACTTTGGAGTCCAAAAATATAAAGTAACGATACTTATATATATCAATACTATTATTACGGCAAAAAAGATACTGCCTACTATTGCGTAAAAAGTGTTTTATCTTAGGTACAATCATCTATTATCTCTCTTTTTTAGTGTTAATATCTCCAAAAGCTCTTTGCTATATTTTCCATCCACAAAGCTGTTTATTGTAGTGTAGATTTTTTGATCTCTAAATGTCAACCCCTCTAGCTCCCATTGATCATTGGAAGTATAGACTCTAGGAGTAATATCTTTGGCTTCTATATAATATTTATCAAGAAGTAAACCTTTTTTAGTATAAATAGCCAATATTTTTTTATCAAATACGGTATTTTTACCACTAAGCGTAAAAATAGTATCACCATACATTACAATACCTTGAAACCAAATCTTTTTTTGTTCATTTAAAATAGGAAACTTACTTATTACTCGAACAACACCTTTAATAAGTTCTTCTTTTTTATAAATTTTGATTATTCCTTTATTATAAGTAAGCAGATACTGTTTATCCTCGCTTAATGTAACCGTTGTATTTTTTATTTTTGAAAGAAATTCTCTCTCTTTTTCAATATTGAGTTTTTTATGTTTATCTTTAGAGGAAATACTCATTTTAAATCTTACAATACCTCTATTTTTTTGACCTACCGTATAGAGATATAATGAAGTAGAGTTTATCTCCTCTATTGATAAATCTTGTCCATGAGAAGCGTAATTGAGCTGTCGATTGGCAATGGATAAACCATCACTATCCAACAGATTAAATAGTAATCTTTTTTTACCTACTGCTTGTGAGACAATCCACCTATTTTTATAACTAACTATACCTTGGAGAACATTTTGAGAGTTATCTACTTTGGTAAAGCTATCTTTTGGTTTCAAAAATCCAATAGATTTAAGAGTAAACAGATACTCTTTTGCATTTAAAAAAATAGAGAGTAAAAGTAGTAATCTAAACATATTTTTTTAATTGTTTTACAAAAATATTATTGAGTGTTTCCTTTTGCCCTAACCAATACTCTAATGCCTCTTTTCGTTTCTCTTTCAATTCATCTTTTCTGTTTAAAACAGTATCTAATCTCTTTTTTAGCTCTTCTATATCAGAAAAAATATAAGTGTATTGGAAATAACCTCTTTGCCTAAATTGTTCTATATTTTTATCTTTTGGAATATAAATAAAGATAGGAACATTTAACGCCAGAAGTTCAAATGAGAGCATTTCCAAATCACAAATTATAATGTCTGTTTTTAACATCATATCAAAAGCTTCTCTCATATTAGATTCTTCCTCTTTGAGGTCATCTGAAGTAACATATCTATGCTGTTTAAATTCTAACGCAAAAGAGGTAGCAACCTCATCAATATTATCACCCAAATACTTTAACGTTTTATCTCTTCTCCCTGTTTTGGAATGGAGTTTAATCCAAAGAGATAGATTAAAATCTTTTATTGTATATAAGAATTTTGGAAGCATATTTAATGAGGAGAGGTTACTTTCAGCACTTTTTCCTTCCCATGAAGGAAAATAACTTAACTGAGGTTTTAAATTAGAATTTTTTGGTCTCTTAAATATATCTTTCAATTGTGGTTTCCCTACAATTGAAAATTTTAGATGACCCGTATTCTCTATTGCTTCTTTAAATTTATCTATTTGAGATTGACTTGAGACATAGATCTCATCATAAGCTCGATAAAACTTTGTTCGAGAAGAGAGAATATCACTATTTTTACTTCCAATATAGATATGCTTTATATTATTAAACCGCAAAAGATGAATATTTTTTCCAACTGTTGAGGTATAAAAAATAGCTTTCAAAAAAGAGAGTTGCGTTAGCACCTCTTCTACATCTAAAGGGTTTTTGGCATAGACAATACTCTTAGTAGGAAACTCCTCAATAAGAGTGGTATAGACCACCATCTCCCTAGTCAAAACTACAAAATCTACACCACTAGAGTCAAAAATAGGTATCCAAAATCGCAAATGCCCAATAGAGGCTTTTCCTGCTCCTCCATAAAGTATAATCCTTTGAGAACTATTGCTCTTTAATACTTTCATGTTTAATGTATCTACTATAAATTTCAAACTATTCACCCCTATCTATTGCTTGAAGATTTTTGATAAATCTGTTATCCAAAGTCTCATCTATGCCCAATATATACTCCATCGCTTTTTGGCGATTAGTGGCTAAGTAATCATCTCCATCTAAGACTTGCTCTATCTTTTTTGAGAGTTCATCCACAGAAGAGAAGATATAAGTATAATACTCATAAGGCATCTTACTTTGAGAGATTTTAATCTCTTTATCTTTTGGAATATAGACAAATATAGGTGCATTTGCAGATAGAGACTCAGATACCACTGCCGATATATCACAAATATAGAGGTTATTTAGAGTCAACAACTGATGTACTGTCTGCTCTTTGGCTACTACCTTTCCTGTTATCTTTTTGTTTCTCATCAGAGTTATCAACTCCTTCTCTACACCCTTTAACCCTATTTCCCTATTTCCTGTACTAGGGTGTAGCTTTAGAGACAAAGAGAGAGTAAACTTTGAACCAATCTCCTCTACAATCTCTTTGATAATAGGCAAAGAGGAGTAGTTTTGCTCCTCATATACCCCCTCCCATGTAGGAAGATATAGTAGTTTTATATCATCTTGAAACCTATCTCTCCATGGGGTTTGTGTATTCTCAACTACATCCAACAGATTAGGTCGCCCAACCTTAACAAACTCCAAACCTCTAAAATCAAACCCCTCATTGTTAAATCTATCTCGATGAGCCTCTCCTGCCACCCAATTTTGGTCATAAACCCGAAAAAATTTATGAGCACTTGCTGATTTATCACTATCTCCATGACCAATAAATATATGCTCTATATGAGCAAAAGCCAAAAGATGAATATTATTCCCTGTATTTGAGGGGTAAAAACATGCTTTTAAAAAATTTAGTTTTTCTATAATTTGTTGAACATCTTTCTCTCCTCTTGCATAAACAATATTTAGATTAGGGTAATCCTCTACTGCCATATCAAAGGCTACTCTATGGCGTGTCATAATCATAAACTTTATATCAGCTTTTATAAAATAAGAAACCCAAAGGGCGAGATGACTCCTAGATGACTCCCCCTCTCCTGTATGAAGTATAACTGTAATAGGCATAAGTAGATTAGCATATTCTATATTGATACTTCCTCGCCATTTACCTTTATTGCGATAATCTTTTATAAAAGTTTTAGGATGAAGTATTAATTTTTTTAATCCCTTTGCTGTAATCATAAATAATCCTACTTTGAACTCTTTTGTAATCGTACATCAACCACTTGACCTGTAAAATCTGCCAAAAGAGTATTGATAGAGCTATATGCCACCTCAACACTAGAGAGAAGCGTATGGGCAGGTTCATTTCCAAAGTTTGCAATACGCATAGGAGTTTGAGTTCGCTCAGGGTTAATACAGTTGATTCTCACTCCTTTAGTATAAAGCTCCTCACCTAATGCTTGAGTGAGATTTACAATGGCTGTTTTGGTTGAGCTATAAAGTGAGTAATTCTGTCGTCCACGAGTATAAGAACTAGAGGTAAAATTAAGTAACCCACCTTTGCTTTTTTCAAGATAAGGGATACTCTCTTTGGCTACATTAACTGCTCCAAGATAGTTGATATTAACAATATCTAAAATAGAGCTATAGTCTGTATGAACTAGAGGTTCTTTAATTAAAATAGAAGCTGTATTAACTACAAAATCAATTCTACCACACTCACCTATTGCTTTCTCTAACCCAATCTTAACATCTGCTACTCTTGAGACATCAGTATTGGTCATAGAGCGACTATAAAAATAGACTTTTGCTCCATACTTTTGTGCCAAATCACCTATATCTTTACCTATTCCATACGAATCACCAAAAACCACCTATACCTTGTCTCTCAGATGTGTTGTGTAGTGTTCATCTGTATATCTATAATTGAGTGTTTGCTTTCTTAGTTGAAAAATTTTATCTGCCATAAAAATATCTTGCTCATAAGTTATTTTGATATTTTCTACAGATCCTTCTACCACATAAATTGGCTCATCAGGGAGGTATTTTCTGATAATCCCACAATCATCAGTAGCTTTAAGTAGAGGATCTTGAGTAGCAATTTGATAAGCATGGTCAATGGTTTTTAACTTAAAACATTGTGGCGTTTGTCCCTGCATCATATTGGCACGATTTGGAATATTCTCAATCACTGAGTTTTGTACCTCTATAATAGTATCTGTAGCAGGAATCGCTACATCAATAGCACTATAATGACTCAATCCCTCTATACACTTCTGGATAATTCCATCTGTCACAAATGGACGAACAGCATCATGAAAGATCATATTATAATCAGCTGAGTTTGGTTCTGTTTTATAAGCATTAATGGCAGAGAGCGAAGAGTCTTTTCGTTCATCTCCTCCATTAAGAATTTTTTTGACCTTGCTATATTCACCTTTGATAATAATCTCTTCAATTTTATCAATCCAGTCAGATTTAATAACAACGCATATCTCATCAATTACTTCACTATTTTGAAAAGTATCTAAAGTATGCTCAATGAGTGTTTTCCCCGCAACTTTTGCAAACTGTTTAGGGATATTTAATCCAAATCTACTTCCACTTCCACCTGCTAAAATAATTGCTATATTTTTCATATATTTTCCTATTATTATAGTGATTAACCCTAAGAAGCTTCACCATCTTCCTTCTCTTTGTTTTTAAGCTTTTCTGCAGGAACAGGCTCTTTCCATTTGCACTTTTTCTCAATACACTCATAGATCTCACCTGTTTTGAGTACCTTATGTACCACCATACTTTGACACTCTGGACATTTTCTATCTTGTGGCTCTCCATTGGTAATAAATCGACATTTAGGATAGTTTGAACAACCATAAAATGTTCCTCTTTTCCCCTCTTTTTCAAGAATTTTTGAACCACACTTAGGACAAGGCTGATCCAGCTCTCTTGGAGGAACTAACGGTTTGGCATTTTTACATTTTGGGTAAGCAGAACAGGCGAGGAACTTCCCACGGCGACTATCTTTGATCACCATCATTGCCCCACACTTATCACAAGGGATATCGGTCTTTTCAGGCTCTGGTGGTGCATTGCCTTCAAGATCGGTAGTATATTTACACTTAGGGAAGTTGCCACAAGCGATAAACTCTCCATAACGCCCCTTACGACGAAGCAACTCACTCCCACACTTAGGACACATCTCGCCTGTTGGGATTGCCATCTTTTTACTAGGGATACTCCTCTTCCCATCGGTAATCTTCTTCATAAAGGGGTCATAAAAGTCACTAAGGAGTTTTTGCCAATCGAGTTTTCCCTCATCAATCTCATCAAGATCTGCCTCCATACGAGAGGTAAAGGAGCTATCCACAATCTCAGGGAAATACTCCTCTAACATCTCAATAACCGTAAAAGCAATCTCCGTTGGGTGAATACGTCTCTTCTCGATCTCAATATATTTTCTGGTCTGTAAAATGGTAATTGTCGGAGCATAGGTACTAGGTCGTCCTATCCCTAGTGACTCTAACTTTTTGATTAAACTTGCCTCATTGTACCGTGCAGGGGGTTCTGTAAAGTGTTGCTCATGCTTAATATCATCAAGCATTACCTTTTGACCTCTTTTGAGTTCAGGGAGTAGTTTGTCTTTTTCTCCATAACCTGTTACCCGATAAAAACCATCAAATAGAAGCTTTCTTCCACTCGCTTTGAAGGTGCTTTTCTCTCCCTTGAAGATCAATGTCTGTGACTCCAAACGTGCCTCAGTCATCTGCGATGCCAAGAAACGGTTGTAGATCAAGCGATAGAGTTTAAACTCATCAGCACTGAGATAATCTTTGGCAACCAGTGGCGTAAACTCTACCATTGTTGGACGAATCGCCTCATGTGCCTCTTGAGCCCCTTTGGATTTACTGGCATAAAATTTGGGCTTTTGGGGAAGATAGGGTTCTCCAAAATTACTCTGAATATAGGCTCTTGCCCCATCGACTGCCTCTTTGGCAAGGTTCAAAGAGTCCGTTCTCATATAGGTGATAACCCCCATATTGCCTTTGTCTGTTTTGACACCCTCATAGAGTTTTTGTGCGACCATCATGGTCTTTTTGGGAGAGAATCCTAACTGTGTAGAGGCGGCTTGTTGAAGCGTTGAGGTCATAAAGGGAGGTGGTGTTTTGCTTTTGCGTTCTCGTTTCTCCAAAGAATCCACCACAAAACTCTCTTTGGTAGCAGAGAGGACAATCTCCTCTGCCATTTTTTGATTTTTGATGGTGAGCTTCTCTATCTTTAATCCATCAAAAGCATAGATTGAGGCCTCAATACTCTTCTCAAAAATAGCCTCAATACTCCAGAACTCTTCTGGTTTAAACGCCTTAATCTCCCGCTCTCTATCCACCACAATCTTCAATGAAGAGCTCTGTACCCGTCCTGCACTCAACCCTTTTTGAATCTTACTTGCTAACAATGGAGAGAGCTTATAGCCTACGATACGATCAAGCAGTCGTCTTGCTTGTTGGGCATTGACTGAATCCATATCAATACTTCGCGGATTCTCCAACGCACGTTTAATCGCACTCTTGGTAATCTCATGAAAAACAATACGAGGCAAAGAGAGAGGATCTTTTTTGATCGCCATAGCAATGTGGTAACC
>CAZEUB010000093.1:0-29205 GCA_964515605.1 uncultured Sulfurovum sp. | reverse complement strand
CTTGACTGGATTGATAGTATTACTGTCTCTAAAAAGAAATATGATGCAATGTCTCCAGAGGAGCAATTAAATGTACTTCCAACAGGTATCTTGCATCAAGATACAGAGGCTGATGAGTATTGTGACATGTACAAAGAGATTCAAAAAGTACATCAAGGTGAGAGAGCTAAGATCACTCAAGATGACTTTGAGAAAAAGATATAGGGAGGTAACACAATGGCACGAACATTAATGAGATTTACAGGCGTTGGTGGACAAGGTGTTCTTCTTGCTGGTGAGATTTTTGCTGCCGCAAAAATCAAAACTGGTGGTTATGGACTCAAAACGGCAACATACACATCACAGGTGCGTGGTGGACCAACAGTTGTTGATATTACACTTGATGATGATGAGATCTACTATCCATATGCAAATGATGGTGAGGTAAACTTTATGCTCTCAGTTGCAAATGTAAGTTTCCAATTATTTAAAAATGGTGTTAAACCAGGGGGAACCATTGTAATTGAGCCAAACTTGGTAACAGCAAGTGAAGAGGATAGAGAAAAATGGAATATCGTTGAGATACCTATTATTACGATCGCTAAAGAGGAGGTAGGAAACGTTATTACTCAATCGGTAGTTGCACTGGCTATTGCTAATAACTTCATGAAGGCGATTGATGAGGATGTGCTTATTGAGACAATGCTTTCAAAAGTACCCAAAAAAGTACATGAGCTTAACCTAAAAGCTTATGAGCTTGGCAAAAAGTATGCCATTGAGCAAGGGGCATAAGCCTCTTCTCTTAAAGAATAGAGGAGGAGATGAGTAACTCCTCTATTAAGTTGAAAATTTAAGAGTCACAGTCACTACTGTTTCTATCCTTAAGTAGATCCTTCAAACTCGCTTGATTACACCCCTTAATTGGTTTTCCTGATGCTTCTATTTTGGGTTTTCCATTTGAATCCCATGTTACTTTGGCAGCATTAACGACGATCATTGATCCTAATAGTAGGAATATCATTAAAAGTTTCATCTTTTCTCCTGACTTTTTAACTATTTCATCATCTACATACTTATTATATCAATGTTTTATAAAATATATTTAAATATTTGGATTAATTTTATAATTTAATTACTAAGCTATTGTTGGTTGTTAAATACAATGTTTAGGTTGTTTTTAGTGCAAGTTTGATGTTGAAAATAGATTATTATTGAGTATATTATAAGAGGTATGGTTATTTTTTGTGACGATTTAAAATAACCAGATGGATAAGATTTGAAGTAGAGAAGAGTTTGGTGTAAAATCTTATGATCTCTCTTCTAAAATTTTGGGCTACCATCACTACTATAGGTTGTCTCTCCCTCTGCTTGGGTAGCTTCTCTAGCTTCTCGCTCTGCCTCATAGGCATTCATCTGCATGCGAACCTCATTGATCTGTTCTGGAGTGACATTCTCCTCAGATGACCATGCTATCTCAATATCATTGCCATACTCTCTTCCTATCTCTTCTATTTTTTCGGCATACTCATTAACATCCAAGCAGATAGCCATATGCCCCTCTTGTGTGGTATCATTCAACTCAATATACCAACGTCCCAATGGATTGGTTTTGATAGTTGACTTTATAAGAACTGACATCTCTTTTCCTTATTCTTTAATTAACAGAGATTATAACAAAATTTTAGTCTTTTGGGGATTGATAAGACTCAATAAAAAGGATCTTCGCCTAAATTAATAGGCGATAGGTAATAAAGGAGAAGATCCAAGCAGTAATGGTGGTAAAGAGGAAAAGATAGACCAAATATCGATATCCTCCTGCCTCTTTGACAAAGACCATTGAGGCGGCCAGACAAGGAAGATAGATCATCACAAAGACGATAAATGCCATAGCCGTGGCAAAATCATAATGCTCTTGAAGGGCTTTTCGGAGTCCACTATCTTCAGGATCTACCTCCTCCCCTATAGAGTGGAGTACGCCTAATGTTGAGACCACAACCTCTTTGGCAGCCAAACCAGCCTCAAGAGCAACGGTCATTTTCCAATCAAATCCCAAGGGAGCAAAGAAGGGTTGAGTAGCTCTACCAATCTCTCCTAGATAGCTCTCTTCAATATTTTTGCTAGGATAGTTTGATGCAAACCAAATCAACATTGAAGCTGCCAAGATAAATGTTCCTGCTTTTTTGAGATAGCCCTTGGCGTTGTTGTAGACAGTATGCCAAATAAGTTGCAAAGAGGGGAGACGGTACTTTGGCATCTCCATTACAAAGGGTTCATCCTTGCCTTTGAATACTACCACACGTAGAACTTTTGCCATGACCAATCCAAGTATCGCTCCTGCAATATAGACACCAAAAAGAATACTCCCCGCATGCTCAGGCTCAAAGAAAGCCCCAATAAAGAGTACATAGATAGGTAGCCTTGCCCCACAACTCATAAAACCAATAATAAAGAGGGTAATGAGTCGATCTTTTTCATTTTTGAGTGTTCGTGCCGCCATATAGGCAGGAACAGAGCATCCAAATCCTGTTACCAAAGGGATAAAGCTTTTTCCGTGTAGTCCAAACTTATGGAAAAAACCATCAAGAAGAAATGCCACGCGACTCATGTATCCTGTGGTCTCTAGTAGGGCAATTCCCAAATAGAGGATGACAATATTGGGCAAAAAGAGCAGTACCGCTCCTACCCCTTGGATCATACCATCTACGACTAAGCTTCGTAACCCCTCATGGCTGATATTCTCTCCTACCGCTGTTCCAAAAAGAGCAACTGCTTTTTCGATATATGCCATAGGAATCTCACCCACACTAAAGGTAAGCTGAAAGAGTCCCCACATGAAAAAGAGAAAAATAGGCACTCCAAGATACTTATTGATAAGAATCTCATCAATCTTTTTGGTGAGTGTTTTGCTCCCTTTGTTTTTTGGGCAGTTAACAGTCTCCATTCTAATCCCACGTGCAATGGCGATATATTCATTAGCTTTAATCTCATCAATACTTTTGGTCTCGTGATGGGTATAGATATGGTTACGTGCCTCCAAAATTTTGGGGTGAAGCTCAATCATAATAGGGTGATCATGTAGTTCTTGATAGAGTTCTTTGTCCTCAAAAAGCAGACGAATAGCAATCTCTCGTGAGGTGAGATCTTGCCACTTAAACTCTTTCTCATCAAGAAATTTACCAAGTGCAAAAAGCTCCTCCTCAAAGGCATCACTGTAAGTAATCTTGGCATTGTCTCGATAGGGTTTATCTGCAACCTCATGGATACGCTCTAGTAGCTCCTCTACCCCTTTGCCACTCTTGGCAGAGACAAAGACCACAGGTATACCAAGGATCGCTTCAATCTGTTTGATATCAATCTCCAAGCCCTCTTTTTGGGCTTCATCTGCCATATTGAGTGCAACAACCATTTTTTTGTTGAGTTTTAGCAGTTCTAAGGTAAGGAGGAAATTGCGTTGAAGGTGGGTTGAGTCAAGTACATTAATAATAACATCATACTGCTCATTGATGAGATACTCATGGGCAACTCTCTCCTCTTTTGAGAAACCATTGATAGAGTATGTCCCTGGAAGATCTACCATCTCAAAGAGATGACAGTGGTGTTCAAAGCAGACCTCTGTCTTCTCGACGGTTACTCCTGAGAAGTTTCCTACCTTGAGGGCATTTGATCCACTCATGGCATTAACAAGCATTGATTTTCCTACATTTGGTTGCCCTGCCAAAACTATTTTGATAGAATTCATGATATCTTTTCCACCTCTATCTCTTCCGCCTCTTTGCCACGCAGACCAATAAGGGTTCCATCTACTTCAATCTCTATGGTTTTTTGTCGAATGGAACAGGCTTCAATGGTCAATTTCGATCCACGTCCTACGCCAAAAGAGAAGAGACGGCTTTTTAGTTCATCATTTGTCTCTATATTTTTTATAATAGCTTGATCACCTATGTGTAGATTAGATAGTTTCATTATCGATTCTCCTTTGAGAGAATCATAGTCAAGATCAACTTAATAATCTATTAAATGATAATGATTTTCAATATATTACTCTTGGATTTTACTAAGATCATAATCCATTGGGTAGGTTTTGGCAAGAGGTAAGCTCTCTATATTAATATTTTTTCTCTTTAATCTTCTCTTTCTGGTTTTTCTTTTTTTTCTCTTTTTAGGTTGGTCGCTATTAAGAACTTTTGCTTCAGATTCAAAAATAATTTTGGACTCTCCCTCTTTTAATACCTTGAGAGTGCTTATGCCCAAGAGAGCTTTTTGAATTTGCTCCTCAATCAAGTCAGGAGTTTGTGTATTTTTATCTATAGGGGTATTGAGTTGAGTGCTATTACTCTCCCCTGCGAAACTTATGGTGGATAATCCAAATAGGAGTGAAATGAGTATTAGACTTTTGTTTAACATGATTTTTTTCCTTATATTTTGTAGTTAATTATGGAATATTATGATATAAAAACTCTTTTGTTTCGCTTTAGTTGTGGTATAATTCGCTTTAGGTGCAATAGGTAGTTGCTGGTAACATAATTGTTACGAGAGGAAAGTCCGGGCTACATGTGAGATAGGACTCCATCTAACGGATGGCCAGAGTAATCTGAGGGCAAGTGCAACAGAGAGTATGAAAACCATCTTTTGGTGGTAAAAGGTGAAAGGGTGCGGTAAGAGCGCACCAGTGCTTGTGGTAACATGAGTAGCTAGGTAAACCCTGTCCGTAGCAAGAGGCACATGGTAAAAATCTCACAAAGCCATTAGATTGGTATTGGTGTCTCGCTTGAGCGTATGGGCAACCATACGCCTAGATAAATAACTACCCACGACAGAACCCGGCTTATCGTTGCACCTACTAAGTACTTACCCAAAATTAATTTCAAAAAAATTGGAGTAGCTTTATCTCCTCTCTAAAAAAATCAACTAAATCAAAAAGAGCGTTTTAGGAGGTAAGTTTGAATATCAATAGTCTCTGCGATTTATACTATCGCATCTTTGATACTATCATGAGCTACAGTTTTTTTACCAGTGTAGCTTTCAAGGATATCGCACGCTACTTTGACCCCGTCTCCATTAGCTATGGCAAACATAGTTTTAACTCCACTAGCTAAGCCACATACATATAGATTGGTATCTATTTTATTTTCATAGTTTTGAAGATATATTTTTTGTGGTTTCATCACATTTCTATGAGGTAATACTTTTATATCTACTCCTTCACACTCTATATCAAACTGGTGCATACCAGTAGCCAAGACTAGGATTTTGGTCTGAAATACTCTTCTCTTGGTATATACTTTATATATACCATCTTTTTTTGTTATTTTGAGAACTTTATCATTGAGCAGTTCACAATATTTTAGCTTATGTAGTTGAGTCTGTAGGGTATCTAGTAGTCTGTCACCACCTATACCATATGTTGTGCCACTTAGGTTGTAAAAACTAGCCTTTTTTATATCACTACAACCACTATCTATGATAAGATACTTTTTATCCTTTGCCCATTCAAACTTCTCATTGGTTGAAGCCAGAGTTATACCACATCCATATCCACTAGCACCACCACCAACTATTAATACATCATATATCATAATAGACTCCCATACTTATCAAATATTTTGTAATCTTAACGCTATAGTTTCCCAATTTGTCAAGATCATTTGGTTCAATACTCTTATTTTTGTAGCTTATGATACTTTCTGTAACGATTATTATTGAAACTCAAAATATAGAGAGTTTAAATTTACAAGTGGGTGCAGATCTCCTTCGTTAACCTTGGTTTAATTCTTTGATAAAGTAGTCATAAGATGATGAGAATTAAGGTTTTTGTGATATATTTTTCATAAACTCATTATATTAAATATTATTTTATATTTTAACTTGGATAGACAATATATAAAACTTGATATAATTAGCTAAAAATAGAGAAAACGGAGACAAAGTTTATGAATATTACAATGCTCTATAGTAAATTACACAGAGCTACAGTGACTGAGGCAAATCTTAACTATGTTGGATCAATTACTATTGATCAAGAGCTATTGGATGCTGCTAAGATGCGTGTTGGACAAAAAATAGATATTGTTAATATCAATAATGGCGAACGATTTTCAACCTATATCATCTCAGGAGAGGCAGGAAAAAGAGAGATATGCCTAAATGGAGCAGCAGCTAGAAAGGTACATGTCGGAGATAAGATCATTATTATCGCCTATGCTTCAATGAGTGAAGAGGAGGCTGATAGATTTGAGCCAAAAATAGTAATACTTAATGATGATAATAGTATTGCTCAAGAGTTTAAAGGATTAAAGTGATGTTTGAAGGTTTAGATATGAGTAAGATGGGGCAGATGATGGAGGAGCTTCAAAAGAGAGCCAAAGAGATGGAAGAGCAAGCCAACGCAGTAACTATGACCGCTAAAGCAGGAGGTGGGATGGTAGAAGTGACAGCAAATGGTAGTGGGGAAGTTATTGATATCTCTATTGATGACTCTATTTTGGAAGATAAAGAGTCTTTGCAAATTTTGATGATCTCTGCAATTAATGATGTATTTAAAATGGTAGAGGATAATAAGAAGTCCCAAGCCATGGGGATAATGGGGGGCTTAAATCCTTTTGGAATGAACTAGTCTTAAAATAATCTTTTATAAAAAAATTATATTTTAAAGTTAATATTTAATTTTTATTTGCTATAATGTTGTTGTGTCCATGAACAATAAATATAAATAAACAACTATAATATGGAAGTAAAAATGAAAACAAATAGATTAATAAAAACTTTAATAATGCTAATTTTAACTACTAACTTAGAGGCAAAAGAGACACCTTTTGAGTTAAGTATCACTATCCCCTCTTCTGTAGGGGAGTTAGTTGTCACCGAATCTGCCATAATGACTCCTTTGGAGATGCTCTCTCCTGTCTCTTTTGATTCAAGTTATTTTTTGGATTACTCTACAGTAATCCAAATGCTTTGGTATTAAGCATATAATAGAGATGACCCTATCTGAAAGTTTATAATAGGGTTGAAAAACCATATTTCCTTATATTCTTAATAGTTTGATCTTATTCTCCTTAGACCTATTGTAACACTTGGTTACATAGTATTTATATCCCATTAAAGCACTATAATTACACAATCTATTTAATTGTTTTTCTGCTAATATAAGTCTAATATTCTTCTAGTGACCACAATAGTTTGTGGGAGATTTCAACAGAGAATAACATCTTTAACAAAGGAGTTCTAATGACTCATGTGATTAACAATCACCCCTATTTAGGTATCTTCTTTCTTTTCGTGGTGACGGTTGTGGCATTTAATGCAACACTGATAGCAGCACGGTTTGTAAGTAGAAAATTAGCAAAGCTTGACACAGAGAAGTTGAAGCTAACAATCTATGAGTGTGGACCAGAGGTGACCAAGCAACCCAATACAATCTCGACGCAGTTTTATCTAATAGCCCTTCTGTTTATTCTCTTTGATGTGGAGATTATCTTTATGTTCCCATGGGCTATTGATTTTAAACTGCTTGGTTGGTTTGGATTTGCAGAGATGATTCTCTTTATCGTTCTCTTAACACTTGGATTTATTTACGCATGGAAAAAAGGAGCACTTGAATGGCACAGCATCAAGTAAATTATGCCAGTACAGCTGGCTTGCCGATCGCATTGACGACGGTAGATCATTTGGTAAACTGGGGGCGAAGTAACTCACTTTGGCCTCTCACTTATGGACTCGCCTGTTGTGCGATTGAGATGATGGCTGCAGGGGGTAGCCGTTATGATTTTGATAGATTTGGTACTATCTTTAGAGCCTCTCCACGACAATCAGATGTGATGATACTAGCAGGTACACTCTCCAAAAAACACTCAGAGTTTGCACGACGACTCTATGATCAGATGACAGAGCCAAAATGGGTTATCTCAATGGGATCATGTGCTAATACAGGAGGGATGTTTAATACCTATGCTACGGTACAAGGAGTGGATAGAATTATCCCTGTAGATATCTATCTTCCTGGATGTGCCCCACGTCCTGAAACATTGCAATATGCGTTGATGATGCTTCAAAAGAAGATTAGAAAAGAGTCTGCCAATATGAACAAAAACACCAAACAAAACTTAAGGTTAGTATAATGAGAAAATATGTACCAAAAGATAATGTTCAAGCAAAGGCATACTATACTGATAGATTTCATGTTGTACCCAATACTCCTAGATTTGATGTAAGTACAGATGAAATTTTTGCCAAACAGCTAGAAGTTTTAAGTAAGAAAGTAGAGGTCAAAAGAGCAGAGATTCAATTGGATCAGATGATTGTTGAGATTAATCCAGAAGATAACTTTAAAACCTTAGAGACTCTTAGAGATGAGTGTGGTTATGCAATGCTCTCTGAATTGAGTGCGGTTGATTATCTTGCTAAAGATGGAGAGTTTGAGGTCTTCTATCAGATGCTAAATCTCAATGAAGCGAAGAGAATGCGTGTGGTTACACGTATCAAAGAGGGACAAGCAGTTGAGTCAGTGGTTCCTCTTTATAAATCTGCTAATTTTGCAGAGCGAGAGATGTTTGATATGTTTGGTATTAGATCCAACAACCACCCATTGATGAAAAGAATCATTATGCCTGATGATTGGGAGGGACATCCTCTTCTTAAGACCTATCCTCTTCAAGGGGATGAGTTTGCTTCATGGTATGAGGTAGATAAGATCTTTGGCAAAGATGCCAGAGAGGCGATTGGACCTGAGATAAGAGATCAATCAATGATTGATAGATATGATACCAAAAGATTCTCGCGTGTGGGGTATGAAGTACCATTTGGAGCAGATATCTCTGAGGGTGAGACTCCAACCCCAATAGAGTATAGTAAGACCTTCTTGGTTGATTATCAAAAAGCTGATGGTGTAAAACCAGCGAAATATAGAAAGTAGAGGGAGAAGAGTATGCAACAACCAAATAAACTGTCCCCATTTTTTGAAAACCTTAATTTTGAGCGTGAAGACAATACCATGGTGATTAACTTTGGTCCTCAGCACCCCTCAGCACATGGTCAATTACGATTGATCTTGGAGCTTAATGGAGAGCAGGTGGTCAAAGCCTATCCCGATATTGGATATCTTCACCGAGGTATTGAGAAGATGGCTGAAAATATGACCTATAATGAGTTTTTACCTACTACAGATAGACTCGATTATATCGCATCAACATCTAATAACTATGCTTATGCTTTAGCTGTAGAGAAACTGCTTGGAGTGGAAGTCCCTAGACGGGCTCAAGTGATTCGAACCATGCTTTTAGAGCTTAATAGAATTATCTCTCACCTCTTCTTTATTGCAACTCATGCACTTGATGTTGGAGCGATGTCCGTATTCCTCTATGCTTTCCGTGAGCGTGAATTTGCTATGGATTTGATGGAGGATTATTGTGGCGCAAGATTGACCCACTCTGCGGTTAGAATTGGAGGAGTACCTTTGGATCTCCCTTCTGATTGGATAGTTAATGTACGAGCCTTTTGTGACAAAGTTGACTATGAGGTCAAAAATACCTATGAGGCACTGCTTACAGAGAATAGAGTTTGGAAAATGCGTCTGGAGGATGTTGGAACAATTTCTGCAGAAGATGCACTCTCTTGGGGATGTAGTGGTCCGATGCTAAGAGGTTCTGGGATCAAGTATGATATCCGTAAAGAGGAGCCGTATGAACTCTACTCTGAGTTGGATTTTGATATTCCTGTGTCTGATACTTGTGATAGTTATGGACGATATCGCCTCTATATGGAAGAGATACATCAGTCAACCAAAATTATTCGACAACTTATTTTGAAATATGATGAGACAGAGCCAAAGTTAATGGCACATGCTCCTCAATATATCTCTGCTCCTAAAGAGGAGATTATGACACAAAACTATGCATTGATGCAGCACTTTGTATTGGTAACTCAAGGGATGAGACCACCTAAAGGTGAAGTCTATGTGGCAACTGAATCACCAAAAGGTGAGCTTGGCTTCTATATCAAATCAGAGGGTGAACCTTATGCCTATCGATTGAAGTGTAGAGCACCTAGTTTCTACCATACAGGATTGCTTCAAGAGCTTTTGGTAGGAACATATATTGCTGATGTTGTTACAATCATTGGTAGTACCAATATTGTATTTGGTGAAGTTGACAGATAGGAGTAGGAGAAAAATATGCAAAGATATGACTTAAGACATTTACATGATGACTTCTATGACCGAATGGGTGAACTCATCGAAAGCAATTTACAAGTTGGAGAGGTAGGTATTTTCCTGTTTGAGGTAGGGGATTTTAGCTCTATTCAAAAATCTGCTGATTTTGTACGCGATATGGGACATGATCTTATGAACTCACTCAAGTTTAATGAGGTAGATTGGACAATTGTGGTCAAAAAAGTAAGCAGTGAAGAGATAGCTAAACGTAAAGAGGTAGCGCAAAAAGCAGCAAAATTGGCAGAGGAACAGCGTCTTGAAGCCGAGAGAATTGCTAATGAGAAGGCAAAAGCTAAATCTGCTGAAGAGGAAGCTAAAGCCAAAGTGAAAGAGGAGGTCAAAAAAGAGACCACTGCTTCTAAGCCAAAAGCCAAAAAAACCACAACACAAAAGAAGGCTAAATAATGGCAAAACTACTCTTTTCTACTTGGCAAGGTGAACTGATTGATAATCGTGGTAAGTCACCTGATGAGTGGAGTGAGTCTAGGTTTAAACTTCCTGAAACCTATCATGGGGAGCGAGACTCAAAAGCATTTATTGGATGGGATGGTGTTGCTATTTTTGATGAGGATATAGATGCTATTGAGTTAGCCAACCAGTATGCAGCACAGTACCAAGAGTATTCAGAAGCATGTGGGAGGTGTGCTCCAGGACGATGGGGAGGAAAAATTCTCTATGACTTACTCGATAAGATAGCTAGGGGCGAGGGAAGTCATGATGATATTACACACTTAAAGGAGATTGGTCAGACAATGATGACTACCTCCAAGTGTGAGATTGGAAAGACTGTTCCTAAGCCTATTTTGGATCTGATGGAGCATTATAAAGAGCAGTTTGATACCTGTATTGATAGACAAGTACCGTCGCGACACTATAGAGGAGATACCTCCTACATTGCCAAGATAACAGCGCCATGTACAGATATGTGCCCTGCTAGTGTTGATATCCCTGCTTATATTGAGGGGGTAAGAGATATGGTCTTTGCTGACTCCTTGGTCGCAACACGGCAAACCATGCCTCTAGCGCATACTTGTGGGCGAGTCTGTCCTCATCCTTGTGAAGATGCGTGTCGTAGAACCAATCTTGATGAACCTATCTCAATTATGGAACTTAAGCGATTGGGTGCAGATTATGAGACAGATCATGAGTTGGAGTGGTTGCATCCACAAGAGCCAAAGCCTCTGCGTAATGATGGCAAAAAAGTTGCCATTATTGGAGCAGGTCCAGCAGGATTGACGGCTGCTTACTATTTGGCAATTGAGGGTATTAAAGTTGATATCTTTGAGGAGCTTCCTGTTAATGGTGGCGAGGTTGCTGTTGGTGTTCCTGAGTATCGAATGCCCATTGATAAGTATAACAAAGATATCGATTTGGTATTAGGATTGGAAGCGGTTACTATCTATAATAACCATCGTGTGGATGCCAATCGTCTCAAAGAGATTGATGCTGAGTATGATGCCACACTGTTGGCATTTGGAACACGTCTCTCCAAAAAAGTACGTGCTGCCAATGAAAATCCAAAGATGGGTGGATATTGGGGGGCGATTGATATGCTAGATAAGGTTAACCTATGGCATAAATATGGAATAGGTTCTCCTGCCTCTAATGAGTTAAAAGACAAAACAGTAGTCTGTGTTGGAGGTGGTTTTACCTCTATGGATGTGGTGCGTTGCTCAATTCGTGAAGGGGCAAAAAAGGTGATTATGCTCTATCGAAGAGATGAGAAGACTATTATTCGTAACACAACCTATGAAGAGTACCATGAAGCAGTCGAAGAGGGAGTTGAGTTTATTTTTCACTCTGCTATTGAAGAGATTGTGGATGATGGAGAGAAGATTACTAAGCTTAAAGTCAATAGATTTGAGTTAGTACCTGATCCCAATGGAGGACGAGCCCAGTTGGTTAAGATTGAGGGGGCTGATTTTGAGATTGAAGCAGACTATTTAATTCCTGCAGTATCTCAAGCAGCTGATCTTCAATTGATTCCTGAGGAGTGGGATATTAAGCTTACCTCATGGAATACGCTCTTAACAAATGGTAAAGACTATATGACCTCACGACCTGGACTTTTTGCTGCAGGTGATTGTGAGTATGGTCCAATGACCATTGTCCATGCCGTCAAACAGGCTCGTCGTGCAGCTTCAGTTATCAGTCGATATATCTATGATGGAAAGTGTACTCTAACAGATGATGAGATTATGGAAGATCATTTGGAGAGATTGAAGGTCTATAACAAAAAAGAGGTTGTTACAGGATGGATGCCTGGTATTCCACGACAAGAGAGTCAAAAACTGAGCGTTGATGAGCGTAAAGATAACAACAAAGAGGTAAACCTTGGGTTTACAGGGGAAGAGGCGATAGCAGAAGCAGAGCGTTGTATGCGATGTTACTATATATCGATGGTGGCCGTATGATGAGTAAAACTATAAATGTAACCATTAATGGTAAGGCGTGTCAAGCAGTTTTTGGTCAAACTATTCTGGAGGTTGCTAGAGAGAATGATATCTATATCCCTACGATGTGTTATCTCAGTAAGGTTAAACCAATCGCCTCTTGTCGTATGTGTGTGGTTGAGGTAGAGGGGGTAGAGGGGATGATCCTCTCCTGCCAAGAGAAGATAACTGATGGGGCAGTAGTTTATACAAATAAAGCAGAGATTAACAAAGAGCGTCAAAATATTATGAAGCTCTATAATGTTAACCATCCCTTAGAGTGTGGGGTTTGTGACAAGAGTGGGGAGTGTGAACTTCAAAATAAAACCATGGAGTTTGGTGTCGATACTCAGAACTTTACTGCCAAGGATCAATACCGTCCTGTAGAGAATTGGGGTGTTGTCTCTTATGATCCATCTCTTTGTATTATGTGTGAGAAGTGTGTACGTGTCTCTACTGAGATTACAGGAGATGAGGCACTCAAGGTAAAAGCAGGTGGATATGCTTCGACTATTGAAAATACTAAACCTGACCAGAATCTTTTAACATTAGGTGAAGCGGCAGCGGTCTGTCCTGTGGGAGCTTTGGTAGATACAAACTTCAAATACAGTGCCAATGCTTGGGAACTTCAACAGATCCCCTCATCTTGTCCACACTGTGGAGCGGGGCATGATGTTATTTATGAGATTAAACAAAACAAGGTTTATCGAATGCGAAATCAAGCCGAGTTTAGCACCATCTGTTCTGCTAGTCGCTACGGTTATGATTTTGATAATATCGATGTAAGTAAAGATCAAGAGGCTTTTGAGCGGGCAATTGAGGCATTTGAATCAGCAAATAGTATTCTAATTGCCAATGAGATCTCTAATGAAGAGGCTTTAATTCTTCAAAAGCTCAAGGAGCAGAGGGGATATAGGTTGATTGCCCCTGAGGCGAGAGCCTATCAGAAGTTTATGCGTGCTTATGGCACTATTACAGGCAAATCTCTTTATGGTGGAAGTTTGGAGCAGTTGAGTCAATCTCAAGCTATTATTGTGATGGGAACCCGCATCAATGATGACTCGCCTATTGTAAAATACCATATTAATATGGCAAGTAAATGGCAACGGGCTAGGGTGGTGTATATGCACCCTATTGAGGATCAGAATATCCAAAATATTGTAACTCAGTTTATCAAGTATGAACCTGGAAGTGAAGAGGGTGTTATGGCACTTCTGGCAGATACTTTGCTCCAAGGGGTTACGCTTCCTCAAAATATTCAAGAGGTTCTTGATGACTTGGATATTGGTAACCTCTCTGCTGAGTCCAATGTAGGAGAGGAGGAGCTAGAGCTTCTCTCTCGGTCACTACTCAAAAAAGAGGGATACTCTTTAGTGGTAGGAGCAGATCTCTATACCCATCCTGAAGCGGAGAATATCGCTCGATATCTTGCCCTTATTGAGAAATATGCAGGATTTAATATCCTCTGTATCCCTCCTGCAGGAAATGCAATGGGACTCTCATTGATCTGTGATTTGGATGATGAAGCACAAGGTGCTACAGTTGGCTATAATGTGGATGCAGATTTTGTTCTCTCTGCATTAGGTGATGGAGATCTGGCGATGCCCGCACTGAATCAACAAGAGGGGACATTGACCGCTTATACTAAACGTGTCGTTCCTCTTAATGCAGCACTTCCCTATGGAGGATATACGCTAAATGATATCGCCAACCGATTGGGATTAAAGGCAGAACATACCATTGATTATACCCAAGAGCTACCAGAAGAGAAAGGATTTAAATCGGTTCATTTCGATAGTTTGCCTGACTATTTTGATAGCAAAGGAAGAGAGCATAGAGGGTATATGCTCGATTTGATGGTATGTCCGATAAAAGAGGAGATTGATGAACCTCAAGAGATTGAAGGGATTGATGGTGCGGTAATCTATAACTGTAACCCTCAGGAGCACTTTTCAGCCTTTACGGGAAAATCAAAAAATCTCCAGCAAGAGGCCGTATTACTTGGATCTAAACAGTTTGCTATGGCCGCAAAGCTAAGAGATGGTGAAAGTGTGGTGTTTAATATAGGCATAATAACTTTTAACCGAGTGTTTAAAATTGATACATCTTTGAAAGGAACAATTGCACTTAATCCTCTATTTGATAAGGGATTAAGTACGGCTTTGATATCCTCGTATAGATTTAGTAGATTAGAAAGAGTAGGAAGCTAATATGAGTGAAGTACAAACAGTAGAAGATATGATTAGCATAAAAATTGATGGTGTTGAGTATCAGGCAAAAGAGGGCGAGTATATTCTGAATGCTGCTCGTGCCAATGATGTCTTTATCCCTGCTATCTGTTACCTAACAAGATGTTCGCCAACCTTGGCGTGTCGTATCTGTTTGGTAGAGGCTGATGGGAAACAAGTTTATTCTTGTAATGCTAAAGTCAAAGAGGGGATGGAGATAGTAACCTCTACTCCAAATATCCTTCAAGAGCGTCGAGCCATTATGGAGGTGTATGATGTCAATCATCCTCTTCAGTGTGGTGTGTGTGATCAGAGTGGAGAGTGTGAGTTACAAAACTATACACTTGAGTTGGGTGTTGACTCTCAGAGTTATGCTATCCCAGATACAAAACGTGAAACCAAAAATTGGAGTTCTGTGCTTCATTATGATGCAGGTCTCTGTATTGTCTGTGAGCGATGTACTACAGTCTGTAAAGATATGATTGGAGATGCTGCGATTAAGACAACCAAACGAGGTGGTCCTTCGCTTGATAAGGATCTCAAAGGCTCTATGCCAAAAGATGCTTATGCGATGTGGAACAAACTTCAAAAATCCATTATCGCTCCAAGTAATGGAACAGAACATACCAACTGCTCTGATTGTGGGGAGTGTGTGGCAGTCTGCCCTGTCGGTGCGTTGGTGAGTCGAGACTTTCAGTATACAACCAATGCTTGGGATCTCAAAAGGATTCCTGCTACTTGTGCCCACTGTAGTAGTGGATGTCAGATCTACTATGAGACAAAACCTACCTCTATTGCAGATAGAACAGAGAAGATCTATCGTGTAACCAATGAGTGGAACTATGTCTCACTGTGTGGTGCGGGACGATTTGGATATGATTTTGAGAATAGAGTTGTATCCAAAGATGTAGAGGCATTTACTAAAGCGGTAGAGGCATTTAACAAAGCAGAGGTGATTCACTTTAACTCTGTAATTACTAATGAAGAGGCGTTAATGCTTCAAAAACTCAAAGAGAAAAAGGGTATTAAGCTAATTAACCGTGAGGCTAGGGCTTTCCAAAGATTCTTGAATTTTTATAGAGAAGCATCAGGAAATTCACTCTATACCACAGACTTCAAAGAGGTTATGGCTACAGACTTTGTCATGAGTGTGGGAACAGCACTTAGAAAAGATAACCCTAATGCTCGTTATGCCTTTAATAATGTTCAGAAGATGAACAAAGGAGCAGGACTCTATTTTCACCCTGTAGGAGATAAATTGATTCCAACATTTGGCAAGAGTGTTGAGTCTATTATTCACAAAGTTGGGCATGAGGAGGCAGTATTGCTTTTGATTATTGAACTTTTTGCCGACAAAGAGAGCCTTCCTAAATCAGTAAAAGATCAATTGGACAGAGCAAAACTTCTTGAGACTTTGGGTGTTGATGCTGAGGCATTTGAGAAGTCATTGGATAAGATGATGAAGAAAAAAGAGAGTTTCTCTCTTATGGTTGGTGAGGATCTCTACTTCCATGAAAAGGCTGAAAATCTTGCAAAACTTATTGCAGTTCTTGAGTCTACTTCTAATGTTAAAGTGGCAATGATCCCACCAAAAACAAACTCTTTGGGTGTGGCATTGATCTGTGATCTCGATGATGAGGCATCTGGATTTACTATTGGTTATAATGAGTTAGGGGACTTTAGACTCTCTGCTTTGGGTGATGGTGATCTGGATATGCCTGCGATGAATCAACAAGAGGGGACACTCACTAATATGCACAAGAGAGTAACACCTACCAATGCAGCCCTCGATTATCATGGATATGAGCTTAACGATATCATAAGAGAGGTTGTGGGTGCACCAAAAGAGACTATCGATTGGACAGTTCATCTTCCTGTAGATAAAGGCTTCAAATCTATAGAGTTTGACTCTCTACCCAATAGTTATGCTAATAATGGAGAGGAGAATAGAGGGTATCTTCTTGAGATGAGTAGCAAAGAGGTAGAGATGCCAGAGGTTGAAAAATTTGATGAAAAGGCACTATTAGAGGGGGAAATTGCATATCGATGTAATCCACAGAGACAGTTCAATGATTTCTCTAACAAGGCACATCAGATTTTCGAAAAATTTGCACTCTACGCAAGTCCAGAGAGAGCAGAAGCATTAGGTTCCAAAGTAGCGGTAGAGTTTGATAAGAAAACTCTTACCCTAGAGGTAGTAGTTGATGATAGAATGGAAGGTGATATAGTTGCCGTTCCTGACTTTAAAAGCTCAGAAGATATCTATGAACTCTTTGGGGCATCACGATATACAACAGTTAATATAAGGGAGGTGTAGATATGGAAGCAACAATGTTGCCTGAAGTGACCGCTGCAGGGGTTATTATCAAAGCTATTTTGATTTTAGCCGTAATTGCAGCCATTGCAGGTTTTGGTACCTATATCGAGAGAAAAGTACTTGCATTTATGCAACGGAGGCTCGGACCACAGCATGTTGGTCCTTATGGACTATTACAACTAGCAGCAGATGGGATTAAGCTCTTTACCAAAGAGGATATTATCCCACAACATGCCAATAAAATTATTTTTGCAATTGCCCCAGTGATTACAGCAGCGACGGCATTTATTGCTCTAGCCGCAGTGCCTGTTTTCCCTGATTTTACAATTCCTTTTATTGATGTCTATGTTCCTTCAATTGCATCTGATATCAATGTAGGGATTCTCTTTGTATTAGGGATGATGGCAGCGGGTCTTTATGGTCCACTATTGGCAGGAATGGCACAAGCAAATAAGTGGGGAATTATAGGATCTGCAAGAACAGCAATTCAATTTCTCTCCTATGAAGTGGTTACAGGACTCTCAATCTTAGCACCTATTATGATGGTAGGATCACTCTCTTTTGTTGATTTTAATGCTTACCAAACGGATGGTCTGTGGATGGTTGTCTATCAGCCTGTCGCTTTTGTCCTCTTTTTGATTGCAGGATATGCTGAGACCAACAGAACACCATTTGATCTTTTGGAGCATGAAGCGGAGATTGTCTCTGGATATGTTACTGAATATTCAGGTATGAGATGGGGACTCTTCTTTATTGGTGAGTATGCCAATATGATTACCATTGGCGTGATCGCTTCTGTTGTTTTCCTTGGTGGGTATAATGACTTTTGGATCTTCCCTGGTTGGCTAATGATTATTGGTAAAATTGCATTTTCATTCTTCTTTATGTTATGGGTAAGAGCTGCTTGGCCTCATGTAAGACCAGATCAATTGATGTGGCTATGTTGGAAGGTTTTGATGCCATTGGCAGTTATCAATGTTATTATCACCGCCATTGTATTGATGATAGTTTAGTAAGGATTAGTAATGAGTTTAGAAAAATTTAAAAATAGAAATGTTGGAACGCAAAACTATATAACCTTAAACTTAGATCATCCTCCTACAAGTGGAATAGATAAGTTTAAACAGGTGATAGCAAGAACATTTAGAGCTGAATTGTTTGTTGGACTTGGGGTAACCTTTAGAGAGATGATCAACGCTCTTTTTAGAGGAAAAATGCACACCACGCAGTATCCATTTGAGAAGTTACCAATTTCACCAAGATATCGAGCTATTCATGAGATGCTTAGATTACTTGAGAGTGGGCATTATCGATGTATTGGATGTGGACTTTGTGAGAAGATCTGTATCTCAAACTGTATTACTATGGATACACGATATGATGAGAATCAGCGTAAAGAGGTGAGTGAGTATACTATTAACTTTGGTCGTTGTATCTTCTGTGGATATTGTGCTGAGGTCTGTCCTGAACTTGCGATTGTGCATGGACAACGCTATGAGACAGCCTCTGAGCAGAGAGCAAGTTTCTCGCTCTTTGAAGATATGCTAACGCCAATTGATAAGCTCAATCTTCAACAAGAGTTTCAAGGCTTTGGTGCTATTAGTCCTAATGCTGATGAGAATATCAAACCAACGCCTTTGGCGTACTAAAAAAGGAGAGAGTGATGTATGAAGTAGTAGCCTTTTATCTCTTTGCAATATCTACAGTGATATTGTTTATGATTACGGCGATGAGTAAAAATGTTCTCTATGCCATGACCTCATTGGCAGCAGGGATGGTAATGATTTCTGGATTCTTCTTCCTTTTGGGAGCAGATTTCTTAGGGGTTGTTCAATTAATTGTATATGTAGGAGCAGTCATGGCACTCTATGCTTTTGCTATGATGTTTTTTGATGCGACAAGAGATGTCAAAGAGAAGCATGGTAACCCAGCATTGGTATTTTTGTTGGGTGGATTGATGGCATTGGTATTTGTAGTAATGTTCTCTGCTCCAATTATAGGAGAGAATATTGAAGCACACTATCCCATTGTAGATGGCGTAGGGAATGCTGAAGCAGTAGGAATGGTGCTCTTTACCAAGTATCTAGTACCATTTGAGGTAGCAGCGGTTATGTTGCTAGTAGCCATGATTGCTGGAATTATTCTTGCTGGTAAGAAGATGGATCACTCTTTGACTACCACTGAAGAGATTATTCATCAAGCAGATGATGAGATTTTAAAGGAGAGCAAATGATAGATATTAGTCACTACCTTATACTATCAGGGATTCTGTTTAGTATAGGATTTATTGGGGTACTTAGAAGAAAAAATCTTCTGATGTTATTCTTTGCAACAGAGGTGATGTTGAATGCTGTCAATATTGCTTTTGCTGCAATTGGAAATTATTATGGTGATCTCTCTGGTCAGATGTTTGCCTTTTTTGTTATTGCTGTAGCTGCTTCAGAGGTGGCTGTTGGATTGGGTCTTTTGATTGTACTTTATAAGAAGTATGGTTCGCTTGATCTTGATGTTATTGCGACAATGAAAGGATAATAGAATGGAAAGTTTAGTATATATAGCACTCTTTGCTCCTTTTGTTGGATCACTGTTTGCTGGACTCTTTTTTGCAAGAAGCCCAAAAACGCATCTTGTTGGTATTGTTAACTCAATGTTAATCGGGGCATCCTTTTTTGCTGCTGTCACTTTGGCAATGCATGTAGCAGAGTTTGGTCCTGTTCATGTAACCATGATGAGTTGGATCTCAGCGGGTGAGCTTACTATCCCCTTTGGGTTCTTGGTAGATGAGGTATCTGTCACCATGATGGTAGTTGTCTCATTGGTCTCAACCATTGTTCACATCTACTCTACAGGGTATATGGATCATGATAAGTCATACAACAGATTCTTCGCTTATCTCTCTGCCTTTGTCTTCTCTATGATGATTTTGGTAATGAGTGATAACTTTGCTGGTCTCTTTATTGGTTGGGAAGGTGTTGGTGTCTGTTCATGGTTACTCATCGGTTTTTGGTACCACAAAAAAGACAGACCATTTGAAGAGAATCCTTCTATCTCTCCCTCTTGGGCAGCTAATGAAGCGTTTATTATGAACCGTATTGCTGACCTTGGTATGTTGGTAGGAATATTCCTTATCTATTGGAATGTTGGATCACTTCAATACAATGTTGTTTTTGATGCATTGCCTCACCTAAAAGATGGATTGTTGGTGAGTATTGCAATCGCTCTCTTTATTGGGGCAATGGGTAAATCGGCACAGTTTCCGTTGCATACATGGTTGACTGATGCGATGGAGGGACCTACTCCTGTATCGGCACTGATTCATGCAGCGACCATGGTAACAGCGGGGGTTTTTCTTGTTATTAGAGCCAACCCACTCTATTCATTAGAGGCGGTTCATGGTGTCTCTATATTTATTGCTTCATTAGGAACTTTTGTTGCCTTCTATGCGGCATCTATGGCACTGAGTGCTAGAGATATCAAACGTATTGTTGCCCTCTCTACACTTTCTCAATTGGGGTATATGTTTGCAGCCGCTGGTCTTGGGGCATATTGGATTGCTCTTTTCCATCTTGCAGCTCATGCGTTCTTTAAGGCATTGCTCTTCTTGGGTGCAGGTAACGTAATGCACGCAATGGATGATGAACTTGATATCTTTAAGATGGGGGGACTTAAAAAAGTAATGATGGGCTCTTATGTCTATATGGGTATCGCCTCTGTTGCTTTGGCAGGATTACCTGTTTTTGCGGGGTTCTACTCAAAAGATGCCATTATTGAGACAGCTTTTAATGAAGGAACTTATTTGATTTGGGCTATTTTGGTCATTACAGCTGGTATGACAGCCTTCTATAGCTTTAGACAAGTATTCTTCACTTTCCATGGTGAGGAGCGATATAAAGCACTTGGCTTCCACCCACATGATATGTACAAATATGTATTGGTTGCAATGGCACCTTTGGCAGCCTTGGCAATCTCATTTGGTTGGTTTATGGAAGATTATCGGGAGTTTATTACCAAAGCACTGCCTGATTATGAGATGAGTCACTCTACACATCACTGGGCATGGCTACTAGGATCTATCGTTATTGCTCTTGCACTAACGGGAATTGTTATTGCTTATAAAAAATATGCAGGAAAAGGGGCAAAAGCTTGGAAGAGAGATGAGGAGTTTGAACAAACATTCCTCTATAGACTGGTATCAAACCAATACTATATACCTCATTTTTACGATCAGTATATTGTCCAACCCTATACTATTGCTTCGGCAAAATTTTGGGAAATAGACAAAGCTGTGGTAGATGGTACAGTAGATATGATAGGTAAAATTATTTACAAAGCAGGGGATATTTCAAGAGGAATGCAAGATGGTAACCTCTCGTCATACCTCAATTGGATGGGTGTTGGTACACTGTTATTAGTATTGGCTGCAGCCGTTGCTGCTGTCATAGGTTAAGGAGAGGTTTATGAGTCATATATTAAGTGTATTAATATTGTTCCCGGCACTAGCAGGTGTTTTGGGATTTGTGGTTGATAAGAAGAGTGCTAAAGCTTATGGTATTGCAGTTGCAACTGTAGAGTTTTTACTCTCTATCTGGTTATGGGTGGCATTTGATGGGTCAAACTCAGGGATGCAGTTTACAGAGTTTACACCAATTATTTCACAATTTGGTATCTCTTACAATTTAGGAGTAGATGGAATCTCTCTCTTTATTGTCCTCATGTCTACTATGATGACACTGATTGGGATTATCTCTTTAAATGAAGCAAAGATTGAAAATATGAAAAATATGATTGTCTCTTTGCTCTTTTTGGAGATGACCATGGTAGGAGTTTTCCTCTCTTTAGATGCTATTTTGTTCTATCTCTTTTGGGAGCTTTCATTGGTTCCTATGCTCTATATTATTGGGGCGTGGGGAGGACCTACTAGAGTCTATGCAGCAATTAAGTTTTTCCTCTATACCTTTGCAGGTTCATTGGTGATGTTGGTTGGATTGCTCTCTATGGCATACCTCTATCAACAAGCCAGTGGGGTATGGTCATTTAATCTGCTTGATTGGTATCAATTGGTACTTCCTGAAAATATGCAGTTTTGGTTATTTTTGGCTCTCTTTGCTGGGTTTGCTATTAAAGTACCAATGTTCCCATTCCATACATGGTTACCTCATGCTCATGGACAAGCACCAACAATTGGTTCAGTTATTCTTGCTGCGGTACTACTTAAGATGGGAACTTATGGATTTGTAAGATTTTCACTGCCACTTTTCCCTGATGCCTCTGTGCAGATGATTCCATTTATTATGGTACTCTCTCTTATTATGGTCGTCTATACGGCAATGGTGGCTTTTGCACAAAAGGATATGAAGCAGGTTATTGCCTACTCCTCTGTCTCTCACATGGGGATTATTATGATAGGTGTTTTTGCAATGAATCCTGAGGGGATTAGTGGTTCGGTATTTTTGATGCTCTCTCATGGAATTGTCTCAGGTGCACTGTTCTTGCTTGTAGGTGTAATCTATGAACGAACAGGAACAAAAATGATAGATCACTTTGGTGGATTGGCTGCGGTTATGCCTGTCTATGCAACCATCTATGGTGTAATGCTAATGGCATCAGTTGGTCTTCCTTTGACTATTGGATTTGTAGGAGAGTTTTTGGTGTTACTTGGATTCTATAAAGTTTCAGCCATTGGAACGATTTTGGCAGGAACCACTATTATTATTGGGGCAGTCTATATGTTAAATCTCTTCAAAAAATCATTCTTTGGTCCAGTAACCAATGAGAAGATGAAGGGACTCAAAGATTTGGATGCCAGAGAGTTAACTGCTCTGTTACCTCTTGTGGCAATGGTTGTTTGGTTAGGGGTTTATCCTAAACCTGTTTTAGATCCTATTGATAACTCAGTTAAAGAGTTGATTAATTTTATGGAAAGTAAAGCACAGACCCAAGAGGCAAAAGATCTTATTGTCATCAGCAAAAGTGCTAAGGAGGAAGAGTAATGTTAGAGCCAGTAAAGATTAGTTTAGAGGCACTAAACCTAATAACACTAGCACCAATGCTAATTGCAATTGCTGGTGGTTTAGTTATTTTAACCATCGACTTGATCAAAGAGAACTTGCATAAGTCTCTTTATG
Organism: uncultured Sulfurovum sp.; assembly: GCA_964515605.1. Classification (GTDB taxonomy): domain Bacteria; phylum Campylobacterota; class Campylobacteria; order Campylobacterales; family Sulfurovaceae; genus UBA1140. Next base: position 5,917 of record CAZEUB010000093.1, on the reverse strand, counting down.
TCATGTTGACGATATTAATTATGTTGATTGATCTTGGGGTAACCTTGAGTCTTAATATTAATGAGAGAGGCTTCTTTGATGTCCTTCTTATGGATGGTATTGCCATTGTGACCCAAGTAATTATTTTGGTGGCATCAATGCTCTTTATTCCATTGGCATTAACCTCCAAAAGATTTCATGAGTACTCCTATCCAGAGTTCTTTGCACTCTTCTTGTTTATGTTGGCAGGATTACAATTTATGGTAAGTAGTGATAATTTGATCTTGATCTTTATTGGTCTTGAGACATCATCACTTTCACTCTATACTTTGATTGCACTTCACAACAGACACAACTCATTTGAGGCGGCAGTGAAGTACTTTACTATGGGTGCTTTGGCGGCAGGATTCTTCTCTATGGGAGCAGCAATTCTTTATGGTATCTCTGGAAGCTTGGAGTTGTATCAGATTGCAGATGCTGTTCAATCAAGAGTAGGAGAAGCAGGGATATTGGCACTTGTTATTGGTGGAGCAGCCTTCTTGTTGGCATCATTTGCCTTTAAACTTTCGCTCTTCCCATTCCATACTTGGGCTCCTGATGTCTATGAGGGAGCCTCTGCACCATTGGCAGGATATATGTCTATTGTCCCTAAGGTGGCTGCTTTTGTTGTCTCTATGAGAGTTTTTGAGATGTTTATCCACCTTAATATTGAGTGGGTACAAAATATTATTTTACTCTTGGCTGTTGTAACCATGAGTTTGGCAAATATTATGGCACTGGTTCAAGAGGATGTCAAGCGTATGTTGGCATACTCTTCTATCTCTCACGCAGGGTTTGTCATGGCAGCAATTGCAATTGCAACGACAAAATCTAATGCTGCTATCTTCTTATACTATGGATTGTTCCTCTTTACCAACTTAGGTGCATTTGCGATGTTGTGGGTAAGTCGACACAAGCACCGTGTACACCATGCACGATATGACCACCCTTATGAGAAGTTCTCAGGGATGATTGGTATTATGCCTATCGGTGCAGTTGTTATGGCACTCTTTATGTTGTCACTTGCAGGTGTACCTCCATTCTCTGTATTTTGGGGTAAAATCTATATTATGTCAGCGGCTGTTGATGTGGGAATGATCTGGTTGGCACTTGTTATGGGGATTAACTCAGCAATCTCAGCCTTTTATTACCTAAAGCTTATTGTCTATATGTTCCTTAGAGAACCATCTAAATCGGTAAGAGAGGAGACTGTATACTATAACATCTCTAAACCATTGATGACAGTACTTGGACTAACTGTCTTTGTAACTGTAGGATCAATGTTCTATGTCGATCCTCTTTTAGAGTATATTACAGAGATGGTAAAAGTGAGTGGATATTAGTATCCACTCTGTGGGGTAGAGGCTCTCTCTATCCCCTCTAAGATCGTCGACTGATCTGCTCCCTCAGGAACTTTGACTATTACATTTCCCAATCTTAATTTGTTTTCAGGAAGTTCATTCTCTTTATAAAATCTAGGATCATCATCATACTTATAGGTGATCTGTGGTTCAGGCTCAACCCACTCCTCTGCCAAAAATGCTTCAGGATCTCTTTTTAGTTCAGTTGTATAGTTGGGATCATCTAATTGGACGATAATCTCGGTTGGTTGATTTTGGCTTATGATCTCTTGATGGATAATTGCATCTGTTTTAGGATCTTGGACAAGTCCATACTCCTTATTATAGGTGTGAGTTTGAGAGTATGCAGGATAAGCATCTTCATTGAGTTGATGAGAGGAAGAATATCCTGAACATAGTTTATGAGAGGATGAACATCCTGAATATAATAAAAATGAGAAGAGAATCGGGGTAAGATGTTTTGGTGAGTTGAGAAGATTTAGCATGATACGGTCCTTATATTAAAATTCTATGAATTTTAATATATAATATAAACACTTAAAATAATAAGAGAAATTTTCAAAATATCTATTGAGTCTAATCTCCTCTTAATAGAGCTTTAACTATTATGTTTTTTGTTATGTAAATAAGGATAAAAATGAATATAAAATCAGACTGTTTAGTGTGTCTTCTTAATCAATCTCTTCGAGTGAGTAAACATCTAAAACTCAATGAAGATCAATCCCAAGAGCTTCTTCGTCAAGCTTCAGAGGCGATTGCTACCTATGCGGATGTGCCACCTCCTGTAGCAGCATCAGATCTCTATCCAAGATTGAGTAATCTTCTTAAGAGAGAGGATCTATATGCCAAATTAAAAGCCAAATCAACACAAGAGGCATTCAAACTTCTGCCTATTGTTAGAGATGCCATTGAGCAGGAGAGTAGTCGCATAAGCATCGCCATCAAAGCTGCTGTTGCAGGTAATGTTATCGATTTTGCCACACCCAATCAATTTGATTTGGTAGAGGAGTTTGATAAGATATTTCAGAGCGATTTTGCACTAGATGAGGAGGAGGATTTCTTGGCAAAGCTCTCTAGGGCAAAAGAGTTTATGATTATTGGAGATAATGTAGGAGAGCATCTCTTTGATAAGCTCCTCCTTGAAGAGATCGCCAAGCTCTATCCCGATCTTAAGCTCTACTATGCTGTTCGAGGTGTGCCAATTATCAATGATGTGACCCTCAAAGAGGCACAAGAGATTGGGATGGAAGAGGTTGCTAAGGTGGTAGATTCAGGAGTGAATACCCCTGGCTTGGTTTATGAGGTGGCAAGTTCAGACTTTATGGCACTCTATCAGCGTATGGATCTAATTCTTGCTAAGGGGATGGGAAACTATGAGTGCTTGGAGGGGGTAGGGGATTTACGCATCTATCATCTCTTCAAGGTCAAATGTGAGGTGGTAGCCACAACCGTAGGGGCGAGACTAGGCAGTTTGGTATTCAAAAACAATTTAACCTAAAAGCAGAGTCTCCAACTCCTCTAAAGAGAGAGAAGTTCTTTGGGGGAATTGAGAGCGATTAAATGTCTGTTGACGCTTTGCAAGACGTGCCGTATTGATAATGATCTTCTCTTTTAGCTCCTCTTTGGTATAGATCCCATCAAAATACTCTAGTGTCTCACGAATACCAATTGCCCTCATAGCATTAGGAGATCGTGTGTAGCTCTTTTCGAGATAGAAGATCTCATCGATTAATCCTTGTAAGATCATCTTCTCTGTTCGTTGGCGTATACGAGATCGCAATATCTCTCTATCTATGGCTATCTCATAGATTGGAAGAGGCTCTTGAATGGTTGGGATAGGAGGATGTTGTTTGAAATACTCTGTAGGGATTAACCCTGTCTCATAATAGAGATTGAGCATCTTCTCAATACGGTAGCGATCATTGGGTTTGATCTGTTGCATGTAAGTAGGATCAATATCAGAGAGAATGGTATATCCCTTATCAAGCGTAGCACGGGTCTGCTCTTTGGTCTCTTCTGAGATGGTGGGTAGAGGACTAATCCCCTCAATAAGCATCTTGAGATAGAAACTTGTACCTCCCACGATAACCAACCCCTTTTGCTCTAGGATAGATCGCTCTTTGGCTTCTTGATAGCACTCTATGAACGTAGTCACATCAAAGCACTCATCAGGATAGATCAGATCAATTCCAAAGTGTTTTATCTCTTGTCGCTCTTGTGGTGTTGGCTTGGCTGAGACAATATCGATCTCTTTGTAGATGGCAAGGGAGTCAAGAGAGAGAATATTGCAGTTATGTTTTTGGGCATAAGCAATACCCAAGGCACTCTTGCCTGAAGCAGTAGGTCCAATAAGGGCAAGTTGTTGAAATAAGTTCATGGTGAAATAATAGCCAAAATAGGGTAAAATAACGTTTTTATAAAAAAGGATAAGAGCATGTTATTTGACAAAGAGAACCGATTTAATCTTGCTAACCTGATTACATTTGGGAATATCGCTGCGGGATTGATTGCGATACATTTCATTGTGCATGGTGATTTTTTTACTGCCATTATCTTGGCATGGATTGCAGGAGCGTTAGATATTGCCGATGGGAAAGTGGCTCGTAAGTTTAACCTCTCAACAGAGTTTGGGATTCAAGTAGATAGTTATGCAGATTTTATCTCCTTTGTGGTAATGCCCTCTTTTCTACTCTACTATGCCATCACCAAAGAGAGTTCAGGAGCAGAAGAGTTGGTCTTGGGGGTGCTTTTTATTGCCTATATTGTTGCAGGACTTAGACGGCTTATTGAGTTTAATATCAAATCCGAAGAGGGAGAGGTCGCAAAGTTCTTTGAGGGAGTGCCTACCCCATTGGGTGCTATTTTGCTTTGGGTGCTTTATCTGCTCTTTGCCTATGAGATTATTGCTTCTCCTTGGATTATTGGTTTTTTTGTGGCGGTGATTGCATGGTCACTCAACAGTAAACTAAAAATTCCACACCCATAAGATCATGAGTAGCCTCAAGACAAAGTTTGCCAACCTATCTGAGTTGGTAATGTTTCAGCACTCGATTTTTTCTCTACCTTTTATCTTTATTGCAATGTTGGTTGCTGCAAAAGGTTGGTTTGGTTGGAGACTTCTATTTTTGGGTATCTTAGCTGCAGTAAGTGCTAGGAATTTTGCCATGGGGGTAAACCGTTATCTCGACCGAGATATTGATGCACTTAACCCACGCACCCAAAATCGACCCTCAGTAGATGGTCGGGTTAGCATGTTGACCATGCAGATATTTATCTTGGTCAATGCAGTGATTTTTGTTGTGGTTGCTTATTTTATCAATACCTTAGCATTTCAGCTCTCCTTTCCTATCTTATTGATACTTGGTGCCTATACGCTTTTTAAGCGATTCTCCTCAATGGCACACCTTATTTTGGGTATAACCTTGGGATTGGCTCCTATTGCAGGAGTGGTTGCGATCTTAGGAGATATTACCTCTTGGTCACTCTATTTGGCTGGAGGGGTACTCTTTTGGGTGGCGGGATTTGATCTGCTCTACTCTCTACAAGATATTGAGTTTGACAAAGCCCATGGACTTCACTCTATCCCTTCACAATTTGGGGCAAAAAATACCATGCATATTGCCAAACTGTTTCATCTTATGACCATTGTGTTATGGAGCTTTTTTGTTATGGATGCAGGGCTAGGATTTTGGGCGATCTTGGCAGTAGTTTTAAGTGCCATTATGTTAACCTATGAACACTATTTGGTCAATAAAGATTTCACCAAAATAGACAAAGCCTTTTTTACGGTCAATGGCTATTTGGGGATTCTCTTTTTTGTATTAATAACTATTGAGGTATTTTAAGATGGATATGCAACTTTTATATATTTTTAATCTCTTCTCCTTTGTAGGAGTAATTGGTCTACTCTTCTATTTGGTATTAGAGCGTGCTAAGCGTTTAGAAAAAGAGAGTAAATATGATCGTCAATCTGATAAACTTGATCGTTTGGAGCGTCATATTTATGAGCTTGAAGAGAAGTTAGCCAAGAGTACCCCTGCTATCTCAAAGGATGAGGTAAAAGATCAAATTATTACCATGTATAATGAGGGCAAAGATCTTATGTTTATCGAAAAAGCCCTAGATGTCTCTCGTGCCAAAATAGAGATGGTTTTAAAATTTTACAAACTTCGAGAAAAAAGAGAAAAATAGCCAAATAACTCTTGAAATCAAAGAGTAAATAGGCTATAATTTCAGCCTTTCAACAATGATGCACTCATAGCTCAGCTGGATAGAGCACCGGTTTGCGGTACCGGCGGTCAGGGGTTCGAATCCCTTTGAGTGTACCACTTCATAATCTAATCTTATTTATAATCCTCTTTAATTTAGCATTTGTGGTTGATTTGCTTCTTCTACCTGCTCTTGTTTGTGATAACTGTGGTGAAAAATATATTGATAGTAAAGTGACTTCATCACTTTTTCTGAGGTAATAATTTAAAAAACCTAAACTCATTAGGAGATTTTTTTAGATGTTCTAATCAAAAGTGAACCTCTTATTG
>CAZEUB010000092.1:0-2826 GCA_964515605.1 uncultured Sulfurovum sp. | reverse complement strand
AAAAATATATCAATCTGTTACTTTTTTTCATAAATTTTATTTATTACTTCTATTTAAAAAATTTTTTATTAAAATAAACTGATTTAAATAAAAAATAAGATAAAATTTCAATTCTAATTTCTAAAGTTAATAAAAAATAATAGTTAACAGATAAAAATATCTCTTTTAATAAAAAGAGATTTTGAAGGAGCTAATTAACATGGTGGTAAATATATTGAGATGTAGATATTTTTCAAAAATGAGAGGTCAAAAACGAACCAAAACTCCTGTAGAGTTCTCTGAGATACTCTGGTCTTGGATAGGCTCATTTATCGGTGTGGGTGCTGTCTCTTTGGTCTTTTTTGATATTGTTAACCATGTGGATAAGATGATGCTTATTGGCTCTTTTGGTGCTTCTGCTGTGTTGCTTTTTGCTGTCTCTAGTAGTCCATTGGCACAACCACGAAATGTTTTGGGTGGATTTATGGTCTCTGCACTAATTGGGGTAACAGCTTATAAACTCTTTTCGCATGACCTTTGGTTGGCATCAGCTGTTGCTGTCTCTACCTCTATAGCTGTGATGCAACTCGCTCAAATACTACACCCACCAGGAGGAGCTACGGCACTTATTGCTGTGATTGGTAGTGATGATATTCATAGTTTGGGCTACTCCTATGTCTTTGTTCCTGTTGGGATGGGGGCGTGTATTCTTCTCTCTGTTGCTATTGTGATTAACAATATCCCAAAAAATCGTAGCTACCCTCAATATTGGGTCTAGTGGGTATATCTATCTGCTACGATATGTCCTAATGCGTCAAATTTGATTCTCAAAGAGTCACTCTTTGTGATAATCTTATCCTCTACAAATATCTCATTGATACGCAATATTAGAGGTATGGCACTCTCACCCTCTAGCTCAATCTCTTGGTCAAAATCACAAAAATAGGCAATAGGTGATGAACCAATAACAGGAGGATACCCCTCTACCATTGAGTGGGTTGCTATTTGAAATTTTTCAGATTCACTTACATTATAATATAGCTCCTCTGATGTTTGGTGCATTATCTCTTTCTCTTTAGTTGTTACCATACATATTGTACATTTTTTGCTCTCTCTTATGTTGCGTAAAGTATCTTTGATAGCTCCATCCTCTTTGGCTCGAAACGAGACAATAACTCTTGGAGTCTCAAATGATAGTGGCGTAAAGAGGCTATAGGGAGCAATATTGACAATCCCCTCTTGGCTCTGGGTCACAATCCACGCAATGGGACGGGGAGCTGTAGTTTGTAAGATAAGATTGCTGTTTTGTTGTGGATTTTGGGTGGTATTAATTATCATGATTTCCCTTTTGTAGTACTTCTCCCCCAAAGAGGAGTGTTCTATTTGGTAAGTTGTTGGATTTGGCTCAACTCCTCATTCCCAAGGTTTCTCTGTGCATAACTAAAGATAATCGTATCTTCTCGATAGATATGAAGTTTAAGTAGCTCTAGTAGCTCTTTGGCTTGGTTAAGTGCCACATCCAAAATCATAATACGGCTTCTCTCATCAGGGATTCGCACAAATAGAGCAAACATATTAAATGTCACCGACACCATTTGGATGATTTTGACATGCTCATCTTCGAGTACATCTATTACATTAAACTTCTCTGCCCCTTTGGAGTGTCTGCCATCCTCTAGCATCTTTTTACTAATGGCAGGAAAGAGTGCTTTCTCTTCTTCTCGATTGTGTGGGATAACCTCTTCATCCATATAGGCAAAAAACTCTCTAAGTCTTGCATCTATCTCTTTGTCTATTCGTCCACCCTCTATGAGCATAATGGTCTCTTCAAACATCTCTAGTTTATCAGAGTAAGCTTTGTGTTCATCCATAAGCTGTTGCAAAAGTGGGTGCATATCTTCATAAGCTACCTCTTCTTCTTTTGGGGCATCATAGGCACTTGGTGGTGAGAAGGGCGACATCTCTGCCTCTCCGATGTTTATCTCTTCTATTTCGGCTACTGCGTTCATTGGTCTCCTTTGTTTTTAATATAGGTGCGTTAGCAAACGCACCCTACGGGTTTAATTGTTTGTTGGTCTTCGTATATCATCCCAAGATGTTTTTGGGTCTCGTACTGTTTTTGGGTTCCAGTTCCATCTAACTACTTGGAAAGGTCTTGTAATATAGTGGAAAGGTGCTACCAAGAAGTGAACTAGTCTTGAGAATGGCACTAACAAGATAATAATAAATGCTAAAACAATATGTGTTTTGACAATCCAAGGAAGCACCACAACAGCACTAATATCAGGGCTAAAAGTAAAGATAGAGTGTAGATAAGGAACCATATCAGAAGCGTACCAACTAAGCCCCCATCTACTACCAATTGCAATAACCACACCTAAAATAAACTGAATAATAAGCAGTGCTTCAATCACTGTATCCATTCTATTAGTAACCATTTTGATTCTATCATTGGTGTGTCTTCTGATAAAAAGCAGAACCAAACCGATAATAGCCAAAACACCAAAGATAACACCTATAGTCTCTAGCAATACCAGTGTTCCTCCTCCAAAAGAGGAGAAGAGTGATGGAAACAAAAATCCAAGCAGGTGTCCTAAGAATATCATAATAATCCCTGCGTGAAAAGCCACAGAGGCTGAAAATAACTTCTCAGTCTCTAACAATTGTGATGATAGTGATGAGTATTTAAACCCATGACCATATCTGTAGATTGTTCCTATCATAAAAACAACCAATGCAACATAGGGGAATCCCCCAAAGAGTAACATATCCATATTTTTCTCCTATTTTTTATTTATTTATACGCCACAACTACGAACAGGCATACCATTAGCATCAAACTTCATA
>CAZEUB010000091.1:0-5023 GCA_964515605.1 uncultured Sulfurovum sp. | reverse complement strand
AAGTACACAAAAATGTTAATGGTTGGCAGACTCTACTTCATAAAGGAGCTAGTAATAATGCAACCAATGGAGTTTTTAGAATTAAGTATAACTATAATTATGGGCATGATAAATTAGGACTCTATACAACATTTGATAACGACTCTAGTGCAAGTTTTTATAAAACAGAGGTTGGATTAAAAGATAAACAGTGGCATCATCTAGTAGTTACTTATGAAAATAGAGAGTATAAAATATATCTTGATAAGAGTTTAGTGGCAAGTAAGAAGTTTACAAAAGATTTGAAATCTCCAAACAGTGAACTTCATATTGGTGGAAAATATTATATGTCAAATATGTATATTGATGAGGTTAAATTATATAATAATGCACTAGATAGTAGTAAAATTGGTACTATTTTTGATAATGAGAAGAGTGGTAAGAATTGGGATGGAAGCTCCAGAGATGCTGTTAGTTGTGGAGATAAAAGCGTATCAGGCTATATCTTTAATGATAAAAACCATAATGGCAAAAAAGATAATGGTGAAAAGGGATTAAAAGAGAGTAGCTATATCAAACTCTGTAAAACAGATAATACTTTTATCAAAAGCATCAAAGCAGATAAAAATACAGGAGCATATAGATTAGATGATATTGATTCTGGTGACTATAAACTTATAGAGGATGCTTCAGATACACATGATTGTACCACTGCTACTGATGCCAATGGCTTTGTCTCAACAACAACAAATATCCTAAATATCACGCTTAACAATAGTAGTCTCTCCAATAAAAATTTTGGTAACTACAGTGGATCAATAGTTAAAGGTTATGTCTATAATGATATTAACAAAGATGGTCATAAAGATAGTAATGAAGTAGGAATTGCCAATGTCCATTTGGAGATAAGAAAATGTGGAGATATCCCTTTTGCTAAAACCACAACTGACGCCAATGGTAGCTATACTTTTTGGGTTCCAAAAGAGGACGATTATGACAAGCGATGGGTAGGTATATGGGAGACAGATTTAGATGGTTATAGCTCTACAGGAGATGAGTTTGACAATGGCAATGGCGATCAAAGTGAAAAAGATGGAGCCAAACAAGACCATAACTGGCTCTGTTTTAGCAAAAGAGTGGATGTTGATTTTGAAAAAGGTGGTCTTAGACTTGTTGGTAATAACTTTGGGGATATCAAAACACCAATAGCTGACTATGGAGATGCCGAAGATGTCTATACGCATGTGAGTCATAAAATTTCTGATGATCTTTATCTTGGAGAGAGAAAACCTGATGCAGAGGCAGATCAACAATCCTCCAATGATGCCTCAGGAGATGGAGAGGATGACAATGATGGAGTTATAAATCTCATACCACTCTATATCGATAGCAATATCTATACTCTACCTATTAAAGTCTATAATAACAGTGGGAAAGATGCCTATATTACTGCATGGATTGATTTTAATAACAATGGGATTTTTGAGTATAATGAGGCGGTCAATAGCAACAATCTTGTTGCTCACTCAAAAAAAACAGCACAGACTATTAATATCTCTTGGGACAATAGCTTCTCTCCTGCTATGAGACAACTTATTGAAGGGAAAGCAACACTAAGGATTCGTCTCTCTACCTCTCGTGTACTTAGACGAGATGATGTCTACTACAAAAACAATCAGGGATATGATGAGGATTATTTTGTCTCGCCTGATGGGGAGGTTGAAGATTATAAAATTGAGATCAAAAATAAATTAACCAACTCTTTTGAGTGTAATAACATTGGACATATCTTTACAGGAAGAACGACAGCCTATACAAATGCCTACAACATAAATCTGGAGAATGCGGCATTTAATTATGTGCAAAGAGTAGGATCTGATCATATCAATGCCATAGGGTATAATGTTATTGACAACTTCATCTATGGAGTAGGATACAAAAGCCATCATGTACTAAAGATCGATAAAAATTACAATATTCAAGAGATTCCCATTGAGGGACTTCCAGAAGGTAGATCATTTTATGCTTATGGTGATGTCTCTTTTGATAACAAGTATTATATCTCAAGGGTAAGAGATGAGAGAGGTTATTATGAGAGACTCAAAAAACTCTATGTGATTAATCTAAGTACCCAAAAGCTAGAGAAGACCATTGAGATTAAATATCCAGCAGGAATGAGTCATATCTACTCAGCAGACTATGCCTTTAACCCAGTCGATAGAATGCTCTATTTAGTTGACGCTGGAAGTAACCAACTTATACGAATTAACCCCTCAACAGGAGAAGTTACCAGACTAGGAGATATTGGAAATATTGGTGATGCTTATAGTGTTATCTCCTTTTTTGATATTGATGGGAACTACTTCTTTTCTAATGGAAACAATACCGCTATCTACACTATAGATATCTCTAATCCAAATGATGTAGATCCTACTGCAAAAGTCTATATTGATAACCTTACGCTTCCATCATCTGGAGATGGTGCAAAATGTGCCTACTCTCGTGTAGAGCCCAAAAAACCAGTAGCTGATTACCATTTTGATGAGTGTCAATGGGAAGGGATTTCAGGGGAGGTCAAAGATAGCTCAGAGAATCAAATTCATGGAACAGTCAAGGGAGATGCCAAAACTGTTGCCGAGGGTAAAGTAGGACGTGCTGGATATTTTGATGGGGATCATGACTATATTGAGATTCCAAACAATCCAAAGTTACGACTCAATAGCAACAGCTCATTCTCACTTTGGATTAAACCTGAAAATTTGTCAAAAGGTCGACAAGGATTACTCTTTAAACACTATAATAATGAATTTGAATTAATTATGGAAAGAACAGGTCGCATTAGCTTCTATCATGGTGATGGGCGTTGGGAAGAGATGATAGAACCAAATAGAGCCAAAGTCAAAGAGAATCAATGGAACCATGTGGTTATTACTCGTAGTGTTAGCACCAAAACCCTTACATGGTATATCAATGGGGAAAAAATAGGTACGTATACTTACAAGAAAAAACCTTTGGCTAGTAATACTGTATTAACAATAGGTATACGAAACAACTATAAAAATTATGGATTCAAAGGATTTATCGATGAGGTTAAGCTCTATAATACAACCCTAAGTGAAGCTCAAATCTCTAATATCTATATCAATGAAAATCTTGGTCTTGGTTGGGATGGAGAAAAGAGAGAGATTCACTGTTCTATACCAGGAAAACCCTTTAGCTGTTCAGAGGAGAGTTATCTCACTACTTTTGCATCCAACAAGAGTAATCTCTACGGATTAAACCTTGGAACAGGAGAGAGTCAACTCTATGCCCAAAAGTATACAAGTGATTATATTAACGCTATTGGATACAATGTCAACGATAACTATATTTGGGGATGGAACCTAAACAAAAAGAAAGTCATGAGACTTGATGCCAATAATGTCATGACACTCTATGATACCAATGTGCCAATTCTTTCACAGGGATACACCTCAGGAGATGTCTCAAAAGATGGTATATTATATATCGCCAAACCCTCCAATGACCATAAGCTACACAAGCTTGATCTTAGCTCTGGAGCACCTGTCTATATTGGGGATGTCATGCTAAGCGATAAAAAGGTTCATTTTGGAGATTTTGCCATTAACCCACTTGATGGATATCTCTACTCTACAGATAGCAATCGTCTCTATCGAGTCAACTTAAAGAATGGTCAAGTAGAGATGCTAGGAGTCTTTAGAGGACCTGATAGTTTCTATTTCCACTCGTATGTCTTTGATAATGCGGGGAATATGTACTTCTATAGTGATCAGAATAGTGGAAAGATCTTCAAGCTTGATCTCTCTGATCATGACCATCCTGATCTTGATGCTGAAGTATTTGCAACACTAGAAGAGACAACACGTAACGGGGATGGGGCTAGATGTGTCAATGCGGCTGTGATCAAACCACTTAAACTCTCAATTGATGATGTCACAAAACCAGAAGGAGATAGTGGTACAACCGATTTCACCTTTACCGTAGAGCTGAATCAACCTGCACCCAAGGGAGGTTTAAAAATTGAGTATGCTACCAAAGATGGAACAGCACATGATGAGGACTTTAAAGGTGATGATGAGAGTGGACTTCCTCGTGTCTCAATCTCTGATGCGAGTATCAAGGAGGGAGATTCAGGAACCAAAAAGATCTCATTTAATGTCTATCTTAACAAAAGTGCACCTCAAGGTGGTGTGACTGTCCAGATCAAACCCCATGATAAAACAGCAAAAGAGGGAGAGGACTATACAAGAGTTACCAGTTCAATCTACTTTGCGACAGGAGAACTCTATAAAAAGGTTGAATATCTAATCAATGGAGATACCAAACCTGAACCATCTGAGACCTTTAGTGTAGAGCTTTTTGAACCACAAAATGCTCTCTTGGGCAATAGCACAGCTACAGGAACTATTGAAGATGATGATAGTCAAGATAGCGATAAAGATGATAATGACGATGATGACAATGGTAATTTTTGGGATTTTATCAAGAGCTGGTTCTCTAAACCAAGTAGTGGCTCAAGCAGTGAGAAGATGCAAAAGAGTTTACCAAGTGATAAATCTAAATTGGCTTCAACCATGCACAAGATGCAAAAAGGGGATAGTGATATTCAGAAAAAAACCAAAAATAGCTCCTCAAGCACAATGGATTATTACAAACAAAAAGGTCATGTCATTATCACCGAAGGTGAACGCAATGCTACCATTACAATCTCTGTTATAGGAGACAACACAAAAGAGCCAACTGAAACATTTTTTGTAAGACTCCTTCCTATCAATGGGATTGAGATCGTTCAGCCAATTGGAACAGGGACGATTATTGATGATGATGAAGAGAACCTTAGCCAAAAGCTCTCTGCAGAGTATCGTTTTGATGAGTGTGTATGGAATGGTACTAATGGAGAAGTAAAAGATAGCAGTGGAAATGGGTTCCATGGAACAGCTATGACTTCACAAACGGGTAATGTTTTGCCCAATACCTTTAGTGATGAGAAGATAATTAATCGAAGTGCCAAGTTTACTCAGAG
>CAZEUB010000090.1:0-14152 GCA_964515605.1 uncultured Sulfurovum sp. | reverse complement strand
GTTGGGTTTGTTTTGTCTGCATAGTTCCCATTTTGAAGTGCGGTAGTATAATCAACACCACTTCTTGCTCCAGTTACATCTTCGATGGCATTTAGTTCTTTATCTGTTACAGATTTTTTATCTGCATTTCCTGCAATATCCTCAGCAACTGCACTCAATCCATCCAAACTTGCATTATGGGCATCAATGACTGCTTGAATCTCTGATGCTGTTGGGTTTGTTTTGTCTGCATAGTTCCCATTTTGAAGTGCGGTAGTATAATCAACACCCTCTCTTGCTCCAGTTACATCTTCGATGGCATTAATCTGTGTGGCTGTGGCTGGTTTATTGTCTGCATTTCCTGCGATATCCTCTTTTACAGCATTAAGTCCATCAAAGTTTGCATTTTGCAAACTAATCATCGCTTGAACTTCTTCTTCTGTTGCTGGGCTTGAGAATTTATCTGCATTATTTGTAATATATGCTCTATATGCCGCTTCATTTGTTACAATAGCTCCACTTACTCCTGTCAATGCATTTAGTTGCTCAGCAGTTAGACTAGCTGTATGAGAATTATTACCATTATCCGCATCGATTCCAATATTCGCTAAAAGTAATGTATTTGTAGCAACAGTATCAATCATCGCTTGAATCTCTGCTTTGGTTGCAGGACTTGAGAACTTATTTGGATTGGCTACAATATATGCCTTATATGCCGCTTCACTTGTTGTAACTGCTCCACTTACTCCTGTTAATGCATTTAGTTGCTCAGCAGTTAGACTATCTGTATGCGCATTATTGCCGTTATCTGCATCAATTCCAATATTTGTCAATAACAGTGTATTAGCGGCAACAGCATCAATCATCGCTTGAATCTCCTCCTCTGTTGCAGGATTAGAGAACTTATCAGCATTAGTAGCAATATACTCTTTGTAATCCGCCTCATTAGTAGCCAATGCACCACTTACATTAGGAAGTCCATTAAGCTGATCTGCTGTTAGACTAACGGTATTAGCATTATTTCCATTATCAGCATCAGTTCCTATATTTTTTAGTAATATGGTATTAAGCATATCTTTATTGACAATATCAACCATCGATTGAATTTCAGCCTCTGTTGCAGGAAGAGAGAAGGCATCAGGATTAGCATTGATATAGTCTTGGTAAGCTTGTTCATTTGCAGCTAATGCGCCACTAACACCATTAAGCTCATTAAGCTCCTCTGCTGTTGGATGAGAGTCAAGACCTGTTCCATCAGCATCTTTTCCAATAGTTGTCAAAAAGTCTTCTGCACGAGAAACTAAAGCAAATACTGTACCATCAGGCAAATCAACATTCTCATAAAAGAAATTTCCATTTTTCTTTAAGACAATCAACTCTTCATCAGCAAAACTTCCATCTTTATTGGTATCAACCACAATATAATAGTTGGATGTCCCTGCTACAAGAGGAGGAAGAGCAAAATTAGGATTAGCCGTATCAAACTGAATAGCTATATTTGTTACATTTCCTGTATTTTGAACTTTCCATTTTCGTGTACTTACCCTATACCCTACTGGTGCGCTATCAGTCTCCCAAGTAGCTGAACCATTGTTATGTGCCCATACAAGGTACTGACCATCTGCCAATTGTGGTCTTGAGGTATCTGTATTGGCTGAGACGAAGTCTGTATTGGTTGAGATAACCACAACACCATCCTCTTTTGTTGAACCAGATACCCTTTGATCAAGTCCAGATACACTATCATATCCAATACCTGCAATAGAATTACTATACACTGCATCTACTGCAAAAACGGTATTACCATTTCCATCTATATAACTAGTCACATCTGTTAAATTTATACCATACTTCAAAGAGAGATAGGTATCAACTTTAAGTCTCTCCTCTTCTGTCAATGGTCTATCATAGATAATAGTCTCAGACATATTCCCATTGAACTCATACGATGCTGAAGAACCTGCCCCCAAATAGGTATCACCATCATCTCCCACTATCCCTGTATAGTTATCTGTTGCTCTTAAATAATGATTAATATAATACTTCATCTCTTTGCCATCAGCAATAGATCCATTATATACACCAGATAGAATGGTCGGTGTCATTACATTATTTGGCTTATCTGTATAAACATAGTTGTTGTTCCAATTTTCAATCCAAAAACCCATATTTGAATTATCAGCAGCTTGTGAACAAAGACCAAAACCACCTCCTCTCCAATCATCTGCAGAACTAGCATTAAAAAAACAGCCCCATTGATCGCCACTAGTATCATTTCTCTTTCCTACTGTAAAAAGAGAGAATGTCTTACTATTAGCACTGAGTGGATCAAAAGATGATTTAAAATGAGCTTGACCACCAAAATTAATAGCAGGGTTAAAATTGTTTGCTTTTAACTCCAAATAGGCTGTTGATCCAACTTTATTAAAATCTGAACCACTTATAGTATCTGTCCATGTTGTAGGGTTACACCCTTCAGTAGTACAATTAACTCCACTATCAGCTTTAACCCACATAACAAGTCCACTACTTACCCCTCCTGGTGCAAGAGCAGATGCTACACCTGTACCACCAAACAGCAAACTAGCCACAACTAAACTTCTTGATATTTTATTTTTTCTCAAACTAAAATCCTCATATTATATATTTTTATTAAGACAACCAATGGTATGCCACAAGCAGTTTGGAATAAAAGGAGAAAGAGAATTTTTTACCATTTAAACGTCAAATATAAAATTTTCTCCGAAATAGAGGAATATAGGTTTTCTTTCAACTATATTTTCCTGAAAAAAATAGTATCTTCAGTTTTCTTAAAAATTAATTAATTGATTATATTAATAATATCTCTTTATATAATTTGGCACAAAACATGAAAATTTTGTACCAAAAATAAACAGAATAGGTTTCAAATAGCTTTTTTTAAAAAAAATTAAATTTTTAATCTAAAATAGATAAACTATATATATAATTAAAAAAAATAAAAAGGAAGTTGGCATGATTAAACCCAAACAGAATCTACAATATATCTTAAAAATTATTGGATTGATTTTAATCTTCCAAAATATACTCTTGGCAAAAGAGAATATTAGTACAGATCATAATCATACGAAAAAAGAGGTTATTCAGATGGATTCATTAGGAGAGATAGGGGCTATTCTTTTGGTCTTACTCACTTCAACCATAGGATCACTGTTTCTAAAAGATCAAATGCCTCAAACATGACTTGATACAACGCACTCTCTCTTTGTCTTGACAAACAAAACAAAGAGAGAGAGTGCCGTTGCTATTAATAGTATATTTCCCAAATAGTCATGTGCCAAAGAGAAATTACTTCTACTCTCCAAAACCATCTGTGAGACTATCCATATTCTTAATACATTTATCCCCTCAATAACCACATATCCAATCAATGCCCAAATCAATTTATGTCTCCATGTCGCAGGAAAAGCAACAATAAATGCCAAAAAGAAGAGATAAGGGATCATACCATTACACGCCTTTTCTATTACTAGCTCATAGTAGGGATTTATCAAAATGCGATGCTCCTCCATCATTGTGCTTGGTAGGGTAAGAGAGGTTAAAAAGCTTGTCATCTCTGTTTGACCATGATTGAGTATTGAAGCGATAGGAGATACATCCCAATAAAATATGGCAAAAAACAATCCAATACTCAACCAATAAAGCAATAAAAACTGTTTCATTATTCATTATCCTCGCTGTATTTAAATTTTTCTTAAGTAATTATATTAATATTTGTGTTTAAACAAACTTAAACTGGTTAAATTTTTAATAATTTTTCACGAACTTATTATAAACAGATATTAATAAAAGAAAAGAATCTATATTCTAAATCGTGTAAATATTAAAATATTAGTAAACAACAGAATAGAACTTATTAGTTTAAAAAGAGATAAGAGAAAAGAAAAACCTCCCAAAGGAGGAGAGCCAAAAGTGGCTTTTTGAAGATTGGTATAGAAGAGGAGACGATTAACGTTTTGAGAACTGTGGAGAACGTCTTGCTTTTTTCTTACCTGGTTTCTTACGCTCAACAACTCTGGAGTCACGAGTAAGAAGACCCATAGGCTTAAGAATAGCTCTAAATGATGGCTCATAAGCTACCAATGCTTTGGTAATACCATGTTTTACTGCATCTGCTTGAGCTGAATATCCACCACCAAGTGTTACGGCTTTGATATTGACAGCCTCTAGTTGTTTAGTTGCTTCAAGAGGGAGTCTTACTTTCATTTTGAGTGTCTCATGTCCACCCAACCACTCATCCAATGTTTTACCATTGATAGTCATCTCTCCATTGCCTGGGGTCAACCATACTTTAGCAATTGCTGATTTTCTTTTTCCTGTTGCATAGACCGTTGCCATTCTTATGCTCCTTTATTGATTTGTGCAGTGTGTGGGTGTTCTGCCCCTGCATATACTTTGAGTTTTTTGAGCATTGCTCTACCAAGTGTTGTCTTTGGAAGCATCCCTCGTACCGCTAATTTATAAAGCTTCTCTGTGTTAGAGGCTAACATCTCATCAAGCTTTTTGCTCTTAGTAGAACCAAAATAACCTGAGTGAGTGAAGTACTCTTTTGTATCAAGCTTGTTTCCTGAGAATACTGCCTTTTCAGCATTGATAATAACAACATAATCTCCACAGTCAACATTGGGTGTGAATGAAGGCTTGTGTTTACCTCTCAAAAAAGTAGCAACGTCGGTTAAGATACGACCAAATGTTTTTCCCTCAGCATCAATAAGAATCCAATCTCTTTGAACTTCATGAGGCTTCATTACAGATGTCAATTTCATGTAATTTCCTTGAAATAATATAAGCCTACTTGGCTTTTGTGGGCGAAGTATACAGTGTTAACCTTAAAATATTTTTAAATTAAGCTAATTTTAAGTTTAAAACTCTTTTTTTCTATTTTATATCGCCTCGAACACCACCTCATCCTCCAAAAGATAGAGAATAACTCCCTCTGTAGGTCTGTTCATTATCGTCTCAATTGCCTTAACATAGTAACCCACTTGTCTCTTGTGTTTGAGATGATATTTCTGAGAACTCTTATAATCTAGCACCACTACCCTATCCTCATAGAGCAAAAGCAGATCTATCTGCTTAAACTCCTCCTCAAAACTCAGTGACTGCTCCTTAATAACTTCTGCCCCATCAAACATCCTCATAAATTGCTCATCTTGAAGCAATCTAAAAATACGCCTCTGAATATCTGCTAACTGCAAATCGGTAAGCTCTACCCCATAACGGTTCTGTGTTGAAGTCAATGCAATCTGCAAACTCTCCTCATCAAAATCCTGCATCATCTCTAATGTATAGTGGAGTGCTAATCCAAAGAGAATCGCCTCATAGTCTCTCTCTTCCTCCTCATCGATAGTCACTACCTCTTGAACACCATAATGGGTTAGAGAGATAACACGTTGTGGGGTTGAGGGTGGCTCTTTGCAAGAGGGCATATCCTTAGGAGATAATCTACCCAATACCATAGGCTCCATCCCAAGAGGATCAAAGATAGAGGCTTTGGGCTTACGAATCACAATCATACTCTCAACCGCACGGGTCAATGCCACATAGAGTAGGTTCATCTGATCTTTGTGGCGAAGTACTCTCTGTCGCTCCAAAAGGGTTCGATACTCCTCATCAAAATTCTCTCGTCCTGATATTTTATAGATAACCTCTCTAATCTTGAGTGACTCATCATAATCATAGAGCAGTGTCGAGCGATCAGGAGCAATGCCTTTGAGACGATCTAACACAATAAGATGCTCAAACTCCAACCCTTTTGAGCCATGAATGGTCATAATCATCACTCCCTCTTTGGCACTTGATGCCACCTCGATACTAGAGAGTTCAAACTCCTCCAAAAAGGTAGCAATATCTCTAAACTCACTCGCAAACTCCAGAAGCTTTAAAAGATTGGGATCCTCATCAAAATAGCCAAACATGCCAATAAGATAATGAATCACCTCTATAGGCTCCATAAAAGGGCTAAACCAAGAGCGATCTATCTGCTCAATCGATCCTCCTATCTGTTGCAAGAGTGCCATTGCATCTAGCTCTAGCCCCTCAAAGAGATATCTCACCATTGCAACAAGTGAAGCAATTTTGGGTGTATGTTTGAGTGAGCTAGAGGTTTTGAGTCGGGTAGCAATTCCCACAGCATAACACGCCTCTTGCAGTGTTGCTCCATCTTTATTGGTAGAGACCAATAGGGCTATATCACTTAGCAAAACTCCTTGTTGTACCAACCATTGGATCTTGGCAACTGCCTTGGCTACCAAATCCTCAGAGATCACCACCTCAACATACCCCTCAGAGGCATCCTCACGACACTTTGCAGGGTAGAAGCCCTCCATAGTTGAACCAAACCAATGATTGACCTGCTCAACCACATGCTTGGCACTTCGGTAGTTAGTATCCATCTGTAGTATCTCAATCCCATAGCGATTGGCTACCTTATTAAATAACTCCTCAACTCCCCCTCTAAAGCGATAGAGTGACTGCTTGGTATCACCAACATAGAAAAAACTCTTAAACTCCTGCTGACCTACCCCTGCAAAGATCTCATCGATTAGAGGCTTAAGCAGTAGAAACTGTAGCGTTGAAGTATCTTGAAACTCATCCAATAAGATATGTCTAAAACGGCTATCAATTTTAAAGTAAAGAAACTCTTTGTCGATACTCTCATGGAGTAGTCGATAGGTAAAGTAGCTAAGATCATCAAAACTCAACACCCCAAACTGCTTGACCATTGCAATGTTGGCATTTTTGTAGTAGTCATAAATAGCAAAGAGGTTATGCAACACCACTGCCTCTTTGGCTCTTGCCCACTCTGCCAACAGTGCTTTGAGTTCCAAAAAGAGTTGATCGATCTGAGGGAACTGCTGTAGGTATTTTTTGTAGTTGCGATGATCAAAGAGGGTTGCTTTTTCAAAAACACTCTTTTTGAAGAGTTGCTTAATCTCCATACTCTCAAAGTTCTTGATCGCACTCTTAGATGCCCCCGAAGCAACTACCTGTTGATAGAGCATCGCTCTTTTTCTCTCAATCTCCTCTTCAAGTTGGGTGATATTGGGCATAGGGTAATGAGTCTTAGGTAGAAGTGGATCGATCTTATAGAAGTTTTGCAACAGATCAAAGATCTTCAAAAAACGCCTATCCTCAATATTCATCGCCAACTTTACTAGTGCAAAGAGCAAAGAGTTCGCCTCCACCTCTTCTAAAAAGAGTTGCTCTTTGTGCTTATTATCCAACTCTTTGGTTACAAAGTCGGGTTCCAGATCAATATAGAGTGATGCAGAGCGTAAAATAGAGGTAAAGAAGCTATCCAAGGTGACAATAAAATTAGAGGAGGAGAGAAAACGCTCCAGTACCTCAGGTTGCCTCTGAAGAAGTTGCGTTACCTCTATTCCCGTCTGCTCGGAGATGGCATTTAAGAAGATGGGGTTCTCCTCAAGATGGATCAGAGAGTTTACCACCCGCTGTTTCATCTCAGAGGCTGCTTTGTTGGTAAAAGTGGCGGCTAAGATAGTACTAGGATCCTCTCCCAAAAAGAGCAACGAGATATAACGAACACTCAATGCAAAAGTCTTTCCACTCCCCGCACTTGCAGAGTAGGCTAAATAGGGTTTAAATGGACTATCCACTGATCTTATCCTTGGGCATATTCTATCGCGATTATAACATAAAAAGATCTCTAAGTAGCTACCAAAAATTAATTTCAAAAAAGTTAACAACACCTAGTAATCATATGTTAACTCTCGATTAACAAGGAGTTAACCTCTTTGCTATACAATCCTATCACTTTAAAATTAGGAGAATTTAGCATGAACTACATCATCACACTTATGGTATTAACACTTGCTCTATTTGGGGGTATTAATAACTCAACACAGAGTCAATCTCAATCAACATCTCTGGATAAATATCTCAAAAGCATGACTCAGCAGATTACAGAGAGTGCCATTCCTTATATTCCTGATATCAAATATCTTGCATTTGAGAGTGCCAAAAAAGAGGCGATCCAAGAGCATAAGTATGTGATGATCAAGGTCGAAGCGACAGGGTGTCACCCCTGTGCTATCCTCAATAATCTTTTGGCGACCAATAACCATATCAAGAAGATGGTCAATGCCCATATCAAAGCGGTCAAGATCAATACCGACTACGAAAGCCTCCCCTTGGGGCTAAACTATATAGGCACACCTACGGTCTTTCTTATCCAACCCGAAGAGGATCGTGTCGTTATGAAACTTGAGGGGTATGAGGCGATAGAGGATCTTGAAGAGTCTCTCAAGAGTTTTGTGGATGAGGGCTATACCCAAGGGTTGGCACTACGCTAGAGATACTCTCCCCGTTCACAGAGCAGACGGTAGGGGCAGTATTGACACAAACTTACCTCTTCACACCGTTGGCACACCACACGATTGAGGGATTTTAACTCCTCAATCACCTCATAAAGTAACGCCTGTTTCTCCTCCAAAAGCGTAATAGGCGTAATCTCCCCTCCATTCAAAATCTCAACAAATGCCAAAGATAGGTTGGTATGAGATGCCTCCAAAAGCTTTGCATAGATACTCATCTGAAAATCGGTTAACTTTTCAAGATTTTTGGTACGATTCGCCTCTGCAATAGAGCCACTTTTGTAATCCAATACCATTGTATGCGTATCGTTTTGGTCAATTCGATCTACCACCCCTTTAAAGGGAATACCTCGAATCTTCCCAACAATATGTCGCTCACGCTCCATAACCCGCCATCCCGCTTTGAAGTGGTCAATTTGAGCAAAAAGAAACTTCTCAAGCTTTGCTCTCCATAGAAGTTTCATATAGTTTGTCTTGGGTGTTTGATCCTCTAGGAGATAATCCATCAATCGATGCACTTGATCTCTTATCTGCTCTACCTCATCAAAGTGGTCACGATCCTTAAAGAGATGCTCTAAGAGCGTATGCAAAAATGCCCCCTCATTAATCTCCTCATCCTCTTTTGGTTTGAGTTTGGCTACATACTGATAGTAGTACTTACGACGACAACTCAAAAAGCTCTTGAGACGGGTAGGAGACCATGTGATTTTGGTTGCATCAAACTGCTCAATTATGGGATCTTGTTGGGGGACTATCTGACTCTTTTGATCATAGAGTAGACGCATATCTACAGAAGATCTCTTCCCCTCTTTTAATCCAAGCTCATAGAGATAACCCGCGGGCATTTTGTTGTTGCTCAAGGAGTAGATAATGGTTGCCTCTTTGGACTGCTCCAAGAGGCGTTTGTAGATCTGTTTCTGGAGTGCCTCTCGATCATTTTTGGTAGGAAGATTGGCAAATTTCCGTAATGAGGAGTTCAAAAAGGCATCCTTGGCAGGGATAGCAGGGACAATCCCATCATTGAAATCAACAATCACCACCCCATCAAATGCTACCCCACGGGTCTCCAATGCTCCCATCACGGTAATTTTGCCCCCTCGAACATCATCAAGACTCAACTCACTCAACTGCCTAAGCCACAAAAAGAGCCATGAGGTAATTGCCATCCTCTCCCCTGCAAATATCTTCTGAAAATAGAGCCAACGCTCTTCAACAATTTTGCGTTTGAGATCCAGATCAAAGGGCATCATCATCTCAAAGAACGCTACCACATCAACCCTCTTAGATATCTCTATTTTGGCAAGATCCTCTACTACTATTTGATAGCGTTTAAGACGAGCATAGGCATCTGTAGAGAACTCTTTCCAATAAGTATAGATCGCCTCTAATCGCTTATACTGCTCTGTTTGGCTATACTCAAATCCCATAGCAAAGTTGAAATTATTAAAGCCATCATAAAGGTGTAAACTCTCCTTAAATGACTCATCAGGGAGTATCACTACTATCTTATCAGGCTCGATACCAGAACGCACCATCTTCTCTACCGCCTCCAAGAGCAGAGGTATCTGTGCCAATCTCTCCTCTACAGCAAGAACATTGGCAACAATCTTCTTCTCATTTTTCAGAGAACTTAAAAGGGTTTTTGTATGCAGATCAAAAGAGACAAAAAAATCCTCTTCCAACACCACCCCCATCTCCTCAAATCGCTCTTGAACTTTCCTATTAAACTTTGAGGTCTGCATATGAATCACAAAAGATTTTTTCTCTGCTATTTTGCCAATAATCTCTAGCTCAAAATGGCTTAAATACCCCTCTAAATATAGCTCAAACCTATCATAGCTCTCTATAAAGCCTTGGTTTAGCGTGTAGGTATCGGGTATAAATACACGATCAATCAATCCTTTGGAGAGAAGTAGGTTTTTGTAGTTATACAAAAGCTCTTGAAGTATCTCTATATGCTCTACAAACTCTGCATAGGCATCCCCCTCCATAAGTGCATCAAACGTTACCCTCTCCCAAGAGAGCTCCTCAAAGAATTTGAAAATAGCATCACTCTTGGTAAAGAACCGTACCAAATCTCGATTGATCTTAAGGTTATTAAATGATTCAAATTTAGCAGCTTCTCTTAATAGCAGTCGTCGCTGTAACGGATCAACCACTCTTAATTGAGGCAAAACAATAGCCCGTCGCTCAAACTCATCAATACGCATTAGGGTAGGAAGCAGTTGATTCTGCTCCTGATAGGATTGACGCACCAAACGAATGGCTCGGGAGGTAGGATAGATATGTAGTGTTTTCATAATGAAAGTATAGCAGTTTTGAAAATAATTATTCCCAAAAGAGGATCAATAAGCCTCTATTTTGTAGATTTTAATAGTTTATAACACGCTTAATTTATTCTTAAATAAAAAGCAACACAATCCCATAATTGATGCTTTAAAATTAAAGTTTTTTTAAATTTTTTTTATAAATTTACTATTAATATTAATTTTATCTGCTATAATTATCTTAACAGAATATATCTTTAGACCTAAACCTCCTTTGATATAAAAAATAATTGAATATGTATATTCTGTTGAGATGTTTAGCCATATAACCGATACTTTTTACTCATAACTTCTCCCCTTAAAACTCCAAAGCTAAACATCTCATCCCTTCTTAAAATCAACACAACAACTTCAAAGCATTTATAAGGTATTTTTTCTAAAATAGATTTCATGGAGCAATTATGCTAGATATTCTAATCATCGGTTCAGGTGGAGCAGGACTCTCTGCTGCCCTATCAGCCAAACAAGAGGGTGCTACTCTTTTAGTAGTTGGCAAAAGCTACCCCACTGCCTCACAAACTGCTATGGCACAAGGGGGTATCAACGCTGCACTTGGAAATGTAACGCCTGATACCATACAGGCTCACATAGACGACACTATCAAGTCTGCTCATGGGCTATGCAACCAAGAGATGGTCAAAAAGATCTGTAACGATGCACCCCATACCATCGCATGGTTAGAGAGACTCGGTGTTCCTTTCGACCGAACAGCCAAATCAAAAGTAGCCCAACGACAACTAGGAGGGGCTTCTAGCAAACGTGCCTGTTACGCCCAAGACTACACAGGGCTTAAGATACTACACACCCTCTATGATAACTGTCTAAAAGAGAATATAGAGATACAAGAAGAGCATCTGCTTCTAAACCTCATCGTTGAAGATAAAGTTGTTCTAGGAGCAACCTTTTTGGATATCGTCACTGGAGAGGTCAAAGAGATACGAGCCAAATCGACTATTATCGCCACAGGTGGGTATGGAGCATTATATAAAAACTTCACCACCAACTCAGAACAAGCCACAGGAGATGGCATAGCAGCCGTACTTCGTGCTGGTGGAACCATCAGCAACATGGAGTTTGTACAGTTTCACCCCACAGCACTCAAAAGCTCTTCTATCCTCATAAGTGAGAGTGCCAGAGGTGAAGGGGGCTACTTGGTTAACGCCAAAGGGGAGCGTTTTGTAGATGAACTCCTCCCTCGTGATGTGGTTGCTAGAGCCATATTTGAGCAGATAGAGCAAGGAGAAGAGGTATTTTTAGACATTCGTCACTTAGGAGAGGAGAAGCTTCTACACCTCATGCCCCAAGAGGTTCACCTCTGTAGACTACACGAAGGTGTAGACCCAGTTACAGAACTCATCCCCATTAAACCTGTAGCCCACTACACCATGGGTGGCATAGATGTAAACGAAAAGTTAGAGGTTACAGGTCTTCAAAACTGTTACGCCGTAGGTGAATGCTCCAACGCCAAAATACACGGAGCCAACCGATTAGGAGGAAACTCCCTACTAGAGATTATCAGCCTAGGTAGACGCGTAGGGAGCGATTGCTATCATACTCATAAAAATAACTCCCCCATAACAACAACCTCTACCCAACTAGAATCTGACCAAGAGTACATAGAGGGTCTATTTGAAGAGTACCCATGGGAGCAAAACTTCTACCAAATTCAAGATAAGTTAGGTGAGAAGTTCTATAAATATGCAGGAATTGTTCGTGACAATACCCAGCTCAATAACTTCCTCAATGAACTTCGAGTTATCAAAGCCGACCTAGACAACATGGGCATAGGTGACAAAAGCCAAGAGAACAACACCAACCTAGTAGAGTTCATAGAGTTTCAAAACCTCTTAGAGGTAGGAGAGGTACTACTCGACGCTGCCATAGTAAGAGACGAGAGCCGTGGAGCCCACTTCAAAAGAGCCTTCCCAAACGAAGAGGATAAATTTTTCAAAGCCGATACTCTCTACTGGATAGAAGATGATGTTTTACAGAACAAACTCGTAAAGGTGGTAAGTTAAAATGCAAATTAAGATAAACCGTCAAGATAAGATTGAATCTTTTGAACTCCCCTTCAAAAGCACTACCCTACTCAAAGCCCTCTACCATATCAAAAAGAACCAAGACAACACGCTAACCTTCAGCTCTAGCTGTCGTTCAGGTGTCTGTGGTGCGTGTGCTGTAAGGGTTAACCAAAAAGAGGTTCTAGCCTGTTCTCATACCCTTCAAGAGGGTGACCTGGTAGAACCCCTAGCCTACCATGAAGTACAACGCGACCTAAAGGTAAACCAACAAAAAGCAAGAGAGAGGCTAAAAACTGCCACAGCATGGCTACATGCTCCACAAGAGGTAACCATCAGCGAACAACAAGTAGCCCAAACAGAGAAACAGAGCGACTGCATACTCTGCGACTCTTGCTACTCCTCTTGTCCTGTACTAGAGGTCAACCCAAATTTCATAGGACCTTTTGCCCTAACAAGAGCCTACCGTTACACATCTGACCCAAGAGAGGGAGAGACCAAAGCCATCATAGACAACATCCAAACAGACGGCATCTGGGACTGTACGCTTTGTGGAAACTGTACCGAGGTCTGCCCACAAGGCATAGACCCCAAAATGGATATCACCATGCTAAGAGGAACAGCCTCACAATTTGGCTACACAGACCCCAACTTTCAAACAATGGACTTTGGATTTGGTGGAGGGTTTTGATGCCACACCTTCTTTAGTAGAGACTTATTTAACAATAGTCTCTTTTATGCAGTATAGTGCATATTTTGTTTGCTATAGGATGATTTGGCTTAGAATTTCTTTTTATATGTGGTATGGTGCATATTTGGGTAAGATAGTTTTCATATTGCTATATCTACTCTCTTTAAAAAAATCTTAAACTTTTCTAACATTCCTTTACTCTTAGACCACTCTTCTATTGCATCCATATCAAAATCATTCTCATTAGCTACCCAAAGAGCCTGTTCTAAATTTTGCTCATCATCCCAATGATAATACCCTGCTAACCTATCTTTTATACAATCTCTTCCATGCTCATATCTTTTATTTTCTTCATAATGGTTTCCCTGTTCGTCTTGGTCGCTTACGCTGTTTAGTCAGTCGTTCTATTTCAACAGGAGCATAAAACTCTCGTGCTTTTAGTAGTATCTTTAAACGCATAACGAGGGTTAAACATAAAGAGTCGTGTACGTCCTACTGTTTGACTCACTAAGATAGAACCTAACTCTAAACGCTCTAACTGTTTTTGAATGGGGTCAACACTGCTCTCATAAAAGTCTGCTATCTCTTTTGCATAGCCTTGGTTATTAGCTAAGATATACTGTAAAACACGCTCACGGTTTTTAGAACCAAATAGCTCTTCTAACTACACTTTAGACAAAAAAAGCCAATAAGGGAAGATTTAATGAAAAAGATGATTCTTATAGAATATGTATATCCACATAAGAATCATAGAAATTATAC
>CAZEUB010000089.1:0-15794 GCA_964515605.1 uncultured Sulfurovum sp. | reverse complement strand
TGATTTGATTAATGTAAAAAGATTAAATCCTCTTGTTAGAATGAATGCTCAAAAGGATTTTATCTATGTTTGAATCAAAAAATATGCTTTATATTTTGACTATGTTAGAGGCTATCGAAAAAGTATTTATCTACTCTAGTGGTTTTGTAGATGAAGAGGAGTTTTATGATGCCAATAGACAGCTTAATTTTAATGCAACTGTTAATCTTTTGATTGCTATTGGTGAAGATTAGATATATCAGATTGAGGTTTTGGAGAGGAATTTGTGGTTTGACGTATTAAATATTAGTTTTATTGAATAAAAGAGACCACAAAAATAGTGATATGCCTAGGTAAAACTATTGAGTAGGTGGGAGGGTTAGGGTAAAACAGCTCCCTATGCCTACTTGGCTCTTTACCTCTATTGTGATTTGGAGTTCATCACAGAGTTTTTTGACAATATGTAATCCCACCCCGATCCCTCGATCTTGCTCTTTGTAGAAGCGGTCAAAGATGCGGTTGGTATCATGAATCCCTTGACCTGTATCTGTGATACTGAGTTGATGATGACGATAGGAGATGGTGACCTCTCCCCCTTTTTTATTGTATTTAGAAGCGTTGCTTAGTAGATTATTGATAATCCGTTCAAATGCCTTTGGGTTGCTTTTGATGGTACTCTTTTGGGGGATATCTATATGGTAGTTGATATCACTGTAAGTTTTACTAAAACTCTCTACCGTGCTATGGATAAGATCATAAAGTCTAAACTGCTCTTGTTGCATCTCATGATCAAAGAGATAACAACGCAAGTTCTCCTGTAGGGAGAGAACACTCTCTATACTCTTTTCGATACGGAGAATTTTTTTATTCTCTCCAATCTCTCTTTTGAGCATAGCACTGTTGAGTCTTAGGGTCGATAGAGGGGTATTGAAATCATGTAGGATATCCTTGATAAACTCCTCTGTTAATCTCAAAGATTGACGAAGTGGAGAGAGCGTGTAGAGAGAGAAGAGGATAGAGAAGAGTATAATGACTAATATTACAGGCAAAAACTCCTTGAAGATCTCTTCACGTATTTGGGCTAGTTTCTCTTGATACTTCTCTTCACTCAGAGAGATAGAGAGAAGATTCTTTTGAGATTGAGGTATGGGGAAGTAGGCAGTGATACCTCTATTTTTGTAGAGTTTGTGGGTGGCAAACTTCTTATCTGAGAAGTTGATCGAAAACTCTTGACACTGTAGATCAAAACTACAGATACGCATGGTATCTAGTAGTTTGTTGTCCAAGCCCTCTCTCTCTTTGGTGTAGGTGCTATAGATTACTATGGAGATAAGCGTACTCATAGAGAGAAAAAAGAGCAAAAATCCTTTAATCAGTGCTTCAATCTCAACGCGTTTCAAGTCTGTATCCTACGCCTCGGATATTTTGTATGGTGAGTCTTGTGTTCTGTTTGAGTTTATTGAGTGCGACCCTTAATGCTCCTGAAGAGTTCTGTATGAGACAGTCACAGAGTATTGATTTTTCAATAATTTTGTTTGGGTTGTAGATAAACTTCTCTAGTAGACACAACTGTACCTCTCCCATGGGGACAATCCTGTTGTTCTCTTTGAGTACCCGTGCTTTTGGGTCATACTCTAGGTGTTCGATATGGATACTTTTGGAGGAGTCTTTGAATTTGGCATTGACGCGTATGAGTATCTCTTCAGGGAAAAAAGGTTTTTTGATATACTCTTTTGCCCCAACATTAAAAGCCGAAGCGATGGTCTCAATATCGACCAAAGCACTAATAAAAATAGCAGGGGTGTTATCATCTGCTTCTCTTAGCGCCTCAAGTAGTGAAAGTCCATCGATTTTGGGAACATTGATATCAAAAATATAGAGATCAAATGAGCCTTCATAGGTGAGTTGACTCGCCTCATCTCCATCATAAGCAACCGCAACATCATACCCCTCCATCTCCAATAGCTCTTGGATGGTCTCTGAAAGTGTAAGGTCATCTTCTAGTAATAAAATGCGTTTTGAGATCAAAAGTAGTATCCTATATTGAGATAGAGTTGATCACTGCTACTATCATTCAATCCTCGGAGATAACCAAAACGACTAAACCAATGAGCATCAATCATATAGTGGTTGTACAAAGAGAGGTTTTTGAGATGCTCTCCTCCTTGGTAGCTACCTGTGTTATCGCTATAGATAATACTGCTATAGAGTTTAGAGGAGAGGTATCGACCAATACCTAGATAGAGATTTTGAGCATTTTGATAGAGAATTTTATACTCACTGCTATTGATATCATCATCATTGACAATAGTATGGCTAATTCCCAAAAAGAGAGACCACATATCCCATTGGTAATTGAGTGTTGTAGAGAGTTTATAATCGATATTGTTATTATCAAAATCGCCATCATAGGTGGGAAAAATAAGCGAAGCCCCCAAAGTCAAAGAGAGATCTCTGGTGGGGTTTAATCGATAAAAGAGCGAGAGAGCCGTATCACCTAATCCATCCTTTTGATAGTTGGCAGATTGAAGCTGTAGGGTTAGATTGTTATGGTAGTAGTCTATCTGTAGAGACTCATTGAGATAACTTTTGTTTGTGGTTGCCATTTTTAGTCTGCTAAGACCAAAGATAAGATCAAAATGGTTGGATGTAGGCACTACTAGCTTTTCGATACGGCATCCATTTTTATCAACGATATCTAGCATACTGCTTTGAGGACAGAGATCATGCTCATCGGCTACTCCATCAAAATCGCTATCACTATACGCCATAAGCAACAGAGGCATAAGCAGTAACAAAAATAGTAATTTTTTCAAAAAATTCCCCCAAATCCTCATCAAAAGCTCCCTTTTGGTATAGGAGTTTTTTGGTGAAGGTTCTCTCGGATTGGTTGCATCGGTGCTGGTTGGGGATGCCCTTCTATTGGTGAGGTATTGCTATTGGGTACTTCAGGTTGTACTATTTCAGGTTGTGGTACTTCAGGGTATGAAATTTCAGGTTGAATTGTGGATGGTGTCTCTATAGGCATCTCCTCTTGTCTAGGAGAGGGGTTAGGTATATTCTCTCTATTGGGCATATCTTCTATATTTGGGATGTTGTTATTGGGATGTTGCGGTTCTATGTTGGGTATATTAGGTTCTGTATGATTGATAGGTTGTTCTATTTCAGGTAGATTAGACTCTTGAATTAGCTCTTTGATATGAAAATTTTGTATAATTTGACTCTGTTGCTCAATATGACTCTCTTGTAAATTTTGGATAAGATTATGTGCCTGATTGGGGATTGAGATAGGAGAAGAGGGTTGATGATTTTGTTGATTATTTTTTAATTGTTTGATTGCTCTTTCTCTCTCAACTTGATTCATTAAAACAAGTTGTCGCTTAAACTGATTCATCAACTCTACACGTTGCGATTCAGGAGCCTCCTTGATAATGGCTATCTGCTCATCTATGCTAAGAGATGGTGAGCCTTCTATGTTGACAATAAAAATAAATAATATAAAAATATTTTTTTTCAAAATTCTATCCAACTTTTTATCTTTATTGTACCTTAATAGTGTTAGCTAAGTGTTACTTTTTGTATAATAAGATTATATAAAAGAAGTAATGAATTTTAACTGAAAGTAGAAAATGCCATAGACTATCTCTATAGAGATAATCTATAGCAAAGGAGGAAAAGAAGGTAGAAGGTTTATCTAAAATTTACTCTAGGAGAAGTTATATGCGCTTCATTCTGTGTACTAGCACTGCCACTTAGTGGTGTTCCTTCTGTTTGAGCTTCAGCAGAAGCACCACCTTGTGTATCTGTTGTATTATTTTCAACATTCTCTCTTATTCTTGCCATAGGAGTTTGAGATCCTGCGTTATCTCTTGGGGTTGATTGACTCTCTTCATCCGTAGATTGGTTCTCTTCTATAGAGAAATTCATCCTTCCACCCATAGCTTCTATATCAAGCCGTGTATCTTCAAGATGCGATCTTGCCTCTTCTTGAGTTCTCATCTGTCCTTTATAGGTTTCAACTTTTTCTTGAAGTTGTGCGACTATCTCTGTAAGCTCCTCTTCTGTTTGAGGTATTTTTTTGTTTGCTACTATCTCTCTTGATGCAATAGCTTCTGCAACTTCAGTTGTAATTTGAATACCATTTTGAGGGTTATCATCATTATCTAGTGTTTGCAAGAATTGGGCAGTATGTATATTGTCCTCAAAGACAATATCCCCCTCCATGGTTGAGGTATCAACCGTTCTAAGAACTACGCCACCTACACTAAAGGTACAAACTTGTCCCTCTTGATAACTAAATGCTCCATTTTCAGAGGTAGTACCTGAGATACTTTTTTGGTTATTTTGAGTTAACTTCTCTGTGGTAACATTACTATCACTCTGTGTTGTTGTGTTAGTCTCATCTTCTGTGGCAACATTGCTATCTGAAGAGTTTGATCCTTGAGCCACACATTGATACTTTACGCCTACGACTGCTGAGTCGATATAGTATCCTGTCTTATTTTTTGTTACCGTTGATGAGGTACTCTCTTCTGAACTAGAGGAACTCCCTCCTCCACAACCAACACCCAAGAGCAAAACAGCAACAGCCATCGATCCGAACATGATTTTTTTTCTCATTTTTAATCCTTTTGTTTTTATTATATGAAATTGTAATCAATTATTGTTAGCTAAGTGTTAGTGTGAACTACCCTGACATAAATAGCGGAGCTTCCTAGAAACTCTGAACTATCGTTCAGATCTTCTTACAACTATTAAAGTAATAATCTTTTTCGTAAAGAAGATTATAATAGTTCTTCTAATATAAGACTATTTTCTTCACAAATCCTAGCTAAATTTAAACCTTTTTGGGTTACAATGTTGAAAATTAACGAAGGAGCAGTTATGAATAGCCGTATGAACTCAAACCATATCATTGGGATGAATCTACTGCTTCTGCTCCTAAATCTGCATACTGCTTAATTCGCATCTATTTCCCTTTTATAGTTAATCATTTAATTGTACATATTACAATACCATATACACCGATAGGATAATCGTATGAAATACCAAAAATTTAATAAGATAGATTTGCCCAATAGAACATGGCCTGATATGGAGATAGATCATGCTCCTGTTTGGTGTTCTGTTGATCTACGAGATGGCAATCAAGCTTTGATCAAACCAATGAGCTTGGATAAGAAGATACGTTTTTTTAATCTTTTAGTAGAGATTGGATTCAAAGAGATAGAGATAGGCTTCCCCTCTGCTAGTGAGGTGGAGTATAAGTTTACGCGATATTTGATTGAGAATAATCTTATTCCTGAGGATGTAACGATTCAGATTCTAACTCAAGCCAGAGAGCATCTAATCAAGAAGAGTGCTGAGGCACTGCGTGGGGCAAAAAATGTGATTGTGCATCTCTATAATCCCACCTCTACGATGCAACGGGAGATTGTTTATCAAAAATCTCAAAAAGAGATCATAGATATCGCGCTCAATGGGGTAGGATGGATCAAAAAATATTTTGGTGGTTTTGAGGGTAATGTTCGTTTTGAGTATTCACCTGAGAGCTTTACCCAAACGGAGCTTGATTATGCGTTGGAGATCTCCAATGCAGTAATTGAGGCGTGGGATCCAAAGGGTGATGAGAAGATGATCCTCAATCTCCCCTCTACTGTAGAGTCAGGAACGCCCAATATCTATGCGGATCAGATTGAGTTTATGAGTCGTCATATTGTGCGAAGAGAGAATGTTCTTATCTCATTACATGCACATAATGATCGAGGGTGTGCTGTTGCCTCAACAGAGTTGGGATTGATGGCAGGAGCTGACAGGGTTGAGGGAACTTTATTGGGAAATGGAGAGAGAACAGGTAATGTGGATATTGTGACACTTGGACTCAATATGTATACCCAAGGGGTTGATCCTAAGTTGGATTTCTCTAATGTAGATAGGATTGTCAAGGTAGTAGAGAGTTCTAATGAGATCAAAACCCATATTCGGCACCCCTATGTTGGGGATTTGGTCTATACTGCCTTTTCAGGTTCTCATCAAGATGCGATCAAAAAGGGAATGGCACGTCAAAAAGAGAATACAAGATGGTATGTTCCCTATTTGCCAATCGATCCCAAAGATGTTGGAAGAAACTATGAATCGATTATTCAGATCAACTCTCAATCGGGCAAAGGTGGGGTAAGCTATATTCTTAGCTCTGTTTTTGGCTATAAGATCCCTAAGCAGATGGAACCTTATGTGGGGCGACTTATTCAATCCATAAGTGATAGGTGTGATGGCGTGGTGAGTGAGCAGATGATTGGAGACTCTTTTGAACAGCACTTTATGAATCTAACCCAACACTATCGAATAGACTCTTTGGAGATCAAAATCGATAATAAGGAGACGATGATAGAGGGGGTATTTTGTATTGGAGAGGAGTGCCAAAGAGAGCATATCAAAGCCAAAGGGATCATCGAAGCAGTTAGCAGTATATTTGAGCGTTTGGGCGTAGCATTTGAGGTGGTAGATTATGCAGAGCATACACTTAGTTATGGCAAAGAGGCTGAGGCAGTTGCCTATTTTGGAGTCAAGGTAGAAGATGAGATCTTTTATGGAGCAGGAAGAGGACAGAATATCTCCTATGCCTCAATCAATGCACTTGTTAGTGCACTGAATGTAGCAAAATTGGCTTCATAAAAGAGGTCTAAAAATCCCAAACTACTTTACCATATACCCCTGAGAAGTCAGCATCCAAGGAGGTGTCATCGATATCATCGATGGTAAGGTTTAGGCTCTTGTATCCCGCTTCTACTCCAAATCCTAGCAAAAAGGTGTATCTCGCACCTGCTTCAAAATCATAGAGGGTGTGACCATCATAGGTGACATAGTTCCCCTCTACTTGAAAGCTTAGGTTGGTTGTGGGTAGATCTAGTCGAGCTTTGGCATAGAGCATTGGAATAGGGAGGTTAAAGGTGGTACTCTCATTTTTTGTGCTACTTTTGACATTAATGGTTCCATCAATATATTTGATATTGAGACCCACATCGGCATTAAGCCAATTATCCAAAATCTCATAATAGAGGGTAATATCATACATATCCAAATCAAAGCTACTCTCTATTGGTTCATTGAGATCAAAAGATTGATTCCCCCAAACAAAAGCCTCTTTTACTGTTCCTGAACCCTCATGGGAGAAACTGCTATAGCCTAATTTGATATTAGGAAGAAGAGGAAGAGGGTGCTCAAAATAGGCTTTGAGAAACATATCGTTCTCACTCTCCCACTTAAGATCATCTTCGATATCGACGGTATCTCCTTGGTAGGTAGCCGTTCCACTCGGAGCATGAGTATAGAAGCCAAGGTTAAGCTCTCCACCAATAACATCACCCATACTAAGGCTACTAAGTAGTGCTGTGAGCGTTAATATCTTTTTCATGATTAATCCTTCAAGTCTATTTAAATTCAATGGTAGTCTATTTTGGCTGTAGGAGAAATTAATTGGGTTAAAATTCTTCGATATTTATCTCGATACTTTGGCGTTTTGCCCCCTCATCTAGGCAGGTAATTGTGTGGTGGGCTGGTGTGAGGTATTGGTAGATCTTTTTGCCTGATTGGGAGCGGATAGGGGTATTGTGATCGATTAGCCAGTAGATGGTGCTATTGGGTTCAAAAGAGTAGCACTGAAGCATGGTTTTTTTAAGCTCTTTGGGGAGTTGTCGATTGAAGAGATAGCGTTTGTGGTTGATGGGGTTGGTAATGAGTGGCTTATAGGTACGCCATTGAGGATAGCAGGGGTGATGCTCTAGTTGTGTGATAGTACGGATACGTTGGGTCTTAAGCAGATATTGTAAAACCTCTGCACGCATGGCAGAGCAGGGTGTGTGAGGTGTGACTCCTTGGATCTGATAATCCTCTATAGATTGTTGGCAGGTATCTAGTTTGATAGGGTCCTGACAGATGGTTTTTGGCGTAATCCCTTTGGGTTTGGCAAACCACTCCTCCTTGCCTCCAAGAAGTGCAAAAATCTTAAAGAGTGTTGGGGATGCACCTCTTAGACCTGTGGCGTATTGATGGTGATAATTATGGCTTGATCTGCCTGAGAAGTTTCCATACCAAACCCCTACAGTGTAGTGTGGTGTGTAGCCAAGGGTGAGAATATCTTTGGCGTGTGCGGATGTTCCTGTCTTGAAAGCAATTTTGGGCATACTCTTGATAAACTCCCAAGAGGATGAGAATTCAGGACGCGGAGCATTGGCAAGTATATTGCTAATAAGATAGGTGGATTGTGGGGTTAATATCTTTTGTCGCTTATGCTCTACTCCTTGTAGAAATGAGGCATTTTGAAACACTCCTCGATTTGCCAACATAGCAAAGAGTTCTGCATTGTGCCATAGAGATAATCCCCATCCCCCAAGCACCAAGGCACTTCCATAGTAAGCCTTTGGATGGGTTAGAGAGGGGATATCACACCTCTTGAGTAGAGAGTAGAGACTCTCTCTTTTGAGCAGTCGATCAAGCTCTACAGCAGGGATATTAAGAGAGAGTTGCAAGGCTTGGGTGGCAGTTACCTCTCCTAGATAGTTTTTGGCATAGTTTTTGGGTTTGTACCCCTCTATAAAAAGAGGCAGATCATAGAGTTTTTTGAGTGGGGTGATGATCCCCTCCTCTAGTGCTTTGGCATAGACAAAGGGTTTGAGGGTTGATCCAGGAGAGATTAAAGCTTTGATGCCATCATTCTCTCCACCATGTACTTTGTCTTGAAATGATGGTGAGCCAACATAGGCTAAAATCTGCATCTTCTGATTATCAATAACAATCGCAGCCCCATTATAGATACCAAAAGGGTGAAGCTTTTGACTCTGATGGTAGAGAAGATTGGTTATCTGCTCTTGGAGAAGCCCATCGATGGTGGTATTGACTTCACCCCCCTCTTTTATCGCAACGGCAAGATGCGGTATACGATTGATAAGGGGATGAATTTTGACTTGAAGATGCTCTGCTTTGGCAGTTTGATAGTGTAGAGGATCGATACATTTTAGTGCATAGATTCGATCAAGTAGTCTGTTTTTGATAGCATTGATGTTGGTATTGGGTTTTGGACGATTACGGTTTGGATTTTTGGGGATACTTACTAGATAAGCGATCTGTGCAACAGAGAGTGAGGAGGGTGGTAGCCCAAAATAGCGATAGGAGGCAGAGGCAAACCCTTCAATATTTCCTCCATAAGGAGTGTTGTTGAGATAGAAGAGCAGTATCTCCTCTTTGGAGTAGTACCACTCTAGTTGAAAAGCTTGAAATATCTCTACGATTTTTTGTCTCAAAGTCCGAGGCTTGTGGTGCATCATTCGAGCTACCTGCATACTCAATGTTGAGGCGCCAATATGTTGTTGATGGTATAGATTTGCGTACAATGCACGAAGAATTGAGAGAGGATTAACCCCCCAATGTCTCTCAAAATATCGATCCTCATAGGCATAGAGTATCTCTTTTATCATAGGGGTAATCTCCTCTTTTGAGATAGGAATACGCAGATACCCATCACTACTAAGTTTGAGAGCCAAAAGATGATGATTCCGATCATAGATTCTGGTGGATTGGGGTTTGTAGAGTCGCTCATGATCGAGAGGGTAGAGGAGATTAAGCGATATGGCAATAGCTATCAATATCATTGCCATGATAAAAGTTTTTTGTATGATGTTCATTCTTTTACCTAATAGGTATCTCAAAAGAGTATATCAGAAATTGAGTTAAAACAAAAAACTATTTCTCCTCTCTAAAACTAAAATTTTATATGTTTTGTTATGCTCTTTTTAGATAAAATAAGCCACCAAAAATAGTTAGGTGGATATATAATTGTTAAAAGATAAGTTTATAGAAGCGATGGTGGCTGAGGATATTGGTCGAGGTGATCTCTTTGCAAGAGTCTCTGATGCTAAAGAGGTTCGTGCTTATATTGTTGCCAAGAGTGATGGGGTGTTTGCAGGAAGAGAGTATATTGATAGAGCAATAAAAATGTATGAGTTGGAGATAGTCTGGAAGATTGATGATGGTCTCTCTTTTGATAAAGGCGAGAAGCTCCTTTATATTATGGGAGACTCCCAAAAAATACTCTCCTTGGAGCGTTCGATTTTGGATATTGCTCTGCATGCTAGCTCGATTGCCACACTAACGGCAGCTTTTGTTGCCAAAGTAGAGCCTTATGGGGTGAAGTTGCTTGACACTCGAAAAACACGACCGCTCTTAAGAGAGTTTGAAAAGTATGCGGTGCGTTGTGGAGGAGGCATCAACCATCGTATGGGGTTAGATGACTGTTTGATGCTCAAAGATACACACCTTAAGACCATAGATGATCTCTCACTCTTTATGCAAAAAGTACGTCGCAAGATTCCGTTTACTGCCAAAGTTGAGATTGAGTGTGAAGATCTATCTATGGCAAAAGAGGCAATGCGTGCGGGAGCAGATATTATTATGTGTGACAATATGCGTAATGAGGATATTATCAAGGTAGTAGCCTTTAGAGATGCTAACTACCCACATATTCTGATTGAAGCGAGTGGTAATGTCTCACTTGATACGATTGAAGCCATTGCCAAAACTGGTGTGGATGCTATCTCTTCTGGCGCATTAATTCATCAAGCCAATTGGATTGATCTCTCTATGAAAATAGAGGGTTAGAGAATGGTTGATGTCAAAGCATTGATTGATGGTTATGAGAGGATAACAATTCTTTCACATATCAATCCTGATGCGGATACCATTGGAACGGCATTGGGAATTTATACTCTTCTAAAAGCCTATGGCAAAGAGGTGGAAGTGGTTAATGCCGATTTGAATATCCCTCAATATTTGGATTTTTTACCAAACTTCTCAAAGATAAAGAGAGAGATAGAGTTTAATCAGAGTTTGGTAATAGCTTGTGATAGTGGGAGTATTGATAGATTAGGATTTGATCTTGATAATCGAGAGATACTCAATATTGATCATCATAAGAGTAATACTAACTATGGCAAGGTTAATATTGTCAAGCCCACCTATGCTTCTGCGTCACAGGTTGCTTTTGAAATTTTTCGATCACAATTTAAGATAGATCAAGCAGTAGCCACCTGTTTTTATACGGCACTGGTCTCAGATACGCAGTATTTTTCAACAAATAGCGTCACTAAAGAGGTTTTTGATGTAGCATCCGATATGATTGCATATGATATTGACGTATCTATGGTAGCGTACAATCTAAATCAGCGTCGAACGCTTAGTTCTCTACGTATTTTGAGTAGTGCATTACAGAATTTAGAACTTCATTATGATGGAGAGTTGGTTAGCATGATTATTACCAAAGAGAGGATCAAAGAGGCAGGAGCAAGATATCATGATCTTATGGGAGTAGTTGATCATGCGATCTCCTTGGCAACGGCAAAGATAGCCATTGTTGCTATTGAGCTTGAAGAGGTGGTACGTATCTCCATGAGAAGTAAGGGGATAGATGTTGCTACTTTAGCAGTAATGTTCGGAGGGGGAGGACACTGTAGTGCTGCTGGATTTGAGACCAATGAATTGAACTCAAAAAAATTAATGGAGACGTTAATTGTCAAGATAAAAAAGATGGGACTATTATAAAAAATGAGAAGAAGAAAAAATATTTATGCCAAAAAAAGAGGTAGCTCAAAGAGTGTATTGATTATTCTTTTGGGGCTTTTGATTGGAGCTAGTGCTTATGTATTTACTGCAAAAGAGTTTGAGCGAGTAGCTCCTGAGATAAAAGCGGACAAACAGCTCTATTGGAATAGAAAAGATCCTCTATTGATTAAAATTGTGGATGATACCGCTTTAAAATCCTATGAGGTACAGGTAAGTGATGGTGTCAATAGTGTTATTGTTGCAAATGAAGATATATTAGAACCGAATCAACAAGAGCGTGTAATAGAGATAAAATATCCCAAAAAAGCAGTTAATGGGGTTGTGCTTAATCCAAAAGCCAAAAAATTTATCGTAATAGTGCGTGCAACAGATCGAAGTAATTGGGGCTTTTTCCAAGGGAACAGTACAATTAAGAAGATGGAAGTAGATATCGACTATAAGCGTCCTGAGGTCAATATCCTCTCTAACTCCTACTCTGTCACCAAAGGGGGATCTGGATTGGTAATTTTCCAAGTCAAAGACAATGCCCTCAAAGATTTTTATCTGGAAGCTGGAGGAAGAAAATTCAAAGCATCTCCCTATCGCAAAGAGGGGTACTACGCGGCACTAGTAGCGTGGCCTTTTAATCAGGAGAACTTCTCTGCTCGTATTGTGGCTGAGGATATGGCAAGAAACAAACGGGTTTTGAATATCCCTTTTTATATCATTACTAGAAATTACAAAACCTCATGGATTCGTGCCAAAGATAAGTTTATCGATGGAAAGATCTCAGATCTAGCAGATAGTGATCCTCAATACTCTTTGATCAAAGATCGGATACAAAAGCTCAAAGCGATCAATGAGGATATGCGTCAAGCCAATGAGAAATTGATTCATGAACTTAGCAGTAAAGTCTCTGATGAGATAGTTGATTCTTGGAAGATAAAACCCTTCTATCCGCTCAAAAATGCAGCCAAAGTTGCTAGTTATGGAGATCATCGACACTATTACTATAAAGACAAAAGCAATGAGGTCTCAGAGTCTTATCATGTGGGCTTGGATATGGCAAGTACCAAAATGGCACAGATTATAAGCTCCAATGCAGGTAGGGTTGTTTTTGCTGATTATAATGGTATTTATGGAAATATGCCAATGATCGATCATGGTATGGGGCTTTATACCCTTTATGGACACTGTTCAAATATCTTGGTACAAGAGGGAGATGAGGTCAATGCAGGTACACCTATTGCCCAAACAGGTGTCTCTGGTTTGGCACTAGGAGATCATCTGCACTTTGGGGTTTTGGTACAGGGAATAGAGGTGCGTCCTGAGGAGTGGATGGACAAAAAGTGGATTCGTGACAATGTTGATAATATCTTTAAAAAGGCAGATAAAATCATAGATGGAGTATAGGTTTTATGCCTTTACAACTTCATCAAAATATCAATCTCCTTAGCCTTTTGGTTGTAGGGAGTTTTGTTGCCAATATCTATCTGGATTGGGAGAGTATTGTTCTAATTTTGCTCTATACCTTTTTGGTAGAGCATATACTCCTCTATTTTAATAAAAATAGGGGATTTTATCTCTCTTATGCCTCTCTCTCTACCGCTGTAGGGGTGATTGTATTAATGTATAGTGAAAAGCTATGGATCTATGGCATTGTAATTGGCTTGGGACTTCTACAAAAACATCTGCTTACTATTGAAAAGCGACATCTTTTTAACCCTTCTAACTTTGCACTAATTATGGCACTGCTCTTTTTTTATCATGATGCACATATTATCAGTGGACAGTTTGGGGATGAGTTGTGGCTCTCTTTGGTGGTATCTCTATTGGCGATTATTATCTTGATTCGGGTTGATCGCTGGATGATCCCTTTGGTTTTTATGATAGGGTATCTTCTTTTTGAGTATTTTTGGGTATGCTCTTATGATCCTGTTTTGAAGTTTGAAGATATCTATCACCGCTTCTATGGTGTGAGCAGTGTGTTGTTTGTCTACTTTATGCTAACAGATCCTCCTGTAACACCCAATAGATTAGAGTATCAAATGATTTTTGGACTCCTGATTGCACTTATTGCAACCCTGCTGGATCGATGGTATGGTTTTCGGATTCAGCATCTCTTTATGGCAGTTTTTTTGCTCTCTCCTTTAGAGGTTATATTAAGCGTGAAGATTCCGTGGAGTAAGCGATGGCGATATTTGGCAATATTGATGGTAGCAGTAGTGGCTATCTTGTGGGTGATTGAACAGCAACCCCCCTATTATTTTGAGATGAATGGATAATTTAATGAAAAGAGAATATATAGCAAGTTTAACTATTTTGATACTAGGAGTCTTTTCGATGTGGCTCTATTGGCAAGGAGGATCAGCGAGTATTGATGGTAGAGGGATTAAAGAGAGGATTCTTCTTCCTGATCCTGATAGCAATCAAGAGCTTCCTGAAGTTGCCTCCTATCGTCATGATCTTAAGAGGTTGATGGATCAAGGCAAAGCAGTTTTGCCATTAGATGAGCGTGAGTTAGATGCCTATGGCAAAAAAGTACAAGCGTTGCTTCTTAAAAATAGAGAGTTTCTTCGAGATACCGTGACATTTGATGGGAAACTAGAGCATAATGATATGATGAGTATCCGTCCTGCTATTGTGAGTGTTATGCGACCTGCTACCAAACGCATCTGTCAAGCCTCCTTGTGTTATCAGGCTGAGAAGTATAATTTTATAAGCAATACAACTACTAGAGCAGTGGTGGATGTCAAACGTAATCAGATTTTGGAGATTCAGCGTTTTGCAGGTATGCAACCTGATGTGAGTCTTCGATTGACCCATATTGCACAAGCGATTGCGCTTAATGCCCCTGAGATGCGAGAGGCACTAGGGGGTAAAAAACCTAAGTTCAAAGATATGAGTATGGCAAATGTAAGAGGGGGGCTTCATGACTCACCTTGTGACAATGCTAATCATCTTTGTGTAGCACCTACCTTCTCTTATCACGACAAAGAGGAGGCACTTTGGGCGATTGTGGATCTTACAGATCTCAAATTGGCAGCTGCCAAATGGGCAGGATTGGGTAAGACCACTACCCCCTCTTGTATCTCAGAGCGTACACTGCAAAATCGTTATATTATGGAGAACTTTTGTCAAAAGGATAGTTGGCATGAGGAGGATGGATGGCGATTTGCCTATCGAATTACAGGTTCAGATGGATTGGAGGTGATCGATGCCTCTTTTGAGGGCAAGCCTGTTATTCGATCGATGAAGATTGTCGATTGGCATGTGAGTTACAAAGCCAAAGAGGGAGCCTCTCAACTAGATACGACACAAGATACTTATGTGGAGGGGCGAAGGGTAGAGTATATCAAAGGAGATAACGATGAGTTCTTCTTTGGATACAATGATGCCATGGGGTGTCCGATGTTTTCTACCTCGGTGGTACTTGCCTTTAATGCTCCTAGGATAAAACCCCTTATTAAAGATGGTAAAAAAGTAGGATTCTATCTAATACAAGATTATCGTAACCCCAAATGGCCAATGGCGTGTAACTACCGATATGAGAATAGATTTGAGTTCTATCGTGATGGCTCCTTTCGTGTTGTGGGGGTGAATAAAGGACGAGGATGTGGCAAAAATGCGCTCTATCGACCTGTAATGCGTATCGATATGGCACTGGGTGGGCATGAGTCCTTTTATAAGTTTGATGGAAATTGGACAAAGTGGTATAGTGAGTCTTCCGATTTTCAAAAGGAGGCAAAGGTATATGATCAGGGCAAATATCTCTATAAGATTGTCAACCAAAAGGATAATATCGGATACTACATTGAGCCTAACCGAGGACAGTTTGGGGATCAGAGCCGAGGGGATAATGCAACAATTTTTGCCACACGATACAAAGAGGGAGAGGGAGAACAGGATCTTCTAACCTTAGGTTCATGTTGTAAATTGAGTGAAGATGGTGTGGAGCGGTATCTTGATGCACATGAACAGATAGAGGGAGAGGATATTGTGCTTTGGTATGTTCCTCGTATTCGTAATGATGCGAGAGAGGGACATGAGTATTGTTGGGCAGATACTATCTTAGAGGATGGTGATCTCAAAATCAAAATTTGGCCTTGTGCTGTAGGTCCTAAATTTGTTCCTACCCAAAAGGAGAAGTAGTGCGTCGATATACTCCTGTTTTGATCTCGGTAGTGGTGGTTGTTTTGGGATTTTTGGTACTTTTTTATCTC
>CAZEUB010000088.1:0-10414 GCA_964515605.1 uncultured Sulfurovum sp. | reverse complement strand
AATAAAAGAGAAAAACTGTGCTACAAAAAGTAGCTTATTGCTCTATGACAATTATCAACAATTGCCATAGATAAACTATAACTATTCAACCACCACACGGTGTCCCACAAATTTTGAGTAGTTATCCAAAATTAGACCACCTCGTCTAAAACCAAGTCCACACCCCTCATAGGCAAAAAAGACTCCTGCTTGATAGCTCTCACCTTTGCTATCGGTTGGCAACTGAGCATACTCTTGATAGATTACGCCAAACTCACCATACTCGCCATCAGTTTCTGCCAAGATATTATGATCTCTGTCCACGATAACGGTATTGGCTCCCTCTCGTCCAAAGATGCGTTTTTCTACCTGTGCTTTACCCTCCAAAGGGTCATAAGAGGTCTCTAGCAAAAGAGGATGATTGGGATAGAGATCCCATAGGATTTTCATAAAGGCTTTAGATTGGAACATCAACGTATAAGCAGGATTAAGGATAATTGCCTTTTGATTGGTCATA
The DNA here is from genome assembly GCA_964515605.1 of uncultured Sulfurovum sp. Classification (GTDB taxonomy): domain Bacteria; phylum Campylobacterota; class Campylobacteria; order Campylobacterales; family Sulfurovaceae; genus UBA1140. The sequence goes on along the minus strand of CAZEUB010000088.1, from coordinate 9,918 downwards.
ATATTGGTAAGGATTCTTGCCAAATCACCCTCCTCAATAGCAATATCCTCCCAAGGAATTAATTTGAACCAATACTCATAGTTGATATCCTTATAGAATATCCCCTCCTCATCAGAGAACTCAACCTCATCAATATAGGCAAACTCTGTCTGATATCCTGCTTCATTGGCAATGGTTTGAAGAAGCTTAACGGTACTCTCCTCCTCATCATTGTCTCTAACAGAGGAGAAGAGAATCCTCCACCCATCATAATGTTCATCAAACGCCTCTACTGACTCCTCCATAGTAATCAATCGCTTGAAGTTATCTACTAGTGCCTCATAGAGATTATTAAACTGATGAGACTCCTCCATACCATTGGCTTTGAGCATTGCCCATTGCAAAATAGAGGTCTCAAAAAGAGCTGTTGGGGTATCAGCATTAAACTCGATAAGCTTAATAGGTTGACCATCCAATCCACCTGCTAGATCAAAACGTCCATAGAGATGCCAATGAACATCATTCTCCCAACTCATCTTAACAGCATCTACCAAATTAAAAGGGATACCTATCTCATGAAGCAGGTCATTTTCAATCACATAGTCTCCCGCTTCAACAAACATATCATAGAGTTCATTGACCGCTTCATAGTAAGCATCGGCTTCATCTGCACTAATCTCTACAATCTCACTCGCAACATAAGGGGTACTATCAGGATCTGTATGCCAATAGAATCCTAGCTCTTCAAGCTGAGTATTGCTAGGTAGTTTTATGGGTAATAGTCTCATTTTTTAACCACCAAAGCTTGAACCACGTGAAGAGGTTGATTTTTTACTGCTAAAGAAACCTGATTTTCTAGGAGCCGAACTTCTTACTTTGGCATTATTAGCTCTGGCTTTACTAAAGCTATTTTGAGAACGAGAATAGGTTGATGGTGACTTATAACTGGTACGTCTATTTTGTTGATAATTTTGATTATTCATCAACTTATTCATCAACATCGAACCGACCATACCCGCTGCCATACTTGCCATCAGTGTTCCTGCTAATCCTAGTCCACCATTGTCTGTTACCTCCTCAGGTGGCTTGGTAAGATTAGATGTTCCCGCAGCAACTTTTGCCTCCTCCTCTTTGACCAGTGCATCAATCTCCTCTTGGCTAAGGATTCGCTCTTTACCATCCTCAACAAGAATAATACGGGTCTTAACACTTGGCACTTCGTCTATAATTTTATAAGATCCATCAGCCTGTTTCTCAATGGTAACAGTTGCTCCCTCTTTAACCACACTTTGTGTAGTAGCTTGTGGAGATTGTTGCATCTGTTGATGGGTTGCAACATCATCACCACATCCTGTAAGGGTCGCAATAACAAAACCGCTCATCCCCCCAATCATTGTGGTATTTGCAATTTTTTTAACATGTCTGTTCATTCTTTTCCTTCATTATTTTTTTGGAATTTTAGCATAGAATAGTAGATAAGAAACCAAATTTGGAATCAACAACTTTAGTTTTCAATAGGGTGAATCCAAAAGTATCAACTCCTAACCCTCTTAGGCATGATAATTTGGAGACTCCTTGGTGATAGTAACATCATGAACATGCGACTCCTTAAGCCCTGCTGAGGTAATCTCAACAAACTCTGCTTTCTCCCAAAAGACCTTAATCGATTCTGCACCACAATATCCCATCGAAGAGCGTAATCCACCAACCATCTGATGAACCACAGAGGAGATTTTTCCTCGATAAGGCACACGCCCCTCAATCCCTTCTGGAACAAGTTTATCAGCAGCTGTTCCCTCTTGGAAATAGCGATCGGTACTCCCTTTGGTCATCGCACCGATACTTCCCATACCTCGATACTCTTTAAACTGTCGTCCATTAAAAAGAATCATCTCTCCTGGTGCTTCATAAGTACCTGCCAGAGCAGAACCCAACATCACTGAACTAGCACCAACCGCAAGAGCTTTGGCAACATCTCCAGAGAAACGGATCCCCCCATCTGCCACCACAGGTACACCCAATGCGTTAGCAACCTCGGCAACCTCATCAATAGCAGAGATCTGAGGAACTCCCACACCTGCTACAACTCTTGTGGTACAGATAGAACCCGGTCCAATCCCAACTTTGACCGCATCTGCTCCTGCATTGATTAGGTCTCTAGCTGCTTCCCCACTGGCAATGTTACCCGCAATTACATCCACATCTAGCTTGGATTTGATCTCTCGAAGGGTATCGATAATCCCTTGTGAGTGACCATGTGCAGAGTCAAGAACAATCACATCCACACCTGCTTCTACCAGTGCCGTTGCACGATCCAACTGCCCAACACCAATCGCTGCTCCCACACGAAGTCGCCCATGTTTGTCTTTGTTGGCATTAGGAAACTGCTCTTTTTTCTCAATATCTTTAATGGTAATCAATCCTTGAAGCCTATTATCTTCATCCACAATAGGAAGCTTCTCAATTTTGTGCTTCTGTAGGATCTTTGCCGCCTCCTCTAGGGTGGTTCCTGCCTTCGCTGTTATCAATGGAGCTTGTGTCATAACATTGGCAATCTTCTCACTCATATCGGTAATAAAACGCATATCACGATTGGTAATAATCCCCAAAAGTTTCATCTCATTATCTATCACAGGAACACCTGAGATCTTATACTCACCCATCAAAGCATCAGCATCCGCTACACTCTTATCAGGAGAGATAAAGATAGGATCAATGATAATGCCACTCTCTGATTTCTTGACCTTTGTTACCTGTTTGGCTTGAGCTGTGATATCCATATTTTTGTGAATAATCCCAATTCCTCCTAATCGTGCCATAGCAATAGCAGCCCTATACTCTGTAACCGTATCCATCGCCGCAGAGACCAAAGGGGTATTGAGTGTTACACGCTTGGTAAGATTACTTTTAATTGAAACCTCTTTTGGCAAAACAGTTGAGTGTTGAGGGACAAGTAGCACATCTTCAAATGTTAATGCTCTTTTTTTGATGTTCATAAAAACGCTCCTTTGAGATAGTTATTTGGTATAATTTATGGCTTGTTCAAGGCTCAATGCCCCATCAAACACCGCTTGTTCATCAAATGATTTACCTATAAGCTGAAGCCCTATAGGCATCCCTTGACTATCTTTGGCAACAGGCAAAGAGAGTGCCGGTAATCCTGCTAAGTTAATTGCAATTGTATACATATCACTCTTATACATCTCCAATGGATCGTGAATCGATCCAATTTTAGGAGCGACAGTAGGTGCGACAGGAGAGAGGATTAGATCAGCCTCTTCAAAGATCTTATTGAACTCATCACGAATAAGGTGTCGTACCTTTTGGGCTTTTTTGTAGTAGGCATCATAATACCCAGCAGAGAGGACAAAGTTACCTAAGAGGATACGTCGTTTGACCTCATCTCCAAACTGAGCTCTGGTATTGCGAAAGGTCTCTTCGAGATTGGCTCCCTCTACACGCTTACCATATCGAATACCATCATAACGTGCCAAGTTTGTAGTCGCCTCTGCGGTAGCTACAATATAATAGGTAGCAATATCATACTTGGTATTTGCCATATTTTTATGCACAATGGTATGCCCCTTGGCTTCAAGTATCTCAACTGTTTGGGCATACGCTTTCTGAATCTCCTCACTCGCCTCTACAATATAGTTATCAATCACAGCAATGGTAAGTTTGCGATTAGGATTTAGATGCTCCACAACACTCTTAAGTGGCAAATTTGAGCTGGTTGAGTCTTTAGGGTCATAAGAGGCGATAACATCATAAAGAATAGCGGCATCTTCAACATTTTGGGTAATAGGTCCAATCTGATCCAAACTCGAAGCATAAGCAGCCAACCCAAAACGGCTTACCCGTCCATAGGTAGGCTTCATCCCCACACAACCACAGTAAGCTGCTGGTTGACGGATCGACCCTCCGGTATCTGATCCCAATGCAGCAATGGCAATACCTCCTGCCACAGCAGCCGCAGATCCTCCAGAACTTCCACCAGGGACACGATCCTCTCCATAGGGATTTTTGGTCACACCATAATAGGAACTCTCTGTCGTAGAACCCATAGCAAACTCATCCATATTGGCTCGACCAAAAGGGGAGAATCCCTTAGACAAAAGATTCTCAATGACAGTAGCATTATAAGGAGCGATATAACCTTGTAAAATTTCTGAACCTGAGGTCACAGACCAATCCTTGACTTGGATATTGTCTTTGATGAGGATGGGTATCCCCTCTCCTACTGAAGCAAAATCAACATAGGCATTAAGCCCCCCCTCTTTGGCGTCTCTCTCCATCTCAATCTTAAGTTGTTTTAGTTCATCTTGGCTTTTTGTCAATGCTTCTTTTAATGTAATCACTCTACTATCCTAATGATATAAAAATTGCGTGATTATAGCCAAAAGTTGTTTTTGGTACGGTTATTGTTTGGAGATGTTTGATTTTTTAGTGATATTATAAAAAAAATTACTATTTCATCAAAAAAAATTATTTTTCATGATATACTCATAGAAAGAAAATCTTGAAAAGGAAATGATTATGAGAAAATTTCTGATAATAACAGGCTTAACTCTTACACTAGGAAACACTCTTGTAGCAGAGGAGTTAGATGAGATTAAACTAGTAGATCACTCATCCGACTCTCCTCTCTATCGCAAAGCTCCAATCATAGGATGCAGTGATCATGCCAAAAAAAAAGAGGAGTCCTGCTCCAAAAAACCTGAAGAGATAATACTAAGCAAACTGCCTACTAGTCAACAGTTAGATGATGAAAAAGAGTCACCTAAAGAGGAGAGTGTAGAGACAATAAAGGATCAGCTATCTAATATTTTAGATGAACTCTCAAGACTCAAAAAGGAGCAACAAGCCGATCGAAATACCATTAGAGAGCTAAGAAAACTCATTAATATACTCTCCAACAAAAATGACAACAATATCAAAAACAAAATCACTCTGGTACAGAAGGGAATCAAAAAGATCACCCCAAAAAAGAGAACCTCTACAATCACACGAATCAAAAAACCCATTAAGGAGATCTCAAGAGATGAGACCCATGCGGTCATTGAGGTACAAAGTAACGAATCACTCTCTACTTATGCCCAATACTACTATAATGATAATACCAAATACTATAGAATATATAAGGCGAACAGAGACAAAATCAATAAGGATCTACAGATCATTATCGGAGATCAACTCATCATTCCTTTACCATAAAAAAGAGATTAGATTCTCTTTTTGTAGTATTGAACGATCAATAGTCCAACCCCAACCAAGGCAAAGATAAAGAGAATCGATCCAGTGATCACCTCATTGGGGATAGGTTGGCTTAGATCAAACATCCCTAAGCCTCTATTGTGCTTACTACTTTAGCACACCGTTCACACACCTCCTCTTCACTTATAGAGGTGTACTTCCAACATCTTGGACATTTTGCTTTTTGGGCGCGATGAACACCAAAAATTTTCCCATCAATCTCAAAGCTACCAAGTTGCTCCTCTTCAGATACCTCTTTGATAGCAGATACGACAAACCAATCCTCCAGATCTTCTCTCTTTTTAATGGCAAAGATAGAGAGATCGCCAACAATCTCCAACTCTAGGGTTGACTTGATAATCTTCTCTTTTTTGAGCCTATCAACAGACTCTGAAAATCTACCTCTTGCCTCAATGAGTAGGCTATCATCGAGTGAAGTTTCAAACTCAGGAAGCTCCTCATAGAGTAGATCAAACACACTATTCATCTCCCCTTTGACAATCGCAGGAGCATAATCTAACACCTCATCAACTGTATAGGTTAACACAGGAGCAACCAGTGCCATCATCGCTTTTGCGATAAGCACCATTGCTGATTGCGTCGACTCTCTGGTTGCTGAATCTTTGGCATCACAATAGAGTCTATCTTTGGTGATATCCATATAGATACCACTCAGCTCATTGGTGACAAAATTGTTAAGTGTTGCAAATCCTCTTAGGAAATCATACTCAGCAAAAGAGGCATTGACAGAATCAAAAACCTCTTTGGCACGGGTCAAAATCCATCTATCAAGCTCACCATACTCGCTAGGGGATACAATCTTCTCAAGACCATCCACATTTGCCATCAAAAATCTAAAGGTATTGCGTAATTTTCGGTACTGCTCTGCTGTCTGTTGCAAGATACCATCAGAGATTTTGAGATCATGTTGATAATCAGAGAGTGCTACCCATAGTCTTAGAATTTCAGAACCATACTTCTTGATAACCTTATCAGGGGCAACCACATTCCCTTTGGATTTACTCATCTTCTCACCCTTGGCATCAACAGTAAATCCATGAGTGATCAACGTTTTATAAGGTGACTTCTGATGAATCGCTGAGCTTAAAAGTAAAGAGGTCTGAAACCACCCTCGATGCTGATCAGATCCCTCAAGATAGAGTGAACTTGGATACTCCCCAGCATCATAATTTCCACTCTCTAAGACAGCACTCCATGTTGAGCCACTATCAAACCAAACATCAAGAATATCGCTTACTTTCTCTAACTCATCCGCACCATATTCACACTCAGGATGGAGTAGTTCTGAGATCTCCATATCATACCAGACATCAGTTCCTCTCTTCTCAAAAATATCTGCTACAAAATCAAGAACCTTCTCATCAAAAATCACTTTTTTGGTCGCTTTGACTCTAAAGAATGCAATTGGAACTCCCCAACTTCGTTGACGAGAGATACACCAATCGGGTCGTCCCTCGACCATAGGTCTTAGTCTATTCTCTGAACTTTTGGGATAGAAGGTAACCTCATCAAGTGCATTGAGTGCATTCTGACGCAGTGAATCATCACTCCCTTTTGGCTTATCATCTACGGAGATAAACCACTGATTGGTTGCTCTATAGATTAGTGGCTTTTTGGTTCGCCAACAGTGAGGATAGGAGTGGGTAAAGGTATCTACTTTGAGCAGACTCTCTCCCAAAAGTTCCAAAATAGGCTCATTGGCTTTGAAGATGTGCATCCCCACAAATGATTGAGGATTGGGAAGTAGATTAAGTCCCACAACCGACTCATCATAACAACCACGCTCATCAACAGGCATTATGACCTCAAGATTGTACTTCAACCCTACTCTATAATCATCCTCACCATGCCCTGGAGCAGTATGAACACACCCAGTACCACCATCCATAAGCACATGCTCACCAAGCACAATCTTTGAGCTACGACCATTGAGAGGGTTAATCGCCAACATATTCTCAAGCTCTGTTGCGGCAATCTTACGATTTGCATGACCTGCTACTACCCCTTGGGCGATCATATCCTCATAACGTGCTTCTGCCACAATATGACCATCTTCTGTCAAAACATACATCTCTTCAGGATTAAGAGAGATTCCTGTATTAGCAGGAAGTGTCCAAGGTGTGGTCGTCCAGATAACCACCCCTGCTCTACCCTGAATATCTAGCTTCTCTTTTGCCAAATCAGATAGCTCAAAGTTAACATAGAGTGAATAGTCCTCCTTATCCTCATACTCCACCTCAGCATCTGCCAATGCTGTTCTTGCTGCCCATGACCAAAAGATAGGTTTATGTCGCTCTACAAGCAATCCCTTTTTGGCTATCTTGCAGAGTGTTCTATAGATATTGGCTTCAAACTTATAATCCATTGTAATATAGGGATTCTCCCAATCCGCCATAATACCAAGCGATTTAAAGCCTTTTTTTTGCCCCTCTATTGCCTTTTGTGCAGTGGTTCGACAGATCTCTCTAAATTTAGAGATAGAGAGCGTCTCCTTTTTGGCTCTCCCCATCTTATCCTCTACCTTCTGCTCAATAGGGAGTCCATGACAATCCCAACCAGGAATCATACGCACCGATTTACCCTGAAAATAGTGATATTTGAGGATAATATCTTTAAGTGTTTTGTTGAGTGCATGACCGATATGAATATCCCCATTGGCATAAGGAGGACCATCATGCAACGTAAAGGTCTCTGCCCCTTTACGATTGGCTTTCATCTGCTCATACATATTGGCTTCATACCATGCCTTATAACGTTTTGGCTCATTGTTTGGAAGATTCCCACGCATTGGGAATTTTGTTTTTGGTAGTAAAAGTGTATCTTTAAATTCCATAGATATTTACCTTATATAATAATTGGCGTGATTATAGCCAAAAGTTGGTTATTTTAAGTTTCATCCCCACCATACCCTTCCAAAAATTAAAATCTACTAATGCCTAAAATCCCATATTAAGACTATAAATTTTCCTGTTAATGGCATATTTCGGGTAAATATAGTTAGAATAAGTTGAAAAAAATAAAGAGATATAAATATTTGGAGATATAAGAGTGGAGGTTGTAGCACTAAAAAGTGCTACTTATTGTTGAGGATTAGAGTCTTGCTTCGTATCTTCTAAGCATATAAAGCTTCTTAAGAATCTTTTTGCGTGTGGCAATTTTCTCTTTTTTACGAGCCTCTGTTGGCGTCTCATAGTGCTGTCTAGCTCTTGCTTCAGTAACGATTAGGTTTCTGTCACATTGTCTCTTAAATTTTCGGTATGCATCATCAAATGCATCTCTTGGACTGAGTTTAATTCCTGGCATATTCAAGCACCCCCTTCCTTATCAGATTTTCTACAGGATTAGTGTAGAAGCGATAAAATCGAGCGAATTTTATCCAAAGTTTTATTATGTTTAGATAAACTTCCCAAAAAAATTGGGAGTTATGTATGGGTTATGGATCGTGGTTTCAATCTCATGGGGATAAACACAAAGCGATAGTAGATCGTCTAAGTCACCTTAGTGATGAGGAGATAATTGAATATTTTAGATTTGAGAATATGGTTCAAAAGGAGCCTGATTTTTGTCCCCTCTATGCCAAAAACAAAAAGTGCCATGAGATGGAGGAGCTAAACTGTTATCTTTGTGCCTGTCCCAACTTTCGATTTGATGAAGAGGGTTTTGAGCAACAAGCAGAACGCACCCTCTACTCCAAATGTCATATCAACTCCAAAAATGGAACACAATACTTCTCAGATAGTGCAATCCACCAAAACTGTACGGACTGTTTCACCCCTCACCATGAGGCGTATATTCGTACTATTTTTAGTCGGGATTGGTTTGAGATCATGCAAGAGGTATCAATCCCCTTTAAAATAAATTAGCTTAGAATAAGACCAGACCAAAGCTATCGACTCTCTTTCTCCTCAATGCCACTTGTTCCAAATCGTCTCTCTAGCTCTTGTTTGACACGATCGGGTGTGATATCACGATAGCCTAGAGCCACAAGTGTATGATAGAGCAGATCTGCTGCTTCATGAATCACCTCTTTGTCACTCTCCTGATCGATAGCACTACAAAGCTCTGTGGCCTCCTCTTTGATCTTCTCAAGCATTAACTCTTTGTTATTGAGTAGTTTTTGTGTCCATGATTTCTCGTTAGAGGGGCTATTTTTGCGTTCTAATATGGTGTGATAAAGGGTATCAACCACGCCATAGATATTATCTGTATTGATCTCCTGCTCCAAGATACGCCTCTTTTGTAGTACGGAGGTAAAGAAACAGCTTTTGGTTCCTGTATGACAAGCGACCCCATTTTGTTTGATCTTGAGTACAACCGTATCGGCATCACAATCAATCAGTACATCTTTGATCTCTTGTGTATGATTGGAGCTTTCGCCCTTTTTCCAAAGGCGTTGACGGCTTCGACTAAAGTAGTGGGCATAGCCTGTTGAGAGGGTAAGATGATACGCCTCTTCATTCATGTAAGCAAGCATAAGAACTTGACCTGTTTCATGATCTTGTGCGATTGCAGGGATGAGGGGGGTTTTTTTCCAGTTGATTTGCATCTATTTATTCTCCGTAGGGTGCGTTTTTGACGCACCTTATATAGTTTTATTGTGCTGAGAGAGCTTTTTGCTCTTTGCCTTTGGCATCGACCCAAATATTAGGTACTGCACCACCAGGA
>CAZEUB010000087.1:0-3165 GCA_964515605.1 uncultured Sulfurovum sp. | reverse complement strand
GTAAGGTGATCTCTTAGAACATTTCCTGTAACAGCGATTGTGTTTTCACCTCTTCTGATTCTCTCATTTGTAAATCTAGTAGCACTTGTTACATCCATAATATGGATTTCAAGACCCTCTGTGTCAAACTCTGGAAGATATTTTTCTACTTTTGCAATCATCTGTGCATCGTGAGCTCTGTTTTTGTCTAGCCAAAATACTACAGGATACCCCTCGATTTTACCTCTCTCAACTGCTAGTCTAATCCAATCTTTAATAGGAATATCCTTAGCTCTACTCATTCTCCAAATATCTCCAGCTTCACACTCAAAACTCATTAACTCTGTACCATCTTGGGCAGTTACCGTAACAGTTCCTGACTCTGCAAGCTCAAATGTAGTTGGGTGAGAACCATACTCTTCTGCTTTTTGTGCCATCAAACCAACATTTTGCATTGTACCCATTGTAGTTACATCGTACTGACCATTCTTAACACAATCAGCTACCATCTCTTCGTGGAAGAATGCATAAGTGCTATCTGGAATAACCGCAACACACTCAACAGCATCACCATTTCTATCCCACTGCTTACCACCTTCTCTTACCACTACTGGCATAGAAGCATCGATGATAACATCATTTGAAGCGTTGAAGTTTGTTTGTCCTTTGTCACTATCTACCATAGCAATTTTTGGGCTATCGCTATCTACTACTGCTTGGAATGCTGCTTTGATTTCTGCCTCTTTTTCGTGACCTGCGATTTTTTTCTCCAAATCACTCATACCAAGTCTTGGGTTTACTCCAAGCTCTGCAAAAAGATCTGCATACTTATCAAACACCTCTTGGAAGAATACCTCAAATGCATGACCAAACATAATAGGATCACTGATCTTCATCATAGTAGCTTTGAGGTGGATTGACCAAAGAACATCATTTGCCTTTGCATCATCAATAGTTTGCTTGATAAATGCTCTTAGTTTTTTAGCACTCATAAATGTACCATCTAGTACCTCACCATCTAGTGCATCAATAGTTGCTAACTCATTCCCATTAAGAGCGATAGTTACTTTTTGACCTTTTTCCATAGTAACTGATTTCTCATTACCATAAAAGTCTCCATCACCATTCATATGAGCAACATACGCTTTTGAGTTTTCACTAAACGCTTTTAGTCTATGTGGATTGTTTTGAGCAAATTTCTTAACAGCTTTAGCCGCGCGTCTGTCTGAGTTACCCTCTCTTAATACTGGGTTTACGGCACTTCCTAGACAAGTGTTGTATTTTGCTCTAATTGCTTTCTCTTCATCTGTCTCTGGATTTTCAGGGAAGTTTGGTATATCATACCCTTGCCCTTGAAGTTCTGCGATACAATCTTTTAGTTGTCCTATTGAAGCTGAGATATTTGGTAATTTGATGATATTCCCATCTGGCTGAAGTACAACCTCTCCAAGCTTAGATAGATTATCCTCTGCTAAACCCATAGCTGCAAGAACTCTTCCTGCTAATGAGATATCGCTAGTAACCACTTCTACACCTGCTGCTTGTGTAAATTTATTTACAATTGGTAACAGAGAGTAGGTAGCCAACGCTGGTGCCTCATCAATTTTTGACCATATAATTTTTGGTAATGACATTTTTCTTCCTTGTGTGTAGTTTAATAGCATGAGTTTAGCGATTTTTTTTAAATAGAGGAATGAAACTCTCTTTAGCCAAAAGGCTTCTTGAAAATTTGTTTCTTTCTTACACATCAAGAGGATAAAAGAGTTAAAAGGTATTGCTATTATCTATTGATGCTATAATAAGCAATAAACTTAAATAAAGGATATATGATGAAACCACTAATAGTATTATCAACATTGACCATACTGCTTCTTGGGGATGGTCTCTTGGAGGTGGCATGGCCAAAAAATACACTACTCTATCAAAAACAGCAAAAGCACTATCCCTTGGCACTGAAACGTGCTATCAAGGATATTACTCTTCCTCTCTATCTCCCTCAATCCTATCTTGAGGACAAGAGTCTATTTTTGGTCTCTGATGCCAATTTTTATACGGCTACGGTTACGTTAGAGGGGGCGGTTTTGACCATTACAGGAGATCGTACCTATCAGCAGAAGATAAAGACCAAAAATAAGATACTCAAAAAACGCATAGAGGATAATAAGGTGACCTTCAACCATGCTGAGGGGCTTATGATGACAGACTTTAATCGTCATAACATCAACTACACCTTGAGCATAGAGTGTGAAGATCCAGAAAAAGATCAACGTTGTACTCAAGAGGGGTTTTTGAGAAGAGTCTATAAGGAGTTGGTAATGGTAGGAGGGAAGAGATGGGAGTAGGTATTGCAATTTTGTTGTTATTATTGAATGCATGTAGTAAACCAAATAGAGAGGATAGTGCTGCTCTTAAGGAGTTCTCCTACACCCCACCAGGTCAATTAGTACCTTCCAAGAGTGGCAAAGGAAGAGTGGGAGATAACTATATCTATGCTAAGGGGATACGTTTTCCTTTGGAGAAGGCACCCGCTTATATCAACTCACAAGTTTATGGGGTAGGGGGGTTGCATGGTGAAGCAGGAAGTCTGTGTGATCAACGAAACTATCAATACCCTTGGCACGATAACTATTGTGAAAAACGCTCATGGGGAATGCCCCTTTGCCCATCAGGCAAGGGGCATCAGGGAGTTGATATTCGTGCTTCAACATGCGAAAAGAGAAAATATTATGCTGTTGCGGTGGAGAAAGGGGTGATAAGCTCTATTGGTAAGTATACCGTAACCCTTAGAGGAGAGTCAGGACGTACCTATCGCTATATGCACTTGGATTCAAAAACACTCAAGGTACGTCGAGGAGAGAGGGTCAAGCGTGGACAACGCATAGGGTTGGTCTCAGATAATATGGGCAAAACAAAAACCTCTATCCATTTACATTTTGATATGCAACAGACCATTGTGATTGATGGTCACTCCAAAAAGGTATTTGTCCCTATCTATAGCTCTTTGGTAGATGCCTACAAACGACTCCTCAAAGGGAACCCCTAAAAGAGGGGTTACTCATTGACAATGAGCTTCTCCTCCACATAGATACCTAAGTTTTTTGCCTCTTCGATAATCATTGGATCGACTTTGATTTTAGATTCGATAATAATATCGGAGAGCTTGGATTTGATATTGAGCTGTAGTGG
>CAZEUB010000086.1:0-21286 GCA_964515605.1 uncultured Sulfurovum sp. | reverse complement strand
TCACTTTATAATTTGATTTAATTTAATTTGTAATATGCCATTATACAACGAATAGTATTAAAAATAAATAGTAAACACAAGATATTTTAAAATATTTTTTTCTATTAATTATAAAATTGTATTAAAAATATCTTATTTGTTTAATTTTTTTATACTATTTTCTCTTAATCGCACATAACATCAGCTAATCTTTGAATTTCAGCACAATTAAACCCCGCCTCTTTTCTTGCAGATACATTTATATATGGTCTATACTTATCCATAAGCTTATATTTGTCTAAAATATCAAAATAGACTAAATAGTTCAAATTTTTGTGATCACAGAGATACTTAAACCAATAATCACCCTTTTGCACATGCACTATCTCCTCTTGATAAATAATATCCAAAGAGTCTATTAACTTTTTTATTATAGGAAATTTGCGTCGATTGTGAAGTTTTTTCACAATTTGAGGGTTTACATCCAAACCACTTGCCTCATAATAACGGGGAATAATTGCCATTCTCTCCAGAGGATCCTCTGCGGTATGATTAGCAACATCAAAGAGACCAGAGTGAACAGGAAAATCGCCATAGCAGTACCCCAACTCCTCTAGCAAACCATGCAACATCTTATAGTGTCGGATCTCATCTTGAGCCACCTCTAACCAATCCAATTTGTATTGTTGTGGCATCCAAGGGAAACGATAGACTGCATCAAGTGCCAAATCGATCGCAGAGTACTCAATATGCGTAATGGCATGAACCAGTGTTGCCAACCCCTCTTTGGTGGCAAAATTTTTGCGTGGTTTGAGTCTTTTAGGCTCCACAATCTTACAAATGGAGGCATAGGATGGCTTCTCAAAGAGCAGAGGCGAAAAGGTATCAGAAGAGATAAACTCATTTTCGCTACAATACTCAAAACAGTATTGCGTCAATTGCTCTTTCTCTTCAAGCGAGGGTGATTGAATAGCAGTTTCAAGCGTTTTATATAAATTCATAACACTAATTATAGTAAAAAGGTTTTTCAATGCAGATTAAAATTCAACCAATGGGTCCTCCACAAACCAACTGTTATATTATTACTATTGATAACAAAGAGTTAATTATTGATCCAGGAATAGATGCCACAAAATGGGTAGTAGAGAATGTCAAAAATCCTGTAGCTATCCTCAATACACATGGACACTATGATCATATTTGGAGCAATGCAGAACTTCAAGAGGAGCTAAAAATCCCTCTCTATATTCCCAAAGAGGATGCGTTTATGTTAGAGAGTGATCCTCTTGGACGAAAAGCACCAAAATCCAAAGCTGATTTCTTGATAGAGGGGGATCAATCTATTGAGATTGAAGGGATAGAGGTGCAGTATCGGCACTTCCCTGGTCACACCCCAGGCAATAGTATTATAGAGATTGGAGATATATGGCTTAGTGGAGATTTTCTTTTTCAACAATCCATTGGGCGATGGAATTTTCCATTTTCAAGTGGGGCTTCAATGATAAAAAGTTTAGAAAAAGCGATGAAGATCAAAGAGGATTTTACCATCTATCCAGGTCATGGAATGAGTACCACACTCAAGCAAGAACAGCGTGGTATGCCGATGTGGATTGAGTATGTCAAACAGACGCTCTAGGGCTACAATCTGTAGCCTCTAGGACTTCTCATAAGAGAATTTATATCCTCTTCGCCTAACAGTATGGATAACTTGAAAGCCAAGAATACTCTTCAGGCGTTTTCTAATCTGATTAATGGCAACCTCGACGGTATTGTCACTCACATACTCTGGCTCTTCCCAAAGAGCATTAATAATCTCATCTTTGGAGAATACACGCTCCTCTCTTAGAGCCAAATAGGCAAGGATATCAAAGGTCTTACCATTTAGAGAGACAATCTTATCATCATACTCTATCTTTTTGTTGGTGATATCAATTACCAATTTCCCAATATCAATATGGGTACCAAAAAGTTTTCGCATATTAGAAAGTACCCGAGCAGCAATCAGTTCTACAGAGTCGATATGGTTTACCAAGACATCATCTGCCCCAAGATTAAAAAGAGCAATTTGATTTTTTGGATTGCTTGTCACAATAATAATCTTGGTCTCTCTCTTTTTTTTCTTCACTTCATTACTATATTTTTCTAATGAATATCTCTGGTTTTCATCAACAATTATAATTAATTCGTAGTGTCTAAAATCAGTGAAATTTGTCGCATCATATAGATCTTTTGCATTGTCTACAATACAGATAAAATATTTTTCCAATTCAACTTCTAGTTGCTTGACAAATTCATCACTAAACCCTATGGTCAATATTCTCATTGTAATCCTAGTCTTCTTATGGCTTAAATGTTATATCTAAAAAATACTTATTTAAAAATAAGAAATAAGTATTATATATTTTAATAAATTTTTTTATAATATCCAAAGAATCAAATTTTTCTTTAATTATACCTTATTTTTTGCATTTTTAAAAATAAATTTTTCAAATCAACTGGTTTTTTTAAATTTTTTTGCTTTTATATAGACTCTTTTGGGTGCAGGATACCCCTCAACCGTCTTGGTGTTATCATTTTCATCCAAAAAATGCTCTAATGATTGACTGTTAATCCACTCTGTCCATCGTTGCTCTTTTGGATTGGTTTTGACAATATCTAGCACCTCAACCCTCTCAAATCCTGCTCGATAACACCAATTTTTGAGTGCATTTACTGTAGGAATAAAATAGATATTGGGTATTTTGGAATAACGCCCTTTGGGTGTCAAACAGATCTCATCCTCTCCATCAATCATAAAGGTATCCAAAATCAACTCACCATTTTTGTTTAACCCTTTATAGAGAGATTTTAATGCCCCCACAGGATCTGGTCGATGGTAGAGAACACCCAAACAGAATAGAATGTCAAATTTATGCTCATAATGCTCCACATGCTCCACACCCAAAAGTTCAAATTTAATATCACTTTGAATAAAGTGATCCAAAAATTTAAATTGACAAAAAGAGATAGCCGAAGGGTCAAAACCAACCAATCGCTTGGGCTTCTCCTCCATCATACGAAAAAGATAATAACCATTATTGCAACCAATATCTCCCACAATTTTATCTTTGAGATCAAAGTGTGGTTTGAGTAGATCATATTTGATATAACTTCGCCACTCACTATCGATAAAAGTAGTAGCAACCTGAAAAGGACCCTTTCTCCAAGGCCAAACAGTTCGTGCGGCTTGATGGATATTCTCCTCCTCTTTAGAGGTCAACCCCTCAGGATAGATCTCAATCGTATCTCCTAATCGCACCTCAACTCTCTCAACAGGAGGAAGCCCCATGACAGCTTCCCAATAGGGTTTGATATTTTTCCACTCAATACACCGCTCACGCACTTGGCGTATCGCATCCAAATCTACTTTTGTCACTACTTCACATATGCCTTAAGAATTGTCTGTTTCTCAACAGGTGTACTGTGCTGAGCACCTTCTACTTTGGTGGTCTCAATTTTGCGTACAGTATCCTCTCCTGCTACCACCTCACCAAAGATCGTATAACCTCCATTTAGCCAAGGTGTCGGCTTGGTAGTAATAAAGAATTGACTCCCATTGGTATTGGGACCATGATTTGCCATTGCTAAGAGAAAAGGCTTGTCAAATACCACATTGGGAGCATACTCATTGACAAACTCCTTATGCCAAATCGACTCTCCACCTCGACCTGTACCTGTAGGATCTCCCCCTTGAATCATAAAATCTTTGATAACACGGTGAAAGATCAGACCATTATAATAACCATTTTTGACATGTGTTACAAAATTCTCTACAGCCAATGGTGCTACTTTGGGAAACATCTTTAGGGTAATATTCCCTTGATTGGTCTCCAAGACAACCAAAACTTCTTCCTCTTTTTTCTCCTGAGAAACAGTACTGTTTGCCTCACTCACCTTGGCAGTAGATTTTTTGACCTCATTGGCATTACATCCTGTGATCAACAACAGTGTGGTGATCAAATAAAATAGACTTTTTTTCATAGATTCCTCTTTAGTTTATCTTGCGTAATTAATCTCACGTCGTTCACGAATAACATTGACTTTAATTTCGCCAGGGTATTGTACCTTATTCTCAATCTCTTTTGCAATTTTTTTTGACAATACGGCCACTTGATTATCATTGACAATTCGTGCATTGACAAAAACACGAATCTCTCGACCCGCATTGATAGCATAGGCATCAACCACCCCACGCTCTTTGAGTGCAATCTTCTCAATCTCTCGTACACGCTTAGTAAAGCTCTCCAAAACCTCTCGTCTTGCCCCAGGTCGTGAAGCACTCAACGCATCTGCCGCACAAACTGCTGCACTCTCTACCCCATTTGGCTCTTCATGTCCATGGTGAGCATAGATTGCATTAATAACAGTAGGGTGTTCATTGTAGCGACGACACACCTCTACACCCAAATCAACATGGTTTCCTCCTACCTCTTGGGTCAATGCTTTGCCTATATCATGCAACAATCCTGCCCGTAATGCAAGCTTCTCATCTCCATCCATCTCCGCTGCCATAATCGAAGCCAACTTGGCAACCTCAAGGGTGTGTGCTAGAGCATTCTGTCCATAACTTGCTCGATATTTCAAGCGTCCAAGTAGTCGCATTAGCTCCTCTGCCATTGGCAAAAGTCCCAACTCAACGACAATATTCTCACCCTCTTCAAGGATCTTCTCTTCAAACTCCTCTTTGACCTTGCTATGCACCTGCTCAATTCGTCCAGGGTGAATCCGCCCATCTTGCACCAACAGCTCAATGGTTCGTGTGGCAATGGCACGACGATAGAGATTAAAATTGCTCACAATAATCACCCCAGGGGTCTCATCGATAATGATATCTACCCCCAAAAGTTGCTCAAGCGTCTTAATATTACGTCCCTCTTTTCCGATAATACGCCCTTTGTGTTCATCGCTAGGGAGATTGACAATATTAATAAGTCGCTCTCCTGCAAACTCACCTGAATAGCGTGTTACTGCTTGAGAGATAATATAGTCTGCTCTCCTCTTGGCTTCATATTTCGCCTGTTTCTCCTGCTTTCTGATTAACTGTGCCAACTCTAATTGAGACTGCTCCTCTACCTGTTGGATAAGATAGCTCTTCGCCTCCTCTTTGGTCATGCTTGCACTCTTTTCTAGGAGGAGAATACTCTTTTCGATCTCCTCTTGTTTCTCCTTCTCAAGCTTCTCAAGATAACTCTCTTTTTTCTTGATCTCTCTTGCTTTGCGAGAGATCTCCTCCTCTTTTTTTTCTAAATTTTTAAGCTCCAAAGAGAGTTCTGTCTTTTGTCGTTCAACATCCAAGACCTTCTCTTGATATTTTTGCTTTAGAAGTACCTCTTTCTCCTTGATTGTTACTTTTGCTTCTTGTAAAATATGCTCTGCTTCATGCTCAATGGCTTTGGCTTTTGCCTTAGCTTCTGATTCATAATGCTTAAACTGCTTTTTATTATCACTTTTTACAAAAAGATAACTAGCAACGGCTCCTAATATAGCGGTAATCGTTGATAATGATATCTCTTCTATCATAATTTCTCCTTTGTAATAAACCTATATTCTCTCTTTTGTAAATTTTTTTCGGTGTAATATAAAGATCTCCTGCTACATCGTAATCATCAGTTATAGGTTGAGAGGAGAGACAATAATCTCTTCCAACAAAAAAAATTTTTTCTATTTTTTTACCATGTTCTTCGAAGAATCTATCATAAAAACCTTGACCAAATCCTACACGTCTTAGGCTCTTATCTATCCCAATTACGGGAACAATAGCGAGATCTATCTTTTTATAAATATTATTAGAGATATTAGGCTCTTTTACACCAAACTTTTTTATGTTTATAGGCAGTCTATATTTTACCAATCTAAAGCTTTTACCTTCCATAAAGGGTACCAAAACAACCCTATTCTCTCTTCTTAGCCTTTGAATTAAATCAAATATGTTAATTTCTATTTTTAACGGAACATAAAGCATGATAACTCGGTAGTTTTGATCTTTGATATAACGATACAATATTTTGCTCAATCGCTTATCTGAGCCATAACGCACTCCTCTGTTTATTTTTTTTAATCGATCTATACAAGATCTTCTAAACTCTTTTTTATTCATAATTAACTTTACTCTTTTTGTAATTTTTTGCTATAATCACCTAAAAAGACAAAGATGCCCTTTAAGATGAAAAATATCCCTTATCTATTTTTAGTAACCATTTCACTACTCATACTCTCTTGTGGAGAGGATCCAAAGAGTGATCCACCAACAACAACTGCTAAAGAGTCAAAAATAGCTAAAAAAACAGATCAACAGAAATTATCCAAAAAATATAACTTTAACTTTAGTGATACACAGAGCCGATCTTTGCCTCTACATATCCAAAATCATATTTATAACTTTTCTAATATAGCAGAACCTATCGTGCTTGTCAATTTTTTTGCAACGTGGTGTCCCCCTTGTCGAGGAGAACTCCCACACCTTAATAATCTACAGAAGAGTTACAAAAAACAACTCTCTATTCTAGGACTATTAATCGATGATGATATCTCTCCTCAAGAGTTAGATCTCTTCATCACATCACAAAAGATCAACTACACCATTGCTAGTAACCAAGGAGAAAATCAACGATTTGCTAAATTTATCGCTCCCAAACTAAGACTTAAAGCCGATTTTGATATACCATTGATGATCCTTTTTGTTCAAGGAAGATACTATACACACTATATGGGAACTGTTCCTGAAGAGATGATAGAGAGTGATATCAAACAAGCACTTAATAAAATAAAAGGTCAACAATAGATGTTTAATATACTAAAAAGAGTCTTTAGAAAAACCAATGAAGCTATTAAAGAGGTAGCTCCTACCAAAAAGAGGGTCATTACCCAAGAGGAGTTTGAGGATATTTTGCTTGAGGCAGATGTCAATTATGCGTTGATAGAGAAGTTTTTGGAGAGTCTACCCAAAAAATTTGATAGAGCTCAAGCCTACAATGCTCTCATCTCTGTCTTTCAATACAAAGCAGATTGGAAAGAGGATCTCGATGTCAAACCCTTTGTCGATATGATTATTGGGGTTAATGGAGCAGGGAAGACAACCACCATTGCAAAATTGGCACGACATCACCAAAAGAGTAACAAGAGCGTTCTCTTAGGAGCAGGAGATACCTTTCGTGCGGCAGCCATTGAGCAGTTAAGTCGTTGGGCTACCCGTTTGGAGGTTCCCATTGTCTCAACACAACAAGGACATGACCCCTCTGCGGTGGTCTATGACACCATCGCTTCAGCAAAAGCCAAAGGGATCGATCATGTACTCATCGATACAGCAGGACGGCTTCATACCCAAACCAATCTAGGAGAGGAACTTAAAAAGATGGTGCGTATTGCCAACAAGTCCATGGAGGGAGCACCTCACCGAAAGATGCTTATTTTGGATGGAACGCAAGGAAGCTCTAGCATTAATCAAGCCAAAATATTCCATGAACTTGTTGGTATTGATGGCATTATCATCACCAAACTAGATGGCACAGCCAAAGGGGGATCGGTACTCTCTATTGCTGATGAACTTCAGATGCCCATCTACTATATCGGAACAGGAGAACAGCCCGATGACCTTATCAGATTTAAAGCCAATGAGTATATTAATACCATTTTGGATGAGATCTTTCTTTAGACTCTTAACCCCTATTGTGGTGCTACTTCTTGTGATGTTAGCACTCCTACTTCTTCAAGAACGAAAACTATTTGATGTTCGCACTCTCGTACAGATAGATCCCACAATCAAAACCCAAGAGCTTATCGATGCCAAGAAGTATGCCCAAGCAGATGAGTATCTTCGCTATTTTATGCACTATTCCTATGTCCAAAACAATCCAAAAGCACAACAGCAGATGGCATATATCCAAAAGGTTCGCACAAGTTATACCTACCAAAAAAACAAGATTATCCAAGGTATCATAGAGGGGAAAAGTGACGAGGATCTTGGAAAATTCTCTGCTCTTATGTCAGATTTTTTACTCATAGGGGATATTCGCGATCTCTTTATTGAGGGGGAACACTATCTTAATAACAAAGAGGTAGATCATGTTATGGTTGCCCTCTCAAGCATTGGATTGGTAGCAAGTGCCTCTACACTATACAGTTTTGGTGCAACCACACCAGTCAAAGGGACAGTAAGTTTTCTAAAATATGCCAAACGACTTGGAAAGCTCCCTCCATGGTTGAGCAAAGAGCTACTCAAGGAGTCCAAAATACTCAAAGAGACCCAATCACTCTCTTCGATAAAAAGAGTGCTTACTCCTATCACCCAACTCTATGAAAAAGCAGGATTCAAAGGGGCATTGAGTCTACTTTGGCAGAGCAAAAATCTCAATAATCTACAATCACTTGCAACCTTTGCCAAACGTTTTGGCAGTGCCTCTCCTACCCTACTCAAAATCACCAATAATCGTGCATTATATTATGCCAAACGTACCCCAAATATTGACAAAAAGACCTTTCTTTATGCCTCTACCTATGGAGAAGAAGGACTTAGGGGATTAAATAAATTGGGCAAAAGTACCTTTTTACGCAGAACAAAAATGGCTGCCAATCTCTCAAAGAGTACCTACAAAGGTAATCTTGATAGCCTCTTTGATTATCTGCTCAAGAGCCTACCTAGTTCGGTACTGATAGTTACCATCATACTAGGACTACTCTACTTTATGCAACGCACATTACATGTTTACCAAAAGATAAAATTAGCAACATAGAGGAGACTTTTCTACTTGGAGAAGTGCTGATAATCTTTGGTATATCTCCAGTCTCCTCCCCATTTAAAGCCATAGGATTTGAAGATCAATGTAGCTTCATCCTTTGGCAAGAGGATGGCTCGATCTGCTGAGGTATTGTTACGGTGTCGTCGCTTTCGATACTTCAAAGATTTACGGTGAGAGATCTTTTGAGTGCGTGAGATATAGGGATTCTCCAAGGGATTGAGATCAATGGCTTTTCCAAAAGAGTGTCTTGACCACTTAATCGATCCTGTTGCCTTACGACAGTTAAAAGCAGAACTATTATCCGCCTCTATCGATCGCCAATCATTCCCATTATAATCAGAGATCAGTTGCATTTTTCTAATAGGATACCCTATCTCATAAAGCTGTCGCATAATATTAACCATATCATCACTAATCTCGCGATGCACAATCAACTCTCCTACCTGATCCTCTCCTTCAAAATCATGATAGGTCAAACGTAAATAACGCAAATCATCTATCTCTACGGGGCATCCTCGATGCCATGAGTTCCCCTTAATCATTTTGGCTTTGAGTTTGGGAGTTATCTCATAGACACGCGCATGAAAATCACCAAAAGAGCTTGTCAAAAACAGGGTTAGTATTAATAGTATTTTTTCCATGCATTATCCTATCAAATAATTGTTGGATAATAGTTGAGATTAAGCATCTCTTATCTATACTTCAACATTAATTTTTTAAGAGAGAAACAGATCCTATGAATAGAAAAATAAGAGATAAAAACAGTATATATTTGGACTCATGGAGTCTCTTTAAGATCATGGCTGACTTTGTCAAGGGCTATGATGAACTAGATGACATTGGAGCAGCGGTAACGGTATTTGGAAGTGCAAGACTCAAAGAGGGAACCCCAAGCTACCAACATGCTATGGCACTAGGGAGAAAATTGGCGGATAGTGGATATAGTGTCATTACAGGTGGATCATTTGGGATTATGGAGGCTGCCAATAGAGGGGCAAAAATCTCATCTCACGCAGAATCCATTGGGCTTAATATCGATCTACCTCATGAACAAGAGGGCAATGGTTATCTTGATAGAGAACTTAAATTTGACTACTTTTTTGTGCGTAAA
Source organism: uncultured Sulfurovum sp. (assembly GCA_964515605.1). GTDB lineage: Bacteria > Campylobacterota > Campylobacteria > Campylobacterales > Sulfurovaceae > UBA1140. Next base: position 11,422 of record CAZEUB010000086.1, on the reverse strand, counting down.
GTGATGTTGGTTCGCTACTCTCTTGCATATATTGCCATGCCTGGAGGATTTGGAACCATGGATGAGCTATTTGAGATTCTTACACTCATCCAAACCAAAAAATCCTCCCCAGGGGCAGTGATCCTTGTGGGACGTGACTATTGGAAAAAGCTTTATGAGTTTATGCAAGAGAGCATGATGTCGTATGGTACAATCAATCAAAAAGATCTGGATCTAATCCATATTGTTGATGATATTGATGAGGTTGTTCAGATTGTTGATCAGTCACTTCATGCACAGCTTCAAGCCATTGAGGAGATGGGATTAGTAGAGTCCAACTATGGACAGATGCTCAAAGCCATCGAAAAAGAGAGGGGATGCTAAAGCTCCACCCCCTCCCAAAACTCATCATAATCCAGATTGGTCATGGCACTCTCATCCGCCATACTCTTCTCTAGTAGCTCCTTTTGTACTTGAGCAAAATACTCCTCTAAGGCATCTTCAATAATCCAACTGATATCTTTTTTGAGCAGTTCAGAAAAGGCAATAAGACTCTCTATTGTATCGGGTTTAAGGGTGAAATTTAATCTTCTATTTTCCATAGATGAAGTATACCAAAATTAAAATTTACCATACCGTTTCTGATAGGTTTTTTTGATCTTTTGTGCCAATTGATGTACACTCATGGCATAGTAAGCACTCTGATTATAGCGTGTGATTACATAGAAATTTCTACCTCCATACCAAAGCTCATCATAACTGTTTCTCTCCAATTTAATCAGACGTACTCTGCCGTGATAGTTAAATGGCTCTCGTGGCTCTATCCCCTCCAAATCGGCACGATTATAGGTATATCTATAGCCTGTTTTAAGAGCATCAAAACGATTTCCCTCATAACGTACACGCACGGCGACATCTTCACCTTTTTGCCAGTGGTGACGCTTGAGATAATAGGCAATACTCCCAATAGCATCTACCACATTATTCATCTGCTTCTTTCCATCGTGGTTGAAATCAACAGCAAAGGATTTATAGGTTGAGGGGATAAATTGAGCCAAACCAATCGCCCCAGAAGAGGAGCCTCTAATCTTCTTTGGGTTGATCTTTTCACGTGCTACAAGTCGCAAGAGAGCGATAAGTTGCTTTTGGTAAAACTTTGCTCTTCGATCATTTTTGTCAAAAGAGAGATGCACCAAACGATCAAAGACAAAATAATCTCCCCGTGTGGTTCCATAATCACTCTCTATCCCAATAATTGCGGTAATATACTCAGGAGGAACCCCATAGCGTTTGTATGCACGCATCAAGGTATCATGAAATTTACGCATAAAATAGACCCCTCCCCCAACCCGTCTAAGGTACTGATAGGAGTATCGATCCCAACTCCCTTTGGAGTAGCAGTGTCCAACATGCACAAGCGATCTTTTTCGACGAGGCACACGACTCTCTTTGCGTACATCTTTGAACCATTTTTGAAGAGTATCTCTCTTAAACCCATAACGATAGTGCATGGTTTTTAGAAACCTCTTAACCTCTGGCTTGGTGGTATAGTCTACTGCTTGAAGAGGCAAAAAAAATGCCATCAGCAGTATCATAATAGAACCTATAGAATACATATAATAACTCCTTTAAAAGGTGTTATTATATCTAATGATTGTGGAGTTCTTAAGTTTATCCCAAAAGATAGATCAAATTAGGAAAAAGAAGGATAATCAAAAGTGCCAAAAGTTGCAATCCAATAAAAGGGATAACCCCCCGATAGATCTGTCCAGTGGTGACACGATCTCCTGCTGCTCCTTTGAGATAAAAGAGAGCAAAACCAAAAGGAGGTGTCAAAAAAGATGCCTGCATATTCAGTGCAATCAAGATTGCAAACCAGATAGGATCAATCCCAAAAGCATGAGCAATAGGTACCAAAATTGGCACCACCACAAAGGCGATCTCAATAAAGTCTATAAAGAATCCCAAGAGAAAAATCACCAACATAGCAACCAGAATAAAGCTCCACTTATCTCCCATATCTTGGGTAAAAAACTCCATTGCCATCAGATCCCCTCCAAGCTCATTGAAGACCAAAGAGAAGGCTGTTGCACCAATAAGAATCATAAAGATCATGGAGGTTAGTTTCACTGTCTCAATCGATGCATAACGCAACAACTCTAGCGAAAAGAGGTTATTAAGCCACGCCAAAATCAATGCCCCCAACACCCCTATCGCTGCTGATTCAGTTGGACTTGCAACCCCTGCAAAGATCGATCCCAACACCGCAATGATAAGCAGTAGTGGAGGAGCAATAACCTTTAGTGCCTCTTTGACTACCTTGCCATAAGGCTCCTCTTGAGGAATGGCAGGAGCAACCTCTTTGTTGAAAAAAGCATAGATCAAGATATAAAGAATATAGAGTCCAATCAAGATCAACCCTGGCACTACTGCGGCTTTGAAAAGCTCACCCACACTAAGGTGCATCTGATCACCCAAAACAATCAAAACAATTGAAGGGGGGATAATCTGTCCTAATGTCCCTGAAGCAACAATCGATCCTGTCGCTAACTCAGGTTTATAGTTGTGTTTGAGCATCAAAGGGAGAGCAATAAGACTCATCATCACCACACTAGCACCTACAATTCCTGTACTCGCTGCCAAAATTGCCCCCACAACCACCACAGAGATCGCCAATCCCCCACGAATCCCTCCAAAGAGTTTTCCCATCGAAAGAAGCAGATCCTCTGCGATACGAGACTTCTCAAGAATCAGCCCCATCATGATAAAAAGAGGCACACTCATCAAGGTTACATTGCCCATGATTCCATAAACCCGATAGGGTAACATCTCCAAAACATTCAAACCCAACTCATCAGAGATCAAGGCAAAAAAGAGTGCCACCCCTGCAAAGACAAAAGCTACTTGAAAACCACTAAGCAAAAGAAGCAGTGTTAACCCAAACATCAACCACAAGGGATCCAACCAAAAGGCAAGATCCAAGGAGGAGAAGATCAAAAAAGCGACACTAATCAGCAATGCTTTGATCAATCTGCTTTTGGAGTGTAACTTATCATAGGCTTTGAGAATCTCTGAGATGGCTTGAAGCACCAAAAGAGCAAATGCCAAAAAGAGTACTCCCTTGATCACAAAACGGTACTTCAACCCTCCAGGATCAGAGGAGATCTCATTTTGAATATAACTCTGAAGGGTCATCTCATACGCCCCATTTAGAAAAAAGAGAGAGAAGGGAATCAACAAAAAGAGCATGGAGAGTATCTGAATCAAGGCTCGATTCTCCGAAGAGTAGTGTGCAAAGAGAATATCTACCCGCACATGCTTATCATGCTTAAGCGTATAAGAGAGACCCAACAAAAAGATCAGATCAAAAAGATGCCACTCTACCTCTTGAAGTGCAACAGAACCCTCAGAGAACCAATAACGCATCAAGACATCATAGCCAATCAACAGGGCTAAAAATAGAGACAAAAGTGCCGCTAAGCGACCTGTTTTTTTTGTTAAGATATCTATGTAGTAACTCATTTTTTTCCTTTGTTCAAATCAATAATTTTGATTCTAAATTCTCCTATATAAAGCTTGGTGCATCATTGGCAAAGAGAATCAAATCCCCCACTTTGGTATGCTCGATAAGCATCTCTTGCATCTTCTCTTTGCTCTCTAGTTTAACGAGTTTGGAGGCATCCACATGATCTCTAAAGATCGCATAGTTAAGCTCCCCTGTGACCACAACAAGGTCAAAAACCTCATTGGCTCTCTTGGCAATCTCAATATTCATCGCCTCATCAACCTCAACCAAACCAGGGGTAATAACCACTTTACGTCCGCTATAGGTAGATGCCAAATTGAATCCCTCTAACATCCCATCAATATTACCATTGAAACTATCATCGATAATCACCTTGCCCCCTGCATCCATACGCTGAAGTCGATGTGGCGTTGGTTCAAGTCTCTCTAACTGCTGTTTGATACGCTCTTTGTCAATATCTAGTGCTTGAGCGACCTTGATTGCGGCTGCAATATTCATGGCATTGAATGCCCCTAAGATATTGGCATGATAATGCTCCCCATCCATCTGAAATTTCAACCCATCAAGTGTGGCTTGAATATCATGAATCTCCTTGCCAAAAGTATGAATATTTCGCTCAGGCTTGACCATAGCAGAGTCATGTACCCATGCCTCCTTGAGTCGAGAGGAGGAGAGAATCTCCATCTTGGTATTACGAATATTCTCTAGTGTCCCAAAATACTCAATATGCGCAGGTCCAATCTTGCCCACTACTGCCAAGTGGGGATTAACAAATGTGGCAATCTCTCTAATATCTCCTGCACCTCTTGCCCCCATCTCTACAACATAGATCTCTGTATCATCAGGAAGATCCTCATTGATATCTTTGAGTACCCCACCAAAGGTATTGACTGATCGGGGGGTAGCATAGACTCTATATTTGGCTTGAAGAAGATGTGCTATATAGTTCTTGATACTGGTCTTACCATAACTTGCCGTCACACCAATAACCACCATATTCTCCATCTTTTTTAACTTCTCTTCTGCCTTTTTTTGAAACCCATAAAAGAGCATCTTCTCCATCATGGTCGAGATCATATAAGCAAAAAATAGAGGAATAATCACCGCAAAACTCTCATAGTTTACCCCTGCAAATTTGAGCATTACAGCAAAAAAAGTCAAAAAGATCAATGTCGCAAAAAAACGTTTGATTCGTCCTGTAAATACCAACGGTTTGTCCTGATTAGCACGCCATCTATAGAGAGCTATAATATAAATTAGGGTAACAATAATACTAAGGTTAAAGTATCTATGTAGCAAGAAGTATGCTAAGAGAGGAAGAAGAAAATAGAGCAGATGCCACCATGGCTTGGCATGATGAAAAACCACCCTCTCCAAACGATAACTATACCACTGCATATTGGTCATAAAATAGTAGCCAAGTGCCACCACAAAAAGTATATTGCTAATTATCTCTATAAAGATCATTGTGCTATCCCAGTAATTAATTTTTTGGGTATTTTAGCATAGTTATGATTTAACATCCTCTATGGCTAAAAGCAAAAATACATTAACATAAAAAGAACATTTATCTTAAAAATAACTTCTTTTTGTGTTTTAATACTACTTTTATCACTTTTCTATTACAATTGAACTAATATTTAGATTAAAGGAAATGTTAATGGAACGAAGAAATTTTTTAAAGGGTCTCTGCACACTACCAGCTATTGGTATTTTACCCTCACTAGGTTATGCCGATACCCAAACCAGTGATACAGAGGAGGCAATAGGACTTAACAGAATTGTTGAAATTATAAAAAATGATAAACGACTCAATCGTCGTGTGAATGAAGAGGATATCCTCATTGCCATTGAGTCTGCCAAACGCATGAATAGTATCATCATAGAAGCGATTATCCAAACAGGTAGCGGTAATGATAAAAAGATCTCAATAGCAGACACCCGTGAGATCAATGATTATATCTTCCTTAATTACCATGATGAGTGGGTAGAGCTACACGGCAATGATGAAGAAGATGAAGAGAGTGGTTTTCATTTGGTGGTTAATGATGGATCCCGAACCAAAATTTTTGGTCGCAATGCTATCAATCGAGTTTTTGACAGTATCTATCATCTAGGCTTTGAGAGCCATCTAAAAAATAGATTACTCAATGAGGATGGTAATAAAAATGCCAGTTTCAAACGTGTTGCGACATGGCTAGATAGCCTACTACGAGAGGATTTAGAAGCGGGAAGACTCTTGAATCCTGATATTCAAGAGGTTATAGGAGAGAGCGATACAGGATTAGATCAAGTTATTGAGATTATCTACCAAGACAAAGGGCTACAAAAACGGATCTCAATAGGAGATATGAGAGTAGGTGCAAGATCAGCCAACAGGCTTAACGCTCTTCTTCTTGAGGCTATTGATCAAACCAATGCAGGTACCTCAGGAGTATTTAATAAAGAGGATATCAAAAAGATTAATCACTACTTAGTCTCCAACCATGCCAAAGATTGGGCATTGGCTCATGGCAATGATGAGGGGGAGCAAGAGAGTGGGTATCATAAGGTACAAAGTGATGGTGCAAAAACAAAACTTTTTGGTCGCAATGCCATCAATCGTGTCTTTGATGGTATCTATCATTTGGGATTTGAAACCCCTTACAAAAATAGGCTGGTTAATGAAGATGGGGATAAAAATGTTGGATTTAGACGGGTGGCTGAATGGCTTACACAACTACTCTCAGATGATCTTAATAATCAAAAAGAGGATCTTAAAATCCTCATTCCTCTCTATAGCTACCCCAACTGGTATGAAGAGGAGTATCTTTGGCAAGATCTCATTAATATCAAACAGCAATACTCCGATATTGAGATTATTGCTATTGTCAACCCAAGTAATGGACATTTCCAAGAGAAAAATAGCGACTTTACCCAAGGAATCAAAGATCTTATTGATGCCAATATCAAAGTAGTTGGCTATGTCTATACACAATATGGCAATCGAGATACCCAAGAGGTTGTTGAGGATATTGAGGCATGGCGTAATTTTTATCAAGAGGATGGGGTAAGTGGTATCTTCTTTGATGAGACTTCAACCAATCCAGATCTGCTCAACCACTATAGCAATCTTAGCAACGAAGCACGAAATCGAAATCTATCATATATCATTCTAAATCCAGGAACCACCACTGATCAGAGTTATATCGATTCTGGCATTGCCAATCTTGTGGTAAGCTATGAAAACCCTGATCGCCAAAGAGTAGAAAACCCTCCATCAAACTATAATACCCCATCCGCCACTACTGAACTCTCTTTGCTTATCTATGAGATGGAAGATAACAATGTTGATGATCTTATAGGCTTTGCAAGAGAACATCAATTTAGCTATATCTATTTTACAGAAGATGGATTTGATGGTAACCCTTGGGATAGTATCTCTCAATACCTCGAAGCAGAAGTGATTCAAGCTTTGGATTGATCGCTATATTTAGACTGGTAACGAAGCTCCTGCTTCGTTACCTTATATTGGGGAGGTTACAATAGCCTTATTATTCATCTTTTTTGCCCACTAGTTGGATTTCAAATTTGCCAAATTAACCTAATTTGCTTCTATCAAGGAACAACCATATCTACACCTATATAGATTCTCTCTTTGAGTTCTCTATTTTTATGCCACATTTTAGCATCAATAGTAATAGGAGCTATACTTTTATATGCTTCACCAGATATTAACTCCTCATTATCCTCAGAGTGATACTCTAGTACCAAAGCGTTATCCCAGTCTGCATTCTCTGCAGAGTTCATGGTGTAACCATTATTGGTTCCTCTTAATGTTAATGTTTTGATATTACCACTACTATCTTGAACTTTAATCTTAACAGAGGTATATCCATTCCCAAACCAAACTCCTGTGGTTGGGGCAACTTCTGGGTCTAAAGCAACAAAATAGACAGAGGTGCTATCATCGTCAAATTTGTGACCACTCCATCTCTCTGTGGTAATGGTTACACTCTCTCCTAACATTAGATTTTGAATATTTAAGATAATATTACCCATATACTCTTCATTGTTTGTTACCCTCTTTTTCACTTTTAAAACAATTCTATATCTTGCTGTGTATATACGGTTTGCTTCTAATTGGTTATCACTGCTATCTATCCATGCCACTATTTTTGTAGTAGTGGTGGTTACGGCTGTTGGGTCATTTATCTTAAGTAATTTCCCATCTATATCCCCAGTAGCAAGTTTGGCAATGCGAACTTTTATATCCAACTCTTTGCCTGTATTATCAATTACAGGAATAACAAGAGTAGAGTAACCCTCTTCACCCTGTTTCGTTGGGTCAACCTCTGTATCCTCTCCTACTACATTATTAGAGGTGAGAATATAAACCTCTTGAGCATCAAGTTCAAAGCTCTTTAGACTTTGACATTTTGAAAGATTGCTATCTGTACATAAATCATTAACTGTTATATTTGCCAACTCCACCCCTTGACCTCTGCCAAGTATCTTCTCATAAATTTTAGCTCTTCTATCATCACTAATTTGTGCCTCATCTGTTTTTAGCTGTAAACTATCAAAGAGAGCAGTTTTGTTGACATCACCCCAATAGACATTTTTGAAATAGTTATCAGGATACCAACCACTAGTTGTGTTCTCTAAAAATCTATCAAAAAGGGTCTCTATCTCATTTATAAATCCATCATTATCCTCATTACGAACCAAATAGAGTTGTGCTAAATATCTATTTTGGTATCCATAACTTCTATAGGAGCGATAATTAACCTCATAAGTATCAAGATAATCCCAAAGTTTATCTTTGAAGGCTTGAGCCTCCTCTCCTCTTCCCTCTTGAATACTTGGGGCTTCTAGGGCAATAAAAGCGATAATCTTACCGACAATAATTTCAAGATTTTCACCTCCTTTTTGGGTATCATCATCCAAAAAGAAGCTATTTCGTCTGCTCATAAACTCATTTGCCAAATCAATCACTTTTTGTGGTTCATCTTGGGAGGCATAATATCTTGCCAATTGATACCACGCATCTACATTAGTTGGTGCTATCTCAACTGCTTTTTTAAGTACTATCTCTGGACTCTCTCCTTGGTTTTCCAAAATTTTACCAATATGTTGAAGAATCATGGATTGATTAAAGATATGCTCACCCACACCAGCAGGGGAGACACCAGTAACAACTCCACCAAATCGCTCCATTCCTCTATCTCGTATCCCTTTGGTATATCTATCATAAATAGAATCTATTCCTGTTCCTGCTGACTCTTTTGAGCCTACTTGATACCCAATTTTTACATAGTATTGATTGGCAATTGTTGCATGATTATAGACACCTATCCAAGCCCTATGTCCAGGTTGTCCTATACCTATAGAGGGACGATTAAGGCACTCATTGACATGTTGTCCCATGGTTGATTGTCGTCCACAAACTCCTCCATCTTGAAGTATTCTATAGACTGTTCTATGAGGTGACCACTCGCTCTCTCTAAACCAAACCTCAGGAGCATCATACGCCCAAGTGTAGTTGGTATATTCTATAAATCGTCTCTCCTTTTTAGCTCCTCCATCTACTGCATTTGGAGGGTAAGAATCTATGAGTTTTTGCTTGTCTGTCTCAAAAAATCGACTCTTGACATAACCACACTCCTGTTTTTGAGCACTCTGCTCTAAGGTTGCAAGTTGCCAAGGATAGGCATTGCTTGTGGCATTATATTTTAGTGATGCGTCAAAAATAGGCCAGTTAGGTTCATCATCATTAAAATCAATAGGCTCAATATTGTCTAATGAAATTTTCCATTTCGCCAAATCATAAAAACTCATAAGTCGATACTTATCAGGAGCAACTCCCATTAGTTCTGAGAGTTCATTTGCCATATTGTCTCTTGGATTAATAAGCCCCTCTATATTGCTTTTGTAACTCTTGAAATTAGCAAGGAGTTCTGATTTGGTTATTGTGCCATTATTATCTAGCCAATTTTGAATTCTTGTACATGGGTTATCAGTATCTGTACAGCTTAACCTAGATAATCCTTTGGATAAACGATATAGATTTATCCCATCAAAAGATAAACCATAACTCTTTCTTGTATCATAATCAACACTAAGAATATCCTCTCCATCATTTGCCATTCGCTTTAATATACTTCCAAGACCCCACAGCTCATCAGCTTCACTTACACTCAAATCATATTTTATGGTTAAATAATTTTTAAAATCAAAGTAGCCTATTCCATAACCTAAATCTTTGATAATATACTCATCTCTCCAAATCCGTTCTTTCTCCTCATATTGAGCCAATCTCTCATAATCGATAGTGCGATGCTCCCATGTATCACCATAAAAAGCCTCCTCTTCTATTCCTCTCTCTTTTGCATTAATGGCTAATCCCAAAATAACATTTTTGTACTCATCTACGAGTGAAGCGTTATTCTCTTGTCTAAATTTGGCTTTAAAATCTGCCAAATTTTTAACAGAATGGGGATTTGCAGGAAATCTTGATGCGTATAGTCCCTCTTTGAGATAGTGGTCATTTTCTATCCAACTCCAAACATCATCATCTAATGGTGTTTGCATAAAATTAACATAAATATCTTTAGATTTGATATGAGTATAATCAAGGTAACTCTCTATTAGTTCATCTAAATTGCCATCAGAAGTAAATGCTTTGGCTTTGGTCTCAAAATCCTCTTTGGTATCATTGAGTGCATGAGTATCGGTATTGGATTGAATATTAACCGTAGTCGTAGTGGTTGAAATACCATCACTCACCTCTACCTCAAATGTATAGGTTTTTACCTCTAATGAATTATTAATAGTTATCACACCATTGTTATCTATAGCAAATGGTACATTATCAACTATTCTATAGCTCAATGTATCACCTTGTGAATCAAATGCACCTACTGTTGCTACTTTATCTCCTATTGCATTGGCACTTTGAATCTCAAAAAGCGTTGAGTGAGGATTAAATTGTGGTTTGATATTTTGGCTATCTAGTTTTTCAATAAAAAGCTCACTCTTAGGAATAGGTCTAAAAGTATCTTCTCCAACCATTTTCCAACCTACACTGATATGTTCAGCACCTCCCCACTCTTTTAAAATGGCATCAATGGCGTAAATCTCTCCTGCATTTAAAACAATAGAACTACTAACTCCTGCACTATCCCATTCTTGGTAACTACTCCAACCACTTTTAGAGGCTATCTCTTTGCCATTTAAATTAAGTTGTGTTCCATCATCACCCACAATGGCAAAAATATACTCACCACTAATAGACGGTTTAAGTATAGCACTCATTATCTGTCCAAAATTATCGGCCATGCTCTCATTCATATTTAAATCTTCTACAATTTTTACTTCATCAGGAGCATCATTTTGATAGTGGCTAGAGTTTAAAAAATTACTCACAGAACCACCATCAATACTGTTCCATCGCTCCTCTTTTACACCATTATTAGAGAGAAGATTAACAGTTACATCGGCTCTATTAGTATGTAGCCCATCATTAACCTCAACTTGAAAATTAAAGCTTTGTGTTTGATTATGATTAATAAGCGAAGTGAGTCTAATTTCTCCTTCATTATTTATAGAAAAAGGGACATCCCCTATTATTGAATAGGTCAAAGATTTATGAGCATAATTGAGTGCTAAAACCCTCCCAACAATAGTTTCTATTGGAGTATTTATCTCTAAACCAAAATCATATTTCTCTTTTGGAAATTTGGCTATATAGTTTGCTATAATAGGAACTTCACCATAAACCTCTACCTTTCTTAGATGAAGATGTTTATCATCATTACTATCTGTTTCTCCTTTAATTAATAAAAAGTGTCCAACCCTTGGTGTATCAAAAGTAATAATTTGTTCATTTTCTGTTGGTTGCAGAGTGGCTACCAAATTACTACTATTTACTTCTCC
>CAZEUB010000085.1:0-7011 GCA_964515605.1 uncultured Sulfurovum sp. | reverse complement strand
ATAGTAGAGTTGGTAATAGCAGCCGCACAGAGATAGGTTCCCGCCTCAATACGATCAGGAATAATCTCAACATTGGCAAAGTGCAGTGGTTTACCTCCACTCCCTTCGATAATAATTTCAGAGCTACCAATACCTTCGATATTGACTCCTGCATCACAAAGCATTTCACAGAGCTGAACAATCTCAGGCTCTTTTGCGGCATTGACAATGGTGGTAACTCCATGTGCCAAAGCAGCCGCCATAATGGTGTTTTCGGTTCCTCCTACAGTGATTTTATCAAAGACAATTTTGGCTCCTTGGAGTCCATTTGGTGCTTCGGCACGCACATATCCACCTTTGATCTCGATACTAGCTCCCATCGCTTCAAGTGCTTTGAGATGAAGATCAATAGGACGTTGACCAATGGCACATCCACCAGGTAGACTCACCTCACACTCACCAAAACGTGCAAGTAGTGGTCCTAATACCAAAATCGAAGCACGCATCTGAGCAACAATCTCATAGACCGCTTTGGTTGAGTTTATCCTCCCATTATCAATTATAGCAACCGTATCATTGTGATCAATTTGGGCTCCTAATATACTCAAAAGTTTAAGTAGAGTTCGAATATCTACCACATTAGGCAAGTTGGTCAAAGTGACAGGATGATCCGAGAGAATTGTCGCAGCAATAACGGGAAGCGCTGAGTTTTTGGCACCAGAGATATCGATGGCACCACTAAGCTTGGCACCACCTCTTATTTGTAAAAAATCCATGATTATAGAGTATCCAGTTGTTAAATTTCAAAAGCTAATTTTATCTAAAATAGGTTAATTCGAGATTTGAATAGAGTGTTACCAAAAGAATTTTCAATTCATTATAATAGTATAAACAGAGATGCTATAAACAGATATAAATTTAATTTTTGATAAAGTTAGATATTGCTTTTTTTTATTATTTGCAAAAGCAATAAAAACTCAATAAGGATACTATATGACAATTGATTTATCACCAGAAGCCCTACTCTCTCAATTGGGATATCCAACCACAGAGCATACCATTGAACAGATGAAACGTATCATAGACAATACCAATAATTTTGAACAATTTTCCAAACATATACTCTCCTTACATGACAACTTGGCACATGTAAAAGGGTATATCGCTATGTCCAACTCCAATGACTATCTCAAGATAAAACAGGGAGAGGAGATCTCTAATGAGGTAGCAGAGGAGTTTACTAACAAGGTTAAGTCGTGGGCAAACAAATATAAAGTCAAATTAAAAAAAGTAGATAACAAACAAACCTATTATATTCTTGGGCAATAATGCCTCTTAGTACACTTAACGCTGAGCAGCATCAAGCTGCTACAGCTCCACTTGGCAATAATCTTATTATCGCCTCAGCAGGAACAGGAAAGACCTCTACCATCGTTGGGCGTATTGCACATCTTCTGCATAATGGAGCAGATCCCTCCAAAATACTACTATTAACCTTTACCAACAAAGCAGCAGGAGAGATGCTTGAGCGTGTGGGACGCTACTTCCCCTCCTCTATTGTCAGCAAGATTGAATCAGGAACGTTTCATGCGGTTAGTTATCGATGGCTTAAAGCGATGAACAAAAATGTAACGCTCAAACAGCCAGGAGAGCTCAAAACCCTCTTTCGTAGTATCTATGAAAAACGTCAAATCAAACGGCTCAATATCGATACAGAGGCTTTCTCCTCGACCTATCTCTATGAGCAATATAACCTCTATCAAAACGCTTCGCTTGATGGATTTGATCTTTGGTTTTTAGAAAAATACCCTGATCACAAACCCCTAATTGATATCTATATGAATATTATCGATGAGTATGAATCAACCAAGGATCGTTTTGGTTTTGTCTCATTTAATGATCTACTTCTCAAAATGCGTCAAGCCCTCCAAGAGAGTGACAAGGAGATGTATGAGGTGTTAGTCGATGAGTACCAAGATACCAACACTCTTCAGAGTGCCTTGATCGATACTCTTAAGAAAAAATCTCTCTTTTGCGTAGGAGATTATGATCAGAGCATCTACGCCTTTAATGGAGCAAATATCCAAAATATTGCAACCTTTGGGGTGAGATACCCCTTGGCAACCGTCTTTACCCTAAGCAAAAACTATCGCTCTACCGCCTCGATTCTCTCATTGGCAAATAGGGTTATCGAACGCAATGATCGCATCTATCCCAAAAAACTAGAGGTAACCCAAAAGGGTAAAAACTACCCCCCAAAACTTATGGTCTACCCTGAGCTTTTTGATCAATACCAAGCAATCGCCAAAAGTATCAAAAATAGCTATACCCCTAGCAACGATATTGCCGTCATATTTAGAAACAATGCCTCCGCAGATGGTGTTGAAGCGAGTCTAAGAGAGCTTGGCATCACCTGCAAACGAAAGGGGGGAAACAGTTTTTTTGAAGCCAAAGAGATTAAATTTCTTCTTGATATTTTAGCCCTACTTATAAATCCCAAAGATATGATGGCATTTATTCATATCTTTGAATATGGGAAAGGGATAGGCAGTGCCTTGGCAAAAGAGATGTTTGAGTGTTTTGTTCACTTTGGAGAGGGGCATCTCTTTACGGGGATTCTCTCTCCACGTACCTCAACCCTCCCCAAACTCAACCCTACCAAGAACCTCCAACTAGGACTCTTTGATGATGATACAGAGATTGGTTCAATCAGCCGTTTTGCACATCTTCCTATAGATGAAGAGATACGAGCTAACCCTATTCTCAAACACCCAAAACTCACAGAGGATGGGGTGATGTTTTTCAAGAGCTATCATGCATTTCTCAAATCAATTCGTGCCGTCAAGACACCCCAAACAATGCTCATCAAACTAATCGACTCCCCTCTCTATCAAGCAGTAGTTGAAACCCTTGCCAACCAAAGAGCCAAACTCAAATCAGGAGAGATCGACCCAGACAAAAAAGCATTAGCCAAAGAGCGAATCACTAGAAAAGCAAGACTACTAAGAGATCTTGCCTCACACTACAAAGAGGTAAGAAGATTTGTCAATGCCATGGTACTTGGAGGCAATGAACTAAGCGAAGGCGATGGGGTCAATCTGCTTACCGTTCATGCAAGTAAAGGATTAGAGTTTACTGAAGTCTATATTACAGATCTTATGGATGGACGCTTCCCCAATACCAAACTCATAGGCAAAGGAGGAAGTCTCGATGAGGAGAGACGGCTCTTCTATGTGGCTGTCACCCGAGCCAAAGAGAGACTCTATCTCTCCTATGCCAAACATGATCGAGTCAAAAAACTTGACTTCAAGCCCTCCCCCTTTCTCTATGAAGCAGGTCTACTAAAAATCAAAGCAGACAAATAATCCTCCCTACTTCTGTAGGGTATATTTCCTACGCTAAGAAGAGAGAGTATTTTTTTAGTTATGTAGGAGACCGTTCAAAATTCCGTGTCAGTAACTTTTAGTAGTACTTTTTATTGCTCATTATCCTTACTATTCTCTCCGCCACCACCCATAAGGTATTTCCCATACATCATTGCAGCAACAACTATGATAACAACCAAATAGGCTACCCAAGGTTCTCTATTCATAACAATCCTTTATCTTTTTGTGTTGGTTTTAATATAGAGATAGCCTATATCATCCCCAATGGTTATCTTCCCAATAATATTCCAGTTACCAGCTTTTTCTATCTTGGCAGTAGTAGTGTATATGCTACCATCTAATTTGAAATTATCGAGATTGATATCAAACTTATCTTGAATAGGTCGTGTAATCTGAAACGCTATCTTTGCTTGAGTTATTGAGGTATTATTCTCTCTATTTCTAATAGATATCGAGAGGCTATTCTCTCCCTCAATTAAAATATTTTGATTGGTGCTTCTCTTTGCTAAAGAGCGTTGACCATAACGCAAATCTGAGAGTTCCATGCCAACCTTTTTGCTATTGATGGTCACCTCTGTCTTATATTTTTGATTAAACCTGCTATTGGCAGTAACCATTTTATTATAGTTATCATCTACATCATGATAAGAGGTCATAAAACTTTTATCCTCATAGACAGGTGTTGCAACAGCACTTTTGACTGTCCAGATAATCATAGCAAAAGTTATTCCAAAAACAAAGAAAAAGAATGCTAGCCAAAAATGGTACTTTTGAATCTTCACTACCTATCTCCTCTTCTCTTTCCATAGAGCATAAAAATAGACTAACAAACCAGCAAATACAATTAGATACATAAAAATTTTCCATATATAAGAGACAGTTCTTCCCTTACCATGAATAACAGAGTCAATTTTGACTCCCTCTTTGGATGCAACAGATTCAACGATAACAGAGTAACCATTGAGCAGAGCAGCTGAGATCTTTGACTTTTGTGTATTTTTGTCTTGCGATGCTAGAAGAGGGATAATATATCCATCCAAAATCCTATCCTTGTCAATACTCTCTTTTAGTCTATCACTAAAAAGCAAATTGACATGTTGATCATCAAAAGGGAGAGTCAAAAGAACAAATGGATCTTTGAGTCTCTTAGTAAGGTTTGTTTCAAAACTTTTTATAAATACCATTTTGCTTTGCGTATCACTAAAACTCTTAGCACCATAGTGATCAGTAACAAAAATATAGACACCAATGCCTGTTTTTACAAAAAGTTCTTTGCCCATAGTATCTATCTTCTCAACGGTTCTAGGATCAATATACTCCTTACCTTTTAAGATAAATTTACTATCAATATTTTTGATTTGAGGAACAGAAGCTCTCTCTTCTGCCAAAGAGTGAAGGGTGAATGTCAAAAGGAGTGCTGTTAGCACTCCTAGTTTTTTTGAAAAACTTTTCATTTAATTAACAAATACTCTTGTTGAATCAAGAAAAGACAACATAATTGTCACTACTGCCGAGATAACAAGTAGAATTCCAATAACTTTATCCATACTGTTCTCCTTACTTTTCGTTTTTCCACATCTTGTGGTTCTCTGGGCTGTTCATCTTTAATCCATTTAAATCTTGATTAATGGTATAAAAATTAGTAGCATTTGCCTGTTGTGTCTCTATTGCCATCATTGTCAAAACTCCTAAAATAGAGAGCAACAATGCAACAGCAATAAAAAAACCTGTTAAACCATGGAGAAGACTAAAAAGCCCTCCCTCTGTTTGTGGATCTATTTGTGTGTTTCCTGCCATCTATTATCCTTTTACCTGAATTGAGTTAAGGAAGTGTCTTACTGCCTTCTCTTGAGTCTCATTTAGACGACCTTTGAAGCTAGGCATTGTTCCAATATACCCTTTTTTACCATTTTCAAGTACTTTTTGTACTAAAGTATCATCATACGCTGCAAGGTTTGGAGCCATACCATTCATACCTTTTCCATCTGCTCCATGACATGATGCACATGCTGAAAACTCAGCAGGTTGTTCACCCTTCATACCACCAGCAATCCATGTGGCAATCTTCTCAGCTGCTTCACCACTTGCCATACCAGCAGGCATCGCACCCATTGGGTAACCAAGATTATTTGAACCATTATTGATTGCATGAAGTACTTGCTCTTTACTCAATCTATGAGTTAAATCTTGAGCTTTTCCATCAATACCCTCTGCATCAACACCATGACAAGGAGCACACTGTACTAAGAATACAGATTCACCCATTGCCACAAGTGTCTCATCACTTGGGTTCTCCCAAGCTTTTGCAAACTTGGCATTGTTCTCTAATACCTCTTCATTGTATTGACCAATTTGTGAGAATTGATTGGTTGGATAACCTACATAGAAGTACCACAACATCCAAATAATTACACCAATAAAGATAATTCCCCATCCTGAAGGGATTGGATTGGTAAACTCACCAATTCCATCCCAAGTCTCAGGAGCTAACTCTCCTGTTGCTGTGTCATTTTTAATCTGATTGACATATTTAAGTACTGTAAATACAGTAATTGCAATAACTGCCAACGCACCAAGCATTGTTAAACTATTAATATAATCATCACTCTGAAAAGCATCACCTGCTACGAAGTAAGTTCCTGCCATCAAAGCAACAATTAGAATAATACCACCTATGACCATTTGTCTCATATTGTATTTCCTCCTAACCGTTATTTTTCTTTTGAATTGTCTCTTTTTTCAAGAGGAGTGGCATCAAGTGAATCATTTAGTACCAAATCTGAATACTTCTCAAAGTCTCTCTCTCCACTCCTTTGTCGTCTATAGATAGAAAAAGCATATCCATAAAACATTATGAATATAAAAAGGAGAATAAAAAACTTACCATATCCGCCAATGGTCATTAATGTCTCTTGATCCATTATATACCTCTTATTTTAAAGAATTTAAGTATGCGATCAACGCTACTATTTCAGGAACTTGTCCATTAGCAACTGCATCTTTTACAGATTGATTTTTCATATCAGCTGCAATCTTCTTAGCATCTTCCAATGCTTGAGCTTTCGCATCTTCCCATGAACCTAGCTTAGGCATACCCTCTTGATCATAAGGAACACCAAATACCTCTTTTTGGGTATTTGCATTAGCATAGGCTGTTGCAATATCTGCTTTGTTTGTAAACATATGTGGATACTTAGGCATAACTGAACCTGGCACAACATCTGCTGGAGCCAACATGTGGTTCTCATGCCAATCTGTAGTTCTGTAGTTACCAACTCTATGTAGATCCGGACCAGTTCTTTTAGATCCCCAAAGGAATGGTCTATCATACGCATACTCACCACTAAGTGAATACATACCATATCTGTCTGTTTCAGACTTAAATGGACGAATCAACTGAGAGTGACATGCATTACAACTATCTTTAATATAGACTTGCTTACCAGCCAACTCTAATACAGTAAAAGGTTTGGTCCCTACGGTTGGTTGTGAAGCTTTCGCAAAATCTGGTAAAATCTCAATAACCCCTGCAAATGCTACTGTCAAAAACAGCATCACAGCAAAGAAAAATGGTCTTTGTTCTAACCAATGAAACATAATTTCTCCTTTCTCTTAAGATGCCATAGGCGATGCATTTGCTGGCTCT
>CAZEUB010000084.1:0-12019 GCA_964515605.1 uncultured Sulfurovum sp. | reverse complement strand
GCATCATCTACCGCTTGACAGAGAATATGCCCTATAAGTATGTGCATCTCTTGGATACGAGGGGTGTCATCTGAAGGAACTACGAGATTAAGACGACAGATACGGTTCATCTCTCCTCCTCCTTTGCCACTCAATCCTATGGTTTGACATCCCAAAAGATTTGCAACAGCAAATGCAGAGATAATATTGAGTGAATTTCCAGAGGTAGAGATACCTATGAGAAGATCACCTTCACGAGCCAATGCCTCTACTTGGCGATCAAAAACCCGATCATAACCATAATCATTGGCAATAGCAGTAAGTGCAGAGCTATCCGTCGTCAAAGCGATCCCCGCTAATGCACGACGATCCTTTTTGTATCTTCCTGAGAGTTCAGCGGCAATATGTTGAGCATCCGAAGCAGAGCCACCATTGCCACATAGAAGTATTTTGTTTCCTCTTTGAAGTGTCTCAACTACCAATTTGGCAGCGGTCTCTATCTGAGGGGTCATCTCCTCTATACTCTTTGCTACTACTGCTTGATGTGCCTTTAACTCCTTATTGATCATTCTTAACATGTTGTTTGATTCTCCCCATTAATCTTTTTTATAATTGAAGTGGTGCTTTTGCCCGATACAAACGCAATCAACTGAACCTCATCGGCAATATCAGATCCCACTACCTCTTTGCCCTTATAGTCTTCCCCTTTGACCAAGAGATGCGGTCTAATTGCTTTGATCAATGCATAGGGGGTATCCTCCTCAAAAGGAACCACAAAGTCGATACTCTCTAATGCCCCCATCAAAAAAGCTCGATCCTCTAAGTTGTTGATAGGTCTATCCTCCCCTTTGAGCCTTCTAATTGAGGCATCTGAGTTTAACCCCAAGATCAATACATCTCCTAACTCTTTGGCTTTTTGCAAGTAGGTAGCATGTCCTCGGTGTAAAATATCAAAACACCCATTGGTAAAGACAATCTTACGCCCCTGCTCTCTAAGACGTTTGGCGATACGCTCAATCTCTTTGAGATTTTTGATCTTGCTCTCCGATTTACCTTGATTTAGTAAGTGATCATACTCCTCAATCTCATTGAGTGTTGCTGTAGCAGAACCGACCTTGGCAACAACAACGGCAGCTGCTTTGTTGGCAAATTCACACGCCTCTATAGGGGTAAATCCAGAAGCCAATGCTACACCAAGAGATGCCAAAACCGTATCTCCTGCACCTGTCACATCAAAAACCTCCCGTGCAACAGTAGGGATAATCTCCAATGATTGATCAAAAAGGGCAATGCCATCTTCACTTAATGTAATAATTGAATAATCCAATGCCAACTCCTCTTTGAGCTTGGCGATGACCTTTTTGAGATCTTCATCAGAGGAGATCTCCATTTTGGTTGCCAAAGTTGCCTCTTTTTTGTTGGGTGTAAGCAGTGTGGCTCCTCGATACTTCTGATAATCATCCCCTTTGGGATCGACAAGAATTGGTTTGTTGAAATCTTTGGCTAAGGTGATAATATCTTGAGTAAGATGAGGGGTTAATACCCCTTTGCCATAATCAGAGAGCAAAATCATATCATAAGAAAAAATCTCTCGCTTAAGTGCTTCAAAAAGATGATATTGAGATGCCAAAGAGATCGCCTCTGTGGTCTCATCATCATAGCGAATCACCTGTTGATTGGATGCGATAATGCGACTCTTTTTGGTGGTTTTACGCCCATGCTCTACCACAAGCTCTACTTTGTGATCCACCCCTTTGCTCAAAAGCAGACGCATCTCCTTAGCCGCTTCATCATCCCCAACAACAGAGAAGATAGCCACTCTTGCACCCAAGGAGTGAAGATTATTAATGACATTTCCTGCTCCTCCCAAAACAACAGTCTCTTCAGAGACAGAGACCACCTGCACAGGAGCTTCTGGAGAGATACGTTGACACGTTCCCCAAATATAATGATCAATCATCAAATCCCCAATAACTGCGATATTGGGTTGCCTATTTCGTATTCTATCCATTGATTATAGCATCCTAAAAAGAGTTATGCTATTTTACCTGAAAAAGTTCTATTTTCGATTATATCATCCCCAAAAAAAGAGAGAATTGAATTGATCTCTTCATAAGTTATTTTTCACAAATATACACCCCATCCTCAACCAAACTTCATATATAATCACTCAAAAGATAATTCAGAGGACTCATTATAGTAAAAATTTTATCTCAATACTACCTCTTCCCTCTAAAGTAATCATCAATACCATTAATAATTCCGTTAATCACAAGATTTTGATAGAAGTCACTATTAAGTCGTTTTCTATCTTTTTTATGGGTTAGATAACCTGTCTCTACGAGAATAGAGGGCATTTTTGTTCCCAATAGTACCCAAAAATCAGAACCCTTATCCTCAACATTGACTTTGGCATACCCTTTACCAATAGCCTTAAGCATACCTCGTTTAACCAAAAAGCTTAACTTTTTAGCACGTTTGATCTTTTTTTTATTTGTTCTTAGTCTGTACTGATGATTGGTATAAATAATTTTGCCTTTATAGACAATTTTATTGGGCTTTATGCGTTTAGAGTTCTTCATAGAGAGATGATAAACTTCAAGCCCATTGAGACGCTTTTGCTTCTTTTTGGGAGCAGCATTGACATGAATTGAGACAAAGATATCTGCATTTTTTTGGTTGCCATACTTTGTGCGTTGCAACAGAGAGAGATATCGATCATCCCAACGTGTCATATAGACACGATAACCCTTTTTTTTTAGCTTCTTATATAACTTTTTTGCCAATCTTAACGTCACTTTTTTCTCACTGAGATGACAACATGATGCACCATTATCTCGTCCTCCATGTCCTGCATCAAGAATAATTTTGTACTGTCTATTTTGTAAATAAGTATGGGTTCTTTTTTTTGATCGATAGAGTTTTTTGCCTTTAGGGATGGGAATGGTTAGATATCTTCCAGAGATTTTATATCGCCTAGAGAGAGCCTTATCCGATTCAATAACAACCCGAAGTATATTTTTGCTATATTGACCAATACGAAAGGCTTTAAGATCAGAGTGTTTCAATCTCAAGGTTTTACCATAAGGGAGTATACCCCCTTGAATATCATAAACATATTTGGTAAATCCCTTAGCGGGAATGATAAAGTGTTTTATCCCCTTAGGTTTATGTTTAAAAGTCAATCTAAGTTCACTCTCATAGAGCCGACTATCAAGAAGATAGTTCTCTCCTCCCCATAGTCTTGAAAAGGATAAGAGGAGCAAAGAGATAAAGATTACTATTTTTTTCAAATAAAATCCTACTGATGTATATTACTAAGATAACGCTCTATACCCTCTGCAATTCCTTTGGCCAAGAGCTTCTGATAGTAGTTCTTCTCCAAATTTTCACCCTCTTTAGGATGGGTAATATATCCTATCTCTACCAAAACGGCAGGCATCAATGCCCCAACCAAAACCCAAAAATTAGCAGGTTTGACTCCACCATCTTCAACCTCTCCATAATGCTCTTGAAGATTACGCAACATATATCGATTGATATCCAATCCTAACTTATGAGACTCGACAATCTTCTCTCGATTAATCAAAGAGATATAGGCGTTTTTGGTATAGTAGTCTGCCTTTTCCAAAACCACACTGTTCTCCTTCTCTGCTGCCTCTTTTGCCCTCTGGGTTTGAGCAGGAGAGAGGTAGTAGGTCTCTAAACCTCTAAATATCTTTGCCAATTTTTTATTGGGTGCGGCATTGGCATGAATAGAGACAAAGATATCTGCATTTTTTTGATTGGCAAACTCTGTACGTTTGGGTAACTTTACAAAGGTATCATCATCTCTTGTCATATACACCTGATAATCTAGTCTCTCTAATCTATCTTTGAGCCTTTGAGCAACAGAGAGGACAATCTCTTTCTCTTTGCGATCTTCACAACAGGAGGCACCATTATCCTTACCACCATGCCCTGCATCTATAACAACTGTATAACGCTTAGATTGTTTAGAGTCTTTTCTCTTTTTGATTTTTGGAGCAGTTGCCCTACTATTGTCAATGGTTTTACCCCCTTTTAGTGTAGAGGTTTGACCATAGATCAAAGGAATTACCAAGATATTATCTCGATAGGCATGTTTATCCAAAGCCTTCTGTTTAGATCGAATCACCACACGAAGTCTTGTTGGGGAGTTCTGCCCTATTTTGAATGATTCAATATTCCGAAAACTATGATGAGAGATCCCTTTTCCTTGGGGAAGTACTCCCCCGTGAATGTCATAAACATATTTGGTAATACCCTCTTCTGTAGGTACTGCAAAGTAGGTAACTCGCTCAATATCTGAGCTAAAATAGAGTTTTAGCTCCGCCTTTCGAATCTCACTCTTTACAAACTCATTACCTGCAAAGAGAAAGTTGACAAAAAAAAGCAATACCCATAATATTTTTGGTTTTTTAGTTAGAATTTTCTTCTCCATTCATTAATTTCTCCATAAGCTCTTTGACAGTTATAATCTCATTAAGTTTATAACCATTAGCACCTGTGAAGAAAAGTCCGCTCTCTTTTATCCCATCATAAGCATCACTCAATCGATCAGCAATACAATAGCCTACTACTTTAGCCTCTTCTCCACGATTACATGGTGCAACACAATTGGAGATACAAGCAACTTTGGGTGCTGTTCCTGCTTCAATATCAGCATGAAGTTGACTTTTGACCCCACGAGCAGGATACCCTACTGGTGATTTAAAGAGTTTGATATCCTCCTCTTTGGCATTGACAATCATCTCCTTTAGCACATCACTTGCATCACACTCAATTGTACCAATAAATCGTGTACCCATCTGAACAGCATCTGCACCAAGATCTAACATCTTTTGGATATCATCATGATCCCAAATCCCTCCAGCAGCAATAACAGGCATAGAACCCCAATTTTTTGCCTCCTCTACGACAGGAGGAAGAATCGCTTCTAATTGATTCTCTGGCATAAAGCACTCATCATATTTAAACCCTTGATGCCCTCCACTCAAAGGTCCCTCGACAATAACTGCATCAGGAAGACGATTGTGTGTTTTTTTCCAACGACGGCACAAGATTCTCAAAGCCTTTGCTGTTGAGACAATAGGAATCAGCGCTACTTCGGGATAATCCTTGGTAGCTTCTGGCATCGTAAGTGGCAATCCTGCTCCTGTAATAATCATATCTGCACCTGCTTCACAAGCATCTACTACTGTTTCGTTATAGCCACTTTGAGCATACAGAATATTACAGGCTAATGGTCTATTGCCGCATATCTTACGAGCATTTTTGAAAATCTCTATCAATGCATCTCTACAGTAGAAATTCTCCTCTCCTTGTGGTCTATTTTTGACCACTTTATGGGCAAACTTTCGGTTATTATAGACCCCTGTACCCACCGCAGAGATAACTCCAAGTCCGCCCTCTAAGCTTACATTACCTGCTAATCTATCCCAAGAGATACCAACACCCATACCCCCTTGGATGATTGGTTTTTCTATTGTATATTTCCCAATTTTA
Source organism: uncultured Sulfurovum sp. (assembly GCA_964515605.1). Taxonomy (GTDB): domain Bacteria; phylum Campylobacterota; class Campylobacteria; order Campylobacterales; family Sulfurovaceae; genus UBA1140. The sequence continues at coordinate 6,514 of CAZEUB010000084.1, read as the reverse complement.
AAAGATTTAAATGCCACTACTTTACCTTTATTTTCGCAAATTTTCGTTTACCCACTTGCAAGATATATTCACCCAAGCCAAGATTCATCTTCTCATCAGAGATCTTCTCTTGATCTATACGAACCGCTCCTTGCTTAATATCTCGTCGTGCCTGTGAAGTCGATGGCTCTATTTTGGCATCAACCAATGCCTTACAGATCCAAATACCCTCCTCCATCTCAAATAATTCAATATCAGTAGGTAATTGATTTGATTTAAAAACGTTATCGAATTCACTCTTTGCTATGGTAGCAGACTCTTCATTATAGAATCGTGTGGTTAACTCCAAAGCCAAATTTTCTTTGGCAATTTTAGGATGAAGCGTGCCATTTGCTACCTCTTCACGCATCTTAGCAATCTCCTCTAGCGACTTGGCACTAAGCAGTTCATAATATCGCCACATCAACTCGTCTGAGATCGATAATGTTTTGGCATAGATATCTTTGGGGGCTTCGGTAATACCAATATAGTTATTAAGAGACTTACTCATCTTCTGTACCCCATCAAGTCCTTCAAGAATTGGCATCATCAAGACAGCTTGCTCTTTACCCACATTATAAGTACGCTGAAGGTGTCTTCCCATTAGAAGATTAAACTTCTGATCAGTTCCTCCGATCTCAATATCTGATTTGAGCTCTACTGAGTCATACCCCTGTAGTAGAGGATAGATAAACTCAGAGATGGAGATACTCTGTCCACTTTTGTAACGTTTCTCAAAATCATCACGCTCTAGCATTCTTGCTACATTAAATGTCGTGGTCAATGCCACCATTCCTCCTGCACCCAATGCCTCTAACCATGTGGAGTTAAAGACAATATCTGTCTTGGATCTATCCAGCACAACAAAGGCTTGATCTTGATAGGTTTGTGCATTTTTCAAAATAGTCTCGCGATCAAGAACTTTGCGTGTTTCACTTTTGCCTGTGGGATCTCCTATGGTTGCGGTGAAGTCTCCTACCAAGAGTTGAACTCTTGCCCCATGATTTTGAAAGACCCTAAGTTTCTGTAGCAATACAGTATGCCCAAGATGCAAATCGGCTCCTGTAGGATCAAATCCCGCCTTGACGGTATAGCTCTCACCTGACTCGTAAAATCTACGAACCAAACGCTCAATACGCTCTTTATCAATAATCTCCGCACTTCCTCGCTCTATCTCACTTAATGCTGTTGCTATTTTTTCTTCTATTGACATACTTTCCTCTTATTTATTATTGTAAGCATCATTCAGACTAATCATATCGACCAATTTAAATTTTTTGCCTATTTTCTCTTTGAGTTTTTTACCACTTTGCTCTTTGCTCTCTACCTCAATCTTACAAAACTCTGCGGACTCACTACTCTGTATTCCCAATGCAATACTCAAAACATTTAGATCCATCATTGCAAGTTTATGCAGTAGCTCTGCTAAGATACCTTTTTTGTTTTGCAGACTAATAATAAGCTGATAACGTGAAGCCTTGTCATTGACCCAAGAGATATAGACCATTGGCTCATGAGCCTTCATTCTCTTATATGCCTCCTTGCAGAGCTTATGGTGAATAATAAGCTTCTCACTCTCCTCTTGATAGAATGCCACAATCTGATCTCCCATTTTAGGGTGGCAACAGTAATCAAACTCAATATCAGTTATGTGTCGATTACTAATAAACCTAAAATGCTCCTCTATAGACTCTTTGGGGTAGACAAAGCTATCTGAAACCTCATGATATTTATGAATAAATCGCTCTAATACCTCATAGTAGATCTGCTTATTACTTGTAAGTTTAAAGGCACTCTCTTTAGATTCACACTCATCAAAAAGCATACTGATACGCTCTATTGGCATATCAAAAAGTTGAGAAAAGATATTAATTGCACAGAGGTGGTCACACTCTTTAATCTTCTGTCTACAAGCACTCTTGATCCCCTCTTTGGCTTTAGAGGTCTTAACTGTATCCAACCACGAACAGTGAACTTGTGCATCCTTTTTGGTCAAAATACGGACAATGTCTCCATTTTTTAGAGCTGTAAGAAGTGATACCTTTTGTTTATTGACCAACGCCTCTACGGCTCTATCTCCTATCTCTGAATGTACTAAGTAGGCGAAATCAAGGGCTACTGAACCACGAGGAAGTGTATAGTGGTCTCCATCCGGAGAGAAAACAGAGATATCATCTGTATAGAGATCTCCCTTAGCAAGGGCATAAAACTCCTCGATTGATTCATTTTGATACTGAAGCGACTCTAGCCACTCTAGGTTGACTGAGGCTTTACTCCTATCTCCTCCCTTATATCGCCAATGTGCAGCAATCCCAAACTCTGCTACTCTGTGCATCTCAAAAGTACGAATTTGGGCTTCAACAATCCCATCATCATCAAAAAGTGTGGTGTGAATGGTACTATACCCATTCTCTTTGGGTAGGGTTATATAGTCTTTAAAACGAGAGATAATTGGCTTATGGTTAATATGCAAAAGTCCCAAAACTTTATAACACGCTATCTCCTCTTTGACCAAAACACGAATAGCAATGAGATCAAGTATCTCATCAATACCAATCCCCTTGCGTTGCATCTTTTGATACATGGAGTAGTAGTGCTTTACCCGTCCAAAAACCTCAAACTCTCCCTCTTCAAAACCATTTTGAATCATCAACTCCTCTATCTTCTGCACAAAAGTATTGAGCTTAAGTTGTAGATTTTGACGATTACCCACGATATAACTATCGATCTCTTGATAGGCATTGGGATAGATATAGTAAAAACTTAGATCCTCCAAATGATTCTTGAGTTTAGAGATACCTAAACGGTGGGCAATAGGAGCATAAACAACCATTGTCTCCTCAGAGATTCGCAACTGCTTATCTTCTGAGAGTGCATTGAGGGTTAACATATTATGCAGACGGTCACAAAGTTTAACCACCAATACCCGTACATCTTTGATTGAGGAGAGCAACATCTTTCGAAAGGTCAAGGCAGAGGAGATAAGCTTTTGATTGGAAGAGGAGGGGATAAGCTCCTCATCGCGAATAACCTCTATCTTTGTCAATCCCTCTACCAAAAAAGCGACATCCTCTCCAAAGGTATCTTGAACATCTTCAATTGTATATGCTGTATCCTCTACCACATCATGCAACAGTGCAGCAACGATCATTGTCTCATCTTTTGAGATAACAGCTGTTATGGCGGCTACTAGAATCGGGTGAACAATATAGGGTTCACCACTTTTTCGTTGCTGTCTTAGATGTGCTTTTTTGGCAAAAAAAAGTGCCTTTTGAATAGTCTTTGACTCAATATCACTATATAAGAAGAGCAGTTCCTCAGCCTCTTCTATGGTAGTAATTTTTTGAGCTTTGCTGAGTAAAGCCTCTATCATCTATTATGCTTCGTCAGATATGGTGATTTTACCTTCAGCAATTTCGACCAAAGCGATATCTGTAAATTTGTCTATTTTGGGATCCATATCTACCAGTGGGGTTGCCCCAGCTGCAATCTCTTCCGCTCTCTTACCAACAGCGATTGCCAATAGATATCTATCAAAATCTACTCTCTCTAGTGCCAAAGCTGTTAATTTTTCTATTTTCATTTTTATCCTTTACTTTTATAATTCTATCTCTACCCTACTCTACAATTGAGCATAAATCTCGATTGCCTTTGATAATTGCAAGAAGATTTCCTTTTTCAAACATATTACAGACAATAATAGGCAGACCATTATCCTTTGCCAATGCAATAGAGGTATCATCCATCACTTTAATATGTTCACTCAAAGCTTGGTCATAACTCAAGCTCTTTAATTTGACAGCATCATCAAATTTATTGGGATCTTTGTCATAAACCCCATCTACTTTGGTAGCTTTGATAATTATCTCAGCTTCCACCTCTGAGGCTCTTAGTGTCGCTGCGGTATCGGTAGTAAAGTAAGGATTTCCTGTCCCCCCTGCAAAGACAACTACACGACCCTTTTCGAGATGCCTTTTGGCTCGTCTTACGATAAATGACTCACCAATCTCCTGCATATCAATCGCAGAGAGCAGACGAGCATCCAGACCAGCATGTTCAAATGCCTCTTGCAGGGCAATGCCATTAATTGCGGTTGCCAACATTCCCATATAGTCACCGCTTGTTCGCTTGATCACCCCATCAGCAGCAGCAGAGACACCACGAATGATATTCCCACCACCAATGACCACCGCAACTTGAATATTATTATCAACCAGAGACTTTATCTCACCTGAGATATAATGCAATATCTGTGTATCAATGCCATAACCATTCTCACCTGCCAATGCTTCACCTGAGAATTTGACCAACACTCTTCTCTTTACCATTTTTAGCCACCTCTATTTTAAGTTGCGATTTTACCCTAAAGTACTTAAATTTAGTTGATTTGCGTTATCAAAATAAAAGGAGAGACCACAAACTACTCTGATAACTCAAGCGTCTCTATATGTACAATAGCTGCGCTTCCTGCTATGCCTTGCAATGCCCCATACATCTCAGTAGTATTTGCCAAAACTCCATCAATAATCTTCTCTCGTCGTTTCCAACTTGCCATAAGAGAGCGTTTCTCTTTCTCTAACTCCTCTTGCATCTTATTAAACCCATCCACAATGGCTTTGAGTTGCATGGCAAACTCTTTGCCTGTCATATAGTTATAGAGAAGACTCATCTTATCAGTGCGGTTCTCTTCTCTTTGAACACTCTTATGCACACGGATCAAAGAGTCTCTAATCAAGGAGACGGAGCCTTTAAACTCATTGAGTGTGCAGACCCAAATCCCATCCACAAAACCCATTCTCTCCATATTTTTGGGATAGACACTACTTACCAATACTCCTATATCGGCATTAGCTTTGAGCATATCTTGCTTGAGTTTGGCTATCCATGCGTCACTCCACGCTTTGGTATTTTTGGACTCATAGCAGATAACCCCACAGTTTTGAATCTCACGGGTATGCACAGTCTGAATACAGTCTGCCCCAAAGGCTCCCTTTTTGATCTCCTCAATAGTATCAAAAGGAAATTGTGATGCCAACCATGACTCAATAGCTAACTCTTGTGCCTCCCCTTGAAGTTGCATGCTTCCTTGCTCTGCTTTTCGTTGGGCGTTATCTAACTCTCGTTTAATCTGCTCTAATTGCTCATCTTTCTGTTTAAGCTTCAGCTCATTTTGCTCCTCCAAAGCTTTCTTTATCTTCTCTTTTTCACGTTTCAAGGCTTCATCAAGTGCCAACTCTGCTTTGGCTTTGGCTTTGAGTTCTATCTCCTCTTTTTCTCGTTTGAGTCGGGCTATCTCTATTTTGGAGGTATTAAGCTCCTTGACCTGCTCTGATTTCTCATCAAGCTCCTTTTGAAGTAGTAGCATCGATTCGTGATACTCATTCTTTAATTTCTCTTTAATGCTATCTTGTAGTCTCTGCTTCTCTATTTCAAGTTGTGCCAATGTTGCTTGTTTGAGTCTCTCTTCAAACTGCTCTTGTGCTTGTACAATAGCCTCTTCCCTCTCCTCTAACTCTTTGTGATATTGCTCCACCTCTTCACGAATTTTATTCTGCTCCAAGCGATACTCTGCTCGTAATCGCTCCTCTAAAGCGTGTTGTTGTATCTCATTAACATCAATATTGATACCACAGTTTGGACACTTAATGGTGATCTTATCGGCAATATTGTCTTCTCTATTTTTTACACTCAATGCCTGATCCCTCTAAACAAAAATCCTCTTTGCACTCAGCACCCTCATAATCACTACAACATTGACAGATCGCTTTCTCTACCATTTTCTCATTTTTTGAAGAGATTTTATCCTTAAAAAGATTAAAGACATATTTCCCAAATGTCTCCTCCGAAGATTCATCCTTTTCAAACTTTTTTTCTAATGATCCCAAATAGGGTCTCACTTTTTTGTTTACCTCATCTTGAATGGCATAGACCTCTTGATAACGTTTTCGATTAGAGAAAAGCTTCCCAATAGAGATCAATAAATTGATTGCTATAAGTAGTGCAATAAACCCAAAAATTGACAATACTACGCCATTTTCCATTTTAAATTTCCTTTTTAAAAAATTATAACATAATTTCAAAAAAATAGTTAATTTATAATGAAAAAACATCTCTCAAATATCTAAATAAAAACCCCAGAAGAACAGAGCCAGAGAATCTAAAAACAGAAATTTATATTCCAGTTATTTAATGGATAACAAAGATATGATAAGCGCTTATCTTGATTTCTTATATCTATGCTTATGTTATATTTATAAACTCCACCCCATCTTTTGACCCAATCAAGAGATAACTTCTAAGCTTAGGAATTACTCTAATATCATCAAGCTCCAAATACCCCTCAACCTGTTCTATCCCCTTTTTCTTTTTGATATTATAGTCATCTTTACCCTTAACCCATTTCAATTCAAACAGATAGTTATTAGGCACTTTTTCATCTCGACCAATCAACAAAATGTCAGGATATTTATTATTGACCTCAGGTTGAGACTCTATA
>CAZEUB010000083.1:0-20841 GCA_964515605.1 uncultured Sulfurovum sp. | reverse complement strand
TGGAATCCAATACTCAGTCTGCATAACTCTTTTGAGTGTTCTAAGACCAATTCGCTGATCCAACCACTCCTCTATACTGTTTGCTTTTTCAAAATGTGCCATCTATCCCTCCTTATACTGGTAAAGTTATGCCATCAGCTAACATCTTTTCATACTCTGGACCAGTCTCACCAAGAACTATTTTGGTACCATCAACTCTAAATGGAGGAATATCCAATCCTCTTGGTGGTGGAGCTTTTGTCACCTCAGCAGTAGCATCATACATACCACCATGACAGGCACACAAGAAGCTTTTGTCATTACCATCATAGCTAGGGATACATCCAAGGTGTGTACAGAGACCTACATTAATAGCATAGTGCTCTCCATTCACCTCAATTAGCCGTTTCTTACCACTCTCTGAAGCACTAGCTACCATCTCTTTGGATTGTTTCAAAACAAAGATTGGTTTTCCTCTCCACTTCTCAACAACCAGTTCATTCTCTTTATAGTCTTTTAGATCCAATGTTGTAAAACCAGCAGATTTAACACTAGGAAGTGGATCCCAGGTTTTTTTCATTGCATACAGTGCACCGATACCACCCAAAGCGGTAAAACCACCCAGAGCCATACCCATGAAATCACGTCTGTTTCTCATACCTTTCCTTTATAATAAATTTGATTTATTATAGGAGAAAAGAGATTAAGTCTCTCCACGATTTAAAGCAATTCTACCATTTTTAGGGCAATTAAGCACCAAACTTGGGTGATATCGTGACAATCTAAAACATGGAAAAATAAAGTATGTTTATATATGTTTCAAAAAAAGTCTCATCTGTGTTAACTTGTAACATTCTTAATATTTAATATTATTTATTTGGTTAAAGTATATATTAATAATATATCTTGCTCTAAAATTTGATGATTAGACTTTTGGCTTTGCCGTGTAGAGAGGAGTATATTTAATGTTATGTTTAACTCAAAAAAAGAGCTAACCTATAAAATAGTCCAAAATAAAACAAAAAAACTAATAGAGATAAAAGAGAATAGATGGTGATCACGATTGGACTCGAACCAACGACCACTACCATGTCAAGGTAGTGCTCTACCAACTGAGCTACGCGATCATTTAAGAGGTTGGAAGTATAATCAATATTAACTTAAAATAAAGTAAAGTCAAACAGATATTTTTTTGTTTTTCAAGAAAAAGTTTTCAATTAACCTCTAATTAATTTAATGTTAACTAAAATACCAAATTATTATTTAAAAATGTGAGCGTTTAGATGAACTTTTTAAAAAATATATTTCTTTCTCTTCTGTTTGTGGAGTTATTAATTTTGCTCTCTATTTTGAGCATTAAATCATGGGAGAAGCTGAATATAACCAATCATAACTTGAAGAGTATCTCATCAAAAAGTATCAACTACTATGCAGATATTTCACTTGATGAGATTATTCAACATGAAAAAGCCGTTTCAGGGTTGATCCGTACAATGGCAGAGAATGAGCTACTGCACTTTACCACCTCTGCTCAACTTCCTTTTGTCTATAGGGCTTATCAGATCAATCGTTATCTACCGATTCCATGGATAGATAAAAATCTCAAAGTAGGAGTTGATAAGGAGATTGAAGCACGTGCCAAGAGGTTTTTGGGACGACGCTATGTGTGGGGGGCAGTGGGTCCTAATAGTTTTGACTGTTCTGGTTTTACGATGAAAGTTTTTCGTGAGGTGGGGATCAATCTTCCTCGGGTTTCACGTAATCAGGCAAAGGTTGGGCGATTGGTAAAGTTTGAGGAGCTCAAAAGAGGAGATATGGTCTTTTTCGATACCAGTCGTAATCGTGTGGGTAGAGTCAATCATGTAGGCATCTATCTTGAGGATGGTAAGTTTATTCATGCTAGTTCAGGGAAGAAAAGAGTAGTTATAACCTCTTTTGATAAAAAATCATTCTATAAAGAGCGTTTTTTATGGGGAAGACGGGTTTTGAAAGAGACGATGAACTATGCCTTTGATGCTATTACGCTTCCTGAGATGTCAAATATGTTTGATCGTACAGATTTTGATCAACTAAAAAGCTCTATAGTTCTTTGATACAGTGGCGTGTGATATCAATTTTCAACAGACCTTTATCAGAAAAATCAAGAAAAATAAAGTCTATTTTTGATAAAATTCGCGAATTAATAGACCTTGGATCAATTTTCAAGGTAACAAAATGAGATAACAAAGCAAAGGACACCCAAAGTATGGCACATCATAAGTCAACGATTAAGAGAATCAGACAAACAGAGAAGAGAACAGAGCGAAATAGATACTATAGAACTCGCTTTAAAAATATTGTAAAAGCAGTAGTTGTAGCAGCGGAAGCAAAAGATAAAGCAGCAGCGACTGAGGCGCTTAAAATTGCAAATAAGCAGATCCACAAAATGGTAAGCAAAGGATTCCTCAAAAAAGCCACTGCTGCTAGAAAAGTTAGCCGTCTTCATATTATGGTTAATAAGATCGAAGCTGCATAAGTTTCTTCTCTATTCTTTAGAGCAGGCATTGGTCTGTCTCTATGCCTCTTTTAAATTTTACAAAATTCACCATTAGGTTTTTAGCATGTTTCAAGAAAAACTTCAACCCTTTATCGATAGATATAATGAGATTAATACCCTTCTAAGCTCTCCTGATATTGCCAATGATATTAAGCGTATGACAGAATTGGGAAAAGAACAGGCAAAGCTAAGTCAATTAGTAGAAAAGGCAAATCTCTATATAGAAACAGCCGAGGCAATTGCAGAGAACAAAGAGCTTTTGGGGGATGCAGAGTTGGGAGATCTTGCCAAAGAGGAGCTCTCTGAGCTAGAGCCACTTCTTCCAAAACTTGAGGAGGAGATCAAGGTGCTGATGATACCTAGTGATCCCAATGATGACAAGAATATTATCTTGGAGTTGCGTGCTGGTGCAGGAGGGGATGAGGCCGCTCTCTTTGTAGCAGATGTCTTTAAGATGTATCTACGTCATGCTGAAACGGAAGGATGGAGAGTTGAGATTATTAGCTCCTCTGATGGGACAGCAGGTGGATACAAAGAGATGATTGCACAAGTCAGTGGAGAGGGAGTCTACTCACAACTTAAGTATGAAGCAGGAATTCATAGAGTACAGAGAGTTCCTGATACCGAAACACAAGGGAGAGTACACACCTCTGCGATTACTGTAGCGGTTATTCCTGAAGTAGATGATGTTGAGGTAGAACTTAAACCTAGTGATATCAAGATGGATGTCTATCGCTCTAGTGGATGTGGTGGACAATCGGTTAATACCACCGACTCTGCTGTTCGTTTGACCCATATCCCTACAGGAATAGTTGCTGCTATCCAAGATGAAAAGTCTCAGCATAAAAATAGAGAAAAGGCAATGAAAGTGCTTAAGGCAAGAGTCTATGAGGCACAACTTCAAGCTCAGCTCGATGAGACCTCTGCACAACGTAAACTGCAAGTAGGAACAGGGAGTCGTTCTGAGAAGATTAGAACCTATAATTATCCTCAAAACCGTCTAACTGATCATCGAATTGATTTAACACTCTATTCACTAGATCGAATTATGAATGATGGTAATCTTAAGTTGGTGCTAGATCCTCTTAATGCACATGCACAAGCAGAGGCGATTAAGGAGGCGGGACTCTAAGAGAAAGACTCCTCTTTTCTCAAGAGTGATATCTCACTCTCTTTGATTAACATGGTTACCCAATCCCCCCTCTTTAGTTGCATCCTCTCAGTAGCCCCTTGTGTAATAATCGACTCTAATATACTCTCGCCTACCTGTAGCTTAATTGAGCTAAGCAGTTTACCCTTTTGAATAGAGAGAACTGTTGCCCTAATCTGATTGGTATAGCTTAGCTCTCCCGAAAAAGATTTTGACAAAGCGATATAGTGGGGCTTAATAGAGAGCTGAACGGTATCTCCTAATTGAAGATCTTTAGGTGCATCCAGACTGATTACCACAAGAGAGGTCTCCTCAAATGAAAACTTGAGAAGGTATAGTGGTGGAGAGGAGACAATATCAATAAGGGTTGAAGAGAGAAGATTCATGGAGTTGTATAACCAAACTTTTTAAATATTTTCTGAGCCTCTTGTGTAAAGATAAAAGCAAAAAAAGCATTAACCTCTTCTCTCTTCTCTCCTGATTTAAGAATCACAATCCCTTGGTCGATAGGAGTATAGAGTTTGGGATCTACTGTTGCCCAATTCTCTCCCTCTTTGAAATGTGCCATCTGTGGACTATAGAGTGATGATTTAGCGACAAAGCCGATATCAGTAACTTTTGTAGCGTAGGTAACTGTCTGAGAGATCGACTCACCATAGACAAATTTGTTTTTGATAGTATTATAGATCTTTGCATTTTTAAGAGCTTCAGCAGTAGCAATTCCATAGGGTGCAGTTTTGGGATTTGCCACAGCAATTTTTTTGATACTATCCTCTTGCAATAGTGCCATTATCTTAGAAAAATCTCTCTTTTGGCTACTAAGATATGCCAATGCTCCTTGAGCATAGATGAGTGGTCGTGTTGTTGCAAATCCCTCTTGGTAGAGACGTTGAGGATAGATCATATTAGCTGCCATCAATATATCATAGGGGGCATGGTGCTTGATCTGTGCAGTTAATTTACCTGTACTTCCCATTACCACCTCCACTTTGATATTGGGATAGTGTTGATTAAATGCTTTGGTAAGATCTGCAATAGCGTATGAGACATTTGCCGCAACTGCAATGGTCAAGCTCTTGGCCTGTAGCATGCCTATTAGAGCGATAAGTAGCAACAGTATTTTTAAGTTCATTCTCTCTCCTTAATAATGTACTAGGAAAGTATAACGTGCTATCGTTAAATTAAATTTAAAAAATTATAGCAAACTACAAGGGTGAAATAGTATAATATATTTCAACACCTTAATTGTGTTTACCAAAAAATAAAAAGGATTGTTTATGAGCAAAAGAGATGAAATTATTGAGGCGATGATTGCTGAAGCAAAAAAATTGGAACTCAATATCAGCGATGATCTTATCACTAAAGTTACTGTAGGATTAGGTCCCTCTATCTACAATAAAGATAGTGCTTCTGTAGCCTGTGGTCAAGCCAAAGAGCTAGAGAGAGTCAAAAATAATTTTTTGAAAAAGAAACTTGGCTTAGAACTTAGCGATGAGGAGTTAGATGCAGCAATTCAAGAGGTGTGTGAACAGCTTGGTCGTGGTAATCGTAACAAAAAACGTGTTCACATGTATGCGCTTCTTGCAATGAAATTCAATAAAGAGAGTATCTACGCCTAAAGAGCAAAGAGGGCATCTGTTCTCTTTGCTAATTAAAGCATCAACTCCAATTTTTTGAAATTAATTTTGGATAACTTACTAGCTCTCCTCGTCGTAGACGTGGAAGAATATCTATCTTGATCTTACGAATCAAAAAGCTCTTCTTTTTTAGAGGAATAGTGCTATCTGTGGTGATGGCTTTGAGTTGTTGGCTATGGTATCGAAAGAGAAAAGATGCCAAAGCATCTCGTAGCTCTCTCTCTTCCATTACCTTGATCTTCTCATCTAGCATAAGTTTCGTAAGCTGAGGATGGTTGGGGTATTCATCCATAAGGCTCTCTAGCAAGGGGGCATATTGACCAAAGATAGAGGGGTCGATGAGGTTGAGTATCTCATCAATAAGCTCTCTTCTCTCATAAAGGGTCTTGATGATGCTTAATTGTGCGATATCATCTCGCTCTTCTGAGAATCTCCCTTGAGTATTTTCAACCTTGATTGTGGATCCAAAGAGAGCAGTATTGATACCTAGTATGGTCGCTGCATGAGGGATATAGGCGTCACGAATAATAGGGCTTAGCTGATCAAGATAGGTTTTGATTTTGGCAAAGGCGATCTCTTTCTCTTTGGGATTGTTTAGATTATGTGCTTTGGCACTCATCTCAATGACAAAGGGGATAAGTGGTTGCTCAGAGCGTAAAAGATTGGCAACTTGTTGGATCTCTCCCTTGGCGATCATATCTGCAGGATCTTGACCATCAGGGAAGAGTACTACCCCACCATCAAATCCCCCTTGAGAAAGCATAATAGCAGCTTTGAGTGCCGCAGAAACTCCTGCTTTGTCTCCATCATAAGCAAGTATAATTCGAGGCTCTCCCTTTCTAAGGAGGGGAAGATGCTCTTGTGTTAGTGCCGTTCCTAAGGTAGCAACTGCCTCTTTGAATCCTGCTTGATGGAACATAATTACATCGAGATACCCCTCACAGACGATTAGCTTTTTGTTGCGATAGATGCTCTCTTTTGCCTTGGCATAGCCATAGAGTAGACGGGATTTGTTGAAGAGCTTGGTCTGTGGGGAGTTGATATACTTAGCAGGATGATTGGTAATGGTACGCCCACCAAATCCAACAATAGCTCCACTTGCTGAGTAGATAGGGAAGGTGATTCTCTCTGTAAGTCGTGCATAGAATCCTCCCCGCTCACGCTGAGCCACAACTCCTGCCTCTTGGGCTTTGGGAAGTGGTAGAAAATTGGAAGAGAGAAAATTCATAACTTCATAAGATGCCCCAACATATCCAATCCCAAAGCTCTCAATAGATTGTTGGGTAATACCTCGTTGTTGTAGATAATTTTGGGCAGTGGGGTTATGGTAGAGGTTTTGATTGTACCAATCTTGCACCTTTTCAAGTAGACGACGGGTCTCATTGTGATCACTACTCCCTTGAGCATATCGCAAAGAGAAGTTCATCATAGAGGCGATCTTCTCTAGGGATTCTGGATAGTTGATTTTCTCATACTCCATTACAAATTTGATCGCATCCCCTCCAACACCACATCCAAAACAGTGAAAAATCTGTTTGGTTGGACTAATCACAAAACTAGGAGTCTTCTCTCCATGAAAAGGGCAGTTTGCCTTGAAGTTGGCACCTGCCTTTTTGACCTCAATGTAATTAGAGATAATATCCACAATATCGATGCTGTTTTTGAGTTCCTCTTCACTTGCTCTATCAATCATAATGGTATTATAGCAAATATGTTAAAATAGTCATAAAAAAGGGAGTCTGTTTGGAGAATATCCTGCCAACCTATAACGATCCACTCTTTAGTATCTTGATTGTCACTGTTTTGGTACTTGTAACGGCTATTGTCTCTAATATATTGGGGAGCTACAAACGTGCTAGACAAGATAAGAGTCTTAGCTCCTTTGTGGGGAGAATCAATATCGATGCGTATGGTCTGGAGATTGACAAGATTCCTTTTGAAGAGGCATTAATCTATCCCCTCTCACTCTTGGCAAAAACATTAACCTCTCAAGGGGAGTATCAAAAAGCGATCAATATCTATCTCTACTTGATCAAGAATATTAAGCGTTTTGAGACAAAAGAGTCGATCCTTGAAGATTTTGGCAAGAGTTATCTCAAAGGGGGATTTCTCAAACGCTCTGAGGAGATTTTTTTGGAGATACTACACAAACATCCTCGAAACAAAGTGGCTCTTTATAATTTGGAGATTGTCTATGAGTTGCTCAATGATTACCACAAAGCAATGGAGACACTGCTCCCTTTGGAGATCATGGGGGAACGTATCAAACGCCTAAAGGCACATCTTCATCTCTCTTTGTTGCTTAAAGATCCCAAAAAGACTTCTCAAGAGAGGCTTGAGATGCTTCAAGAGTATATAAAAGAGGAGATCTATGACTACCGCCGTATCATCCAAGAGATGTTTCGTCAAGATGCCAATATCGCATGGTATGCTGTTGATATGAAACGGCTAGATATGATTCTCGATATTCTTTGGTTCTTACCCACCTCAAACCTCAACTTTGATATAATTTCAAGAAACAAAAGACTCTGTGCTATCTACCAAGCCAAAGGAGTTTTGCCTCTTCAACAAGAGGAGCAAAATATTGGAATTTTTGCTATCGATGCAATTATTTCAGCAAGACGAGGTGGATATGAGGAGATGGATTTGAGCTTTGTCTATGGGTGCAAAGAGTGTAAAGGAGAGTTCCCTATTAGCTTCGTGCGGTGTCCCAACTGTTATGCGATAAACTCAATCCAAATTAAGGAAAGCATTGCAAAAAAAAGATCTCAAACAGGTTACTCTCTACTCTGATGGCTCAAGTCTTGGCAACCCAGGTCCAGGTGGTTATGGAGGTATCTTGGTATTTCGAGGAAAAGAGAAAGAGTATAGCGGAGGAGAGGAGCATACCACCAACAATCGCATGGAGCTTCGAGGGGTTATTGAGGGGCTAAAGCTACTCAAAGAGCCTTGTGAAGTGACGGTGATCTCAGATAGTTCTTATGTGGTCAATGCCATCAATAGATGGCTAGATGGGTGGATCAAAAAAGATTTTAAGAAGGTCAAAAATGTTGATCTTTGGCAGGAGTATCTCACCATCTCTTCGCCCCATATCATCAAGGGAGTATGGGTTCGAGGACACAATGGACATCCCGAGAATGAGCGGTGTGATCAATTAGCTACCCAAGAGGCAGCCAAACAAAAAGCGATTTTATAAATCAACAAAGGAGAAAAAATGAGTCGATTTAAAGCACTAGAAGAGGCTTTGAACTATCAATTTAAACGCAATGATCTCATCACCGAAGCACTCACCCATAAGAGTTATAAGAAACCTTATAACAATGAGCGTTTGGAGTTCTTAGGTGATGCAGTTCTGGATCTAATTGTAGGGGAGTACCTCTTCAATAAATTTCCTGATGAGGATGAGGGGGTACTCTCTAAGATACGGGCTTCATTGGTGAATGAAAAGGGTTTTACCAAACTGGCAAAAAAAATCAATCTAGGCAATGCCATTTTGATCTCTTCGGCTGAAGAGAACAATAGTGGACGAACCAAACCCTCACTGCTCTCTAATGCCTTTGAGGCGATTATTGGGGCGATCTATCTGGAGAGTGGATTAGAGGTAACTGCTAAGATTGCCATTGGATTGATTGAGGCAAGTTATGAGACGATTGATCTTAACTCTCTCTCGAAGGATTTTAAAACAACACTCCAAGAACTTACCCAAGCAGAGTTTGGTGAGACCCCTAACTATAAGATGATTCGTGCCTTTGGACCTGATCACAAAAAGGAGTTTGAGATCGCTGTGGAGCTACAACATAAGATTATTGCCTCTGCGATTGGTCGAAGCAAAAAAGAGGCACAACAAAAGGCAGCTGAGATTGCCCTCAAAAAACTAAAGGGTGAGCATGAATAGTTTTGGAAAACGCTTTATTATAACTACTTTTGGTGAGTCACATGGCAAGGCACTGGGGTGTATTGTTGATGGTGTTCCCGCAGGACTTAAGATCGATGAAGCATTTATCCAAGGGGAGCTTGATCGGCGAAAGCCAGGCAAAAGCAAACTAGAGACATCTCGAAAAGAGGATGATCGTGTAGAGATACTCTCAGGAACTTTTGAGGGGGTGACGACAGGAACACCCATTATGATGGTGATCTTCAATACCAATCAGAAGAGTCGAGATTATGATAATATCAAAGATCTTTTTCGACCTGGACATGCTGATTTTACCTATTATCACAAGTATGGCATTCGTGATTATCGAGGAGGGGGAAGAAGCTCTGCTCGTGAGACAGCAGCAAGAGTTGCAGGGGGAGCGATTGCTAAATTGATGCTTAGATCAATCGGTATTGAGATCTGCTCAGGTCTTTGTGAAGTGGATGGTATCGCCTCAAAGCGTATCGATTTTGAGTATGCCAAAAGTAGCAAACTCTATGCTTTGGATCCTGATATGGAAGAGGCACAAGAGGAGGCGATTTTGAGTGCCAAAAATAATCATGATTCGGTAGGAGGAGTAGTGCTGACTGTTGCTAGAGGAGTACCTATAGGATTGGGAGAGCCACTCTACTACAAACTTGATGCCATATTAGCAGAAGCGATGATGGGTATCAATGCAGCTAAAGCCGTAGAGATTGGAGAGGGTATCGCCTCTACCCACCTCAAAGGGAGTCAAAACAATGATGCCATTACCCCTAATGGGTTCAAAACCAACCATGCAGGTGGTATCTTGGGCGGGATCTCTAATGGAGAGGATATTGTGATTAAGACCCATTTCAAACCTACCCCCTCGATTTTCCAACCCCAAGAGAGTATCACCAAAAACAATGAAGAGGTAGTGTGCGAACTCAAAGGACGACATGACCCCTGTGTGGCTATTCGAGGAAGTGTTGTATGTGAGGCGATGATGGCACTGGTTTTAGCAGATATGACACTGCTTAATATGGGTCGACGAATGGATCATTTGGAGATGGTATATGGTAGGCATCTCGGCATGATAGTTGAGACTTTTGGTAAGGAGATTTTAAGCGAGTAGACTCTCCTTTTCAAGAAAGGGGTATTAGCTCTTGATTATATAGTTGATAAAATAGAGTATATACCCCCCTCCTAGGATAAAAAATATAATGAGATGGCTTAAGGGCATGCGATCTCTAAAAAGAAGCAAGATAATACTATAGAGTGCCTCCCCTAATACTAATATCATAAAAAAGACCATTCCTATAATCTCATTGTTGCTAAGGGGGTAGTTGATAAAATACTCAATAATATGATAGAACTCCTTAAATGAAAATCCATAAAAGAGTAACAGTGTTGTTAAAGTAATTGCAACAAAAGCTCTCTCTCTTAGAAGAAAGTAGTGCAGAAGATTGGTTAGTGTGGTGGTAACCATAAGTACGCCAAAGAGATAGAGAAAGAGATAGCCATAGAGTGTTGAGAGTTTAGCCTCTGTAAAGTGCATAATAATAGAGTGGTATGAGGTATTAAACTGCCAATAAAATAGTGCCAATACTAAAACAGAGTAGAGTAGAGAAGGGGTAAGTTTGGTAATTGATTTAAAAATCATAAAGACTCTTTTGCCATTTTTATTGGTATTATATTATAATTTTTTTTATTATTGGCAAAAAGGGTCTTTTTTAATTTTATTGATCGATTATGCTCTTAAAAAGTTTGGATTAGAGATCACCTCAAAAGTAAGATTGGATGAGCGTTTATCTAATTCATGTTGAACAGTCTCTATAATCTGCTTGGTTCTGTTCATAGGCAGAGGTGAACGATCAACAATAAATGTATGTGAAGTCATATATTGACCAATTTTTTTGGCTTTTGATAAAATATTAAATAGGGTACTTGAATCTTGGGTTTTATCCTCAGAGATAAAGCACATATTCGTGGTGCGAAGAGCCTCCTTGATATCGTCTGTAAACTCAATAGATTTTTGGCAGATTGTATCAAAAATTTTTTTCTCATCTTTATGAAAATACCCATGTTTCATATTTTCAACCAATTTGTTATCTGTACTGACATAGACAACTTCATTACCCATTTCAACCAATGCTTTTCCACTGAGTAACTCGTTATGATTTATGCCCATAACACTAATCTTCATTATGTTTCCTTTCTATAATATGGATTTTTGTAGTCGAAATTTATCACTTCTAAATATTATGATAATTTCAACTACAATTTTACACAAGCTAAATGATAACTTAACTTAATTTTTAATCTATGAATTTAATATTAAATTAAGTTTTATAGAAAAAATATCTATAGTTCCCCATAAAATAGTCGTTTTGAAGCTTTATAAAAAAATAATAAATTTTTTCTTCTTAAATATTAAAAAAAATATAATATAATATTCATTCAGAATAGACAATTTATTATGTTAAAAAATATTTTTTGTGGTAGAATTTGACTTATCTCATAAGATATTAATATAGTGAGGATTGAGGATATATTGAAGAGAAAAAAACTTTTTTTGAGTCTATTAGCACTATTGATACTATTAGTAGGTATCTGTATTTTTCTTATTATAACAGAGAGCAAAAAAGAGCCATTACAAAATGAGATACCAAAACAAGATACTACTATTAGCCCACTGGAGACAAAAGTTTTACCTAAACCCCAAAAAGAGTTAGCTAATTCCAATAGGCATACTACCCCTACGGTATTCAAAAGTCTGGTTGATGCTCAAGAGGAGATCTCTAAACTACTACAACAAAATCCTCTTCTGTTTGATGCAAACTCATCTCTTTTGGAGAGTAGAGAGAGTGCAGATTTGATTATAGAGATCTTAAACTCTTTAGAGGAGAGGCAAGTTGCTATTATTGTCCACTCCTATTATGATAAGTCAGACTCTCGTATAGAGAACAGAAAAATCTCTCAAAGACGTGCCGATCTACTAGTGGCGTATATTGATGAGTACTATTCAGCTTTTTTTATCAATGCCATAGGGTATGGGTCGGAGTTCTCTTTTGAAAATAATAACACCAAAAAGAAAACTCGAATAGAGATAACCCTACAGAGAATTATAGAGGAGTCTACTCCTAAAAATTAGAAGGAGCAGGGGTATTGATAATATTATAAAACTCTGTTCTGGTGCGTTGATCGCTTTTGAATAATCCTCTTAGTGCTGAGCTAACTGTTGTGGAGTTGATCTTCTGCACCCCTCGCATCTCCATACACATGTGTCTGGCGTGAACCACTACCGCAACCCCTTTGGGCTTGATGGTCTCCAAAATAGCATCAGCTATCTGCTCGGTCATCTGCTCTTGGATCTGAAGTCGTCTAGCAAAAACATTAACAATACGGGGAATTTTGGAGAGACCAACCACCTTACCATCAGGGATATACGCAACATGAACACGCCCTATTATAGGTAGCATATGATGTTCACACATCGAATAGAACTCAATATCTCTTACCACGACCATCTCATCATTTGTAGAGGTGAAGAGTGCTTGGTTGAGTATCTCTTTGGGATCTTGGTGATACCCCTCAGTTAGAAACTGTAATGCTTTGGCAACGCGGTGTGGAGTTTTGAGTAGCCCCTCTCGATTGGGATCTTCTCCTAGTAGCTCTAGTACTTTTGTGATGGTTGCTTCAAACTCTTGATTTTTATCCATTTCACTCCCTTAGTGGATTTTTATGAAATTCTACCATTTATTTTATTCACTATTAACCACCAAAGCAGTATAATCCAAAAATTTTAATAAGATTATTAAAGTTTAAGCTTTGATGATGTAGTATGGAAAAAGTTAATTAGGACAAAGTTAGTCTGAATTAGAGATAAAGGAAAAGTTAATGAAAGTATATCTGGATAATAATGCCACTACTATTGTTGATCCTCAGGTCAAAGAGGTGATGGATCCATTTTTTGTGGAGAAGTATGGTAATCCTAACTCATTGCATGCCTATGCAGGAGAGACGCATCTCCCCTTGAAGTCAGCAATGGAGAAGATCTATGCAGGGATTCATGCCCCCAAAGAGGACAGCGTGGTGATAACCTCTTGTGCCACAGAGAGTAATAACTGGGTACTCAAAAGCATCTACTTTGAGTATATCCTAACAGGTCGCAAGAATCATATTATTGTCTCAGAGGTAGAGCATCCCTCCATTATTGCTACGGCAAAGTTTATTGAATCGATGGGGTGTCGTGTGACCTATCTTCCTATTAATAGCGAAGGATTAATCGAAGCACAGAGTGTACGAGACAATATCACACCCAAAACAGCACTGGTCTCTGTTATGTGGGCAAACAATGAGACAGGAGCGATCTTTCCTGTAGAGGAGATAGGGGAAATTTGTAAAGAGTATAATGTACCTTTCCATACCGATGCTGTTCAAGCCATTGGTAAACTCCCTGTAGATGTAGAGCGTTTTAATGTTGACTATTTAACCTTCTCTGCTCATAAGTTCCATGGACCCAAAGGGGTTGGCGCATTATATATCAAAAAAGGTAGAGAGTTAACACCACTTCTGCATGGTGGTGCTCAGATGGGAGGATACCGTTCAGGGACACTCAATGTTGCAGGTATCGTAGGCATGGGCAAGGCAATGGAACAGGCAGTAGATGCACTTGATTATGAGATGAGTGATGTACGAGAGATGCGAGATGCTTTTGAGGATGCTCTTTTGGAGATTGAGGATACTTTTGTGGTGACCCCAAGAGCCAAGAGAACACCCAATACCATCTTGATCTCCTTTAGAGGTATCGAGGGGGAGTCGATGCTATGGGATCTCAATCGTGCAGGGATTGCCGCTAGTACAGGAAGTGCCTGTGCGAGTGAGGATCTGGAGGCAAACTCAGTGATGGAAGCGATTGGTGCAGATGAGGATCTTGCCCATACAGCAATTCGATTTTCTCTAAGCCGATATACAACTCAAGAGGAGTTAGATTATACGCTAGAGGTGGTCAAAAAAGCAGTCAAGAGACTTAGAGAGATCTCTAGCTCTTATGCCTATGCCCCTGAGGGACATAATACAAAATCTTAACTACTAGAATAAAATTAATAGGAGAAAGCAATGGGAATGGATAGTTTAATCGGTGGTACCATCTGGGATGAGTATAGCCAAAAAGTAACAGATTTGATGAATAACCCTCGGAATATGGGAGAGATTACACAAGAACAAGCTGATGAGATGGGAGCAAAACTAATTGTCGCTGATTTTGGTGCAGAGAGTTGTGGGGATGCGGTGCGTCTCTACTGGGCAGTTGATCCCAAAACAGATATCATTTTGGAGTCAAAATTCAAGAGTTTTGGGTGTGGAACTGCTATAGCGAGTTCTGATACTATGGCAGAACTCTGCAAAGGCAAAACGGTACAAGAGGCGGTTAAGATTACCAATATTGATGTAGAGATGGCAATGCGAGATAATCCTGAAACCCCTGCCGTTCCTCCACAAAAGATGCACTGCTCTGTCATGGCGTATGATGTGATCAAGAAAGCAGCCGCACAGTATATGGAGGTAGATATGGAGAGCTTTGAGGAGGAGGTTATTGTCTGTGAGTGTGCAAGGGTCTCACTTAGCACCCTAAGAGAGGTGATTCGTCTCAATGATCTAACCACAGTTGAGCAGATTACAGACTATACCAAAGCAGGAGCTTTCTGTAAATCCTGTATCAGACCTGGAGGACATGAGGCAAAAGATATCTACTTAGTAGATCTTCTTGAGGAGTATGAGAAAGAGAAGATGGCTCAGATAGCAGAAGGTATGCGAATGGGTGGTCCTGTAGATTTTGCCCAAATGACAGTGGTTCAGAAGCTCAAAGCTGTTGATAAAGTTATTGATGACAATATCCGTCAGATGTTGATTATGGATGGTGGCGATATGGAGATCTTGGATATCAAAGAGAATGGGGCTCACTTTGATATCTATATTCGCTATCTTGGTGCATGTAGTGGTTGTGCAAGTTCAAGTACAGGAACACTCTTTGCGATTGAGAGTATTCTCAAAGAGAAACTAGATGAGAATATTAGGGTATTGCCTATTTAAATATATTTTTTAAGAAAAAAATAATACTTTGTTGCTATAATTAAAAGAAAAGAGGTTGCTTATGAGAGCTTTTCTTTTAATCTTTATGGTTCTTCTTTTTTTAGGGTGTGGCAATAGATCTGCACCCTATCCAAAATCACACGCTTCGTTACAACTCTCATCAGAGTATCTAAAATCATTAAATTTTGGTGATCGTGAATTGCTCTTAAGGCGTATGGATACTCATTGGTACTATATTCGCCCTGATGGAAAAGCGATGCTGGTGATCAAAGATGAAGAGGGAGACCCAGATACTTTTCATGAGGGGTTGGCAAGGACAAGGATCGATGGCAAAATAGGTTTTTTTGATAAAAATTTGGATTTGATTCTTCCTGCGGTATATGATTTTGCTTTTCCTTTTCATCAAGGCGTTGCTGAGATATGTGTGGGGTGTCGTGAGGTTACAGAGGGGGGATATACCCTTCTAAGTGGTGGCAAATGGAAACGGATTAATCGCCAAGGGTTATTGGTTGAAGAGTAGCATAAATTTTATTTTTTAGAAAGGATTATTAATGATAGATAAGGTAATGAGAAGAGGTTTATATTTTGGGATAGCTGCTATGTTATTGGGATGTGCTGGAGGAGGGGGTTCTGAGAAGCCTTCATCCTCCGCCTCTTCTGAAGAGATTGTTACAGCAGATGATGTTGTCTATCATGAAGAGAGTGATGAAAATCTCTCGGCACTACAAAATCGTGTGGTTTTGATACATAATCAAAAACGAAACTTACACTTTAACGATATGAATCTATCTTATAGCAAGGAGCTAGAGCGTGTGGCTCAAATCTATGCAGATATATTAGCACAGAGTGGGAAGTTTGAGCATGATCCAAGCAATCATGCTAATGGGTATGGAGAGAATCTCTACGCCTATACCCAAAGTGAACCCATTACCATTGATGAAGCGATGAGCCATTGGTATGATGAGGAGCAACCACTCTATAACTACACAGATGGAAGTTGTCGGGAGAAGTATTATCCCAATGGTACTAAAATAACTTGTGGACACTACACCCAAGTAGTTTGGCAAGAGACACAAGAGGTTGGCTGTGCCAATGCTCAGTATCAATCAGGTAATTTTGCAGGGGGATATGTCTATGTGTGTAAATATAAAAAAGCAGGTAATGTCAAAGGGGAAAAACCCTATTGTCAATCATACAGTAATGGGGATATCTATCTAAATACGCCCCCTTCAAGCCTTGCCCTTGCTAATCAAACATTTAGAATTGAGTTACGTCAAGAGGATAGAGCCAACTGTACCAAAAAAGATTATTTTAACTCAGCAATTACCTTCTCTCCTGATCTTCAAAGTGCGACAATAGAAGATTTTAGGATGTTGACCCTTACATACAACGATGCACCTGCTACTAACCGATTGGAGTTTGATAGACTTACTATTGATAATAACACTATCAAGCTAACAGGTATCAACAAAAATGTACCTGCTACAAAATATCAAGACAAAAATATCTATATGAATATTCATCTTATCGGTGAAGCAGATAGTTACTATTCAGTAGAGATGGAGTGGAATGTTTTGGATAGCAGTGAGCCTCTTTATAGAAGAAGCATGAAGGCAAAGCTCTATAAATAGATATAAAATTTTATATTGTTTAAATAAAATATAAATAGTTATAGAGTATTAAGAGGATATTTTCTATTGTTACTTTTATACGCATACTATTTGGGTTTTTATCTAAATTATGGGATTTGCTCTGCTATTTCTCATCTTCCACACAAATAATTGATACTGTATGGATGAAAACAGAAAGGAGAAAATTATGGAACAGAATATTGATTATCTATTTATTATTGCTATACCTGTTATTACATTGATACTCTATCTTATCAATAAGGGGTTAGTTATTTTTACAATTATTGGAGGTTTTTTTATACTATCTCTTTTATATATTTATCACTCTAAGGATAGGAAAGAGAGATTAAATATTATCAAAGATAAAGAGATGCTCTATTTTCATCTCAGTGATGATCTGCTCTTTTTTGTTCAAATTGATGATGAAGAGAGGTTCAATGAAATTTTAAGAGAGACAATTTATAATGAGATGGCAACAATTAAGGAGATAGTCTATAAAATAGAGTTTGTTAATTTTAAAAACGATAAACTCAATCAAGAGCTAAATGCTTTGATAAAATAGATGTTTTTAATCACACTTTAGATAAAATTCATTTGAATTTCTTTAAGTAATGGGATATAGGCAATAGATGAGATCAGCACTAAAACAACAGCAGATGGTAGAGGAGATTACCAAAAATTTTAAGCTCTATCCCTATATCCAAAAAGCCTTTTTGGAAGTTAATCGAAAAAGTTTTGTCCCCACAGGGTTTGGGCATATAGCCTATCAGTTAGATGCCTTGCCGATGCAACAAAATCAATGGATCTCCTCCCCTCTTACTGTAGCAAAGATGACACAATATCTTGAGGTTAAAGGGGTAGATAGCGTCTTAGAGATCGGATGTGGTAGTGGCTATCAAGCCGCCATTCTCTCTAAGCTCTGTCGCCGTGTCTTTACGATTGAGCGGATTGATTCTCTGCTCAAAGAGGCAAAAGAGCGTTTTAGACGGGAGGGAATTAACAATATCTTTACCCGTTTTGATGATGGACAGCGAGGATGGAAAAGCTATGCTCCTTTTGATCGTATTCTCTTCTCTGCCACCGCAAAAGAGATCCCACAAACACTCTTTGATCAGCTTGCAGAGGGAGGAATCCTCCTCGCTCCCATAGAGAGAGATGGTTTGCAAATTATTACCCGTTTCTATAAACGACAAGGCAAGATTACCTCAGAGAGTATAGAGCCATGTCTCTTTGTCCCTGTGGTAGATGGGAGAATCAAATAGGCAGATACCCACTTGGAGACGGTGATTTTGTTTCCAAGCAGATCGAGGCTAAAGCCATCGATTCTATTTTGGGTTACTCTGCTACCAATACCGCACCAGAACTGGCATTGGTAACCAACGCACGATACTGCTTAAGCCATTTACTCTGGAGTGGTTTGACGATAGGTTTAAAGTTGGCTCTTCTTTTTTCAATCTCCTCTTGGCTAATGTTGACCTCTAAGATATATTGATCGACATCGATATGGATCTCATCGCCATTTTTGAGCAATCCGATCATCCCCCCTTCGGCAGCTTCGGGACTGACATGCCCAATACTTGCACCACGTGTGGCACCTGAGAATCGACCATCCGTAATCAGTGCTACTGAGTCACCCAATCCCATACCCATGATCAAACTTGTAGGTGAGAGCATCTCTTGCATTCCAGGTCCCCCTTTGGGTCCCTCATATCGAATAACAACGACATTACCCGCTTTGACCTCCCCATTGATGATCCCTTTGATCGCTTCCTCTTGAGAGTTATAGCAGACAGCACTCCCTGTAAATACTCTCTCTCCTGTAATTCCTGCTGTTTTGATGACCGCCCCTTGCTCTGCTAGGTTTCCATAGAGTATTGCCAATCCTCCAACCTCAGAGTAGGGATTTTCGATAGTATGGATGATATTGGTATCTTTGATTTCGGCATGAGCGATACGCTCTTTGAGAGACTCTCCTGTAATAGTGAGGTTGTCTTGTAGAATATCCTCTCCTCGTTTGCTCATCTCGTGCATAACCGCAGAGACCCCACCTGCTTTGTCGATATCTTGCATATGGACAGTGGTTAGGCTTGGAGAGATTTTGGCGATATGCGATACCTGTTTGGAGATGGTATTAATATCCTCTAAATTAAACGCAACCTCTGCCTCCTTGGCAATGGCAAGCATGTGCAAAACGGTATTGGAGCTTCCACCCATTGCCATATCTACGGCAAAGGCATTTCTAATCGCCTTTTCGTTGAGGATATTTCTGATATTAAATAGGCGAGACTCCTCCTGTTTCATTAGGGCAATTTCACAGATACGTCGGGCTGCTTTTCGGTAGAGTTCCTCTCTCTCTTTGGTTAGCGCAAGGATGGTGCCATTACCAGGTAGGGCAATTCCCATCGCTTCCATGAGTGTGTTCATTGAGTTTGCTGTAAACATACCAGAGCATGAGCCTCCACTAGGACAGGCATTGCACTCCATATCGGTTAGCTCCTCAGCAGAGATCTCTCCTGCTTCAAATTTACCAACTCCCTCAAAGACCGTTGCTAAGTCGATTGGTGTTCCATCTTTGGTATAGCCCTTTGCCATGGGACCACCTGAGACAAATAGGGTTGGGACATTAACCCGCAATGCCCCCATGATCATCCCAGGGACAATCTTGTCACAGTTGGGAATGGCAATCATCGCATCGAGTTTATGTGCATTCATGACTGTCTCAATAGAGTTGGCAATAATCTCACGACTAGGCAAGGAGAAGAGCATCCCATCATGCCCCATTGCAATACCATCATCTACCCCAATGGTATTGAACTCAAATGGTACACACCCTGCCTTTTTGATCTCATCTTTGATAATAGCTGAGACCTTATCCAAGAAGAAGTGTCCAGGGATAATCTCTATATAAGAGTTGGCAACCCCTATAAATGGTTTATCAAAATCTTCATCTTTTAACCCTGTGGCTCGAAGTAGTGAGCGGTGTGGGGCTCGGTTATGCCCCTTTTTTACGGTATCACTTCGCATTCTATTCCTTATTTTTTATAAAATTTCGCAAATTATATCTAAATACCTTTACATTTAAAAAAAAGTTGGTTATAATCGCATTCCAATTTTAGGATGTGCGGGCGTAGCTCAGCGGTAGAGCATAACCTTGCCAAGGTTAGGGTCGACGGTTCGATCCCGTTCGCCCGCTCCATAAATTGCGTTATTTTAAATATAATAAAAGCCCGGGTGGTGAAATTGGTAGACACAGGGGACTTAAAATCCCCCGACTATTGCAGTCGTGCCGGTTCGAGTCCGGCCTCGGGCACCACCCATGGGTGGCGACATCGCCAAGTGGTAAGGCCGCAGCCTGCAAAGCTGCTATCCCCAGTTCGAATCTGGGTGTCGCCTCCATTATTTTTATATATTTAATTTCGATTTTATCTTTTTGTGATAAAATTCACTTCTAATTTGTCGGGAGATGTCAGAGTGGTCGAATGTGCCGGTCTTGAAAACCGGTGAGGGTAACACCTCCGGGAGTTCGAATCTCCCTCTCCCGGCCATAGCTTTCAGGTATTCTTTATCTATGTAAAAACTCTAAAATCATCTATAAAATATATAACATCTCTCAGAATAAACACTTTTTATGATATTTAGTATGGTTAAGTAAAAAACACAATTTTTTTAAAATTATCCAAAAAAAGCTCTAAAATCCCTATATTGTGGGCATTAGGACGAATATCCTTTAGGTGGCACTATAATTAGAAAATAGTAAAGTTTTCTCAAAAGTGATTAATATCAAGAAAAAATAAGGTTTCTACTGTTATGATGATGGTGTAGATTTATTAGATTGATGAGTTTCCGCTATCAAGGGCTCGTTTCTATTAATAAACTAAACATAAAGGAGAAAATGTGAAAATTACAAATTTAAGTCTTGCAGCTATCGCTGCGGTAGG
>CAZEUB010000082.1:0-4921 GCA_964515605.1 uncultured Sulfurovum sp. | reverse complement strand
CACTGCCTCAATAAACCCTGCAAATGCTACTGTTAAAAACAGCATCACAGCAAAGAAAAATGGTCTTTGTTCTAACCAATGAAACATAATTTCTCCTTTCTATTAAGATGCCATAGGCGATGCATTTGCTGGCTCTTTGTCAAGCACTCTACCTGCTGTAGCAGTTTTGTAAATATTCCATGCAAAGATAAAGAATCCAATTAGGTAGAATAATCCACCAAGCGCTCTAAGTGTATAGTATGGATGCAATACAGTTACAGTATCAATAAATGAGTAGAGTAGTGAACCATACTCATCATAAGCTCTCCACATCATACCCTGAGTAATACCTGCAATCCACATAGATGTAAAGTAAAGCACAATACCTACAGTCTGAATCCAGAATTGAGTATCCATAAGCTTTTTGGAGTAAAGTTCTCTCTTGAATATTCTGGGAGCCATATGAAATAGTGCTGCCATTACCATAAATCCAACCCATCCAAGAGTACCATCATGAACATGTCCTGGAATCCAATCTGTAAAGTGAGCAATAGCATTAACTGATTTAATCGCCTGTATTGGTCCCTCAATAGTACTTAACATATAGAATGTTGAAGCCATAATCATAAACTTGATTAGTGGTGAAGTTTGAAGTTGTCCCCACTCACCTTTCATAGTAAGAAGCATATTAATCGCACTACCCCAAGATGGCAAGATAAGAACTACTGACATAGCTGATCCCATAGTCTGCATCCAGTCTGGAACAGTTGAATAGACCAAGTGGTGACCACCAGCCCAAAGATAGACAAACATTAATCCCCAGAATGCAAGAACGGATAGTTTATATGAGAATACTGGTTGACCAGACTCCTTTGGTAAGAAGTAGTAGATCATTGCAATAATTGGTGTTGTAAATACAAATGCAACAGCATTATGCCCATACCACCATTGTACTAAAGCATCATTGGTTCCTGCATACATTGAGATAGAGTGCATCGCTGAACTTGGTGCACCATTTGCCCAGAACATTGTAGGAACTTCCATATTATTAAACAGGAAAAGCATTGCAACTGCTAGGAATGATGACATATAGTACCAAATCGAGACATAGATGGTTCTCTCTCGTCTCATACCAATCATACCAAATATTGCTACACCCCAAAGAACCCACCATACAACGATAAGTAAATCTAGTGGCCACTCTAACTCTGCATACTCTTTAGAGGTTGTAATACCTGCGATAAGGGTTACAACTGCCAAAAGAATAGTAACAAAATAGAGCCAGAAGTGCAACTTCGCTACTGTCATTAAAAATTTAGACTCCTTAAGAGACATTTTTAATGTTCTCTGTCCAACATAGTACCATGTTGCAAAAATACCGCTAAGGGTAAAACCAAATGCGACACCATTGGTGTGAATAGGTCTCAATCTAGAAAATGTTCCATACTCTCCTGCTAAGTTATTTAGTTCTGGAAAAGCTAGTTGTAGAGCTAGAATCACACCTATCGTCATACCAATGATACCAAACAAAATTGTAGCAAACGTAAAGAGTTTTACTACCGAGTAATCATACTCAAGTTGTGCATTGCTTTGCATCAATACCTCCTCTTAAAATTTTGATAGAATAGCCTTTATATAACCGATATATAGCAACTATCTAACCTTTATGTTATAAACAAAACCATTAATATACACTTAAAATCTCAATAAAGAGAAGTTATAAAGTTCTTGTTTCTTATTTTGTTTACTTTTGTATTTAGTCTCTATTATTTAGCAACAAAAAGTGTTAAACACAGATAAAAACATCTACTATTTTTTTTCATTTTGACTGCTCTTTTTCTCTTTAATTTTTTTGATCTTCTGCTCCTTCTCATAAGCAGATTGAAGATCCTCTTCACTATCAAACAACAATCCATCCATCATCTTCTTACTATCATCAAACTGCCCTCCACGAGCAGCCCAGATAAAGATACCCAAAAGCGTAAAACTTACTATAATACCTACTGCTAACTCTAATACCAAAACACTATTCATCACTTATCCTTTATTTTAATTCTCATAGAGTTTCCTACCACAATTAATGAGCTTAAGCTCATAGAGAGTGCAGCAACCAGAGGAATAACATACCCAGCCATAGCAACTGGTATGGTTATAATATTATAGAGTAGAGAGAGAGTTAAGTTTTGCTTGATAAATTTAAATGTTCTTCTTGATATCATAAAGCTATCCTCTATCGCTTTTAGTGAGTTGTTGAGTATGACCACATCACTAACAGCTAGTGCCACATCTGCCCCACTTCCCATGGCAATTGCTACATCAGCATAGGAGAGAGCCAAGGCATCATTGATACCATCACCTACCATCACAACTACACTTCCTTTCTCTTTTAGACTCTTTATATAGTTCGCCTTATCTATAGGTGAAAGCTCTGAGTGATAATCTTTCAATCCTATGCTTTTTGCCACTCGATTAGCCACCTGCTCACTATCTCCCGTTGCCATAACAACATCTACATCTATTGAGGAGAGATAGGTAATAAGCTCTTCGATTCCCTCTTTGAGTTTATCATCAAGCTCAAAAGAGAGAACCACCTTACCATCAATGGCAAAATGGTAAACAGTATAGTCTGTATCAAACTGAAAATCAATCCCCAACTCATCCATCAAACGGCAATTACCACCTGCCACTATCACACCATTGTAGTTTGCCTTCAGCCCTCTACCCTCTACCTGCTCAATAGTTGATAACGCCACTATCTCAATAGATTCAAAACGCTTCTGTAGATACTTTTTTATAGCCAAACTAACAGGGTGGTTTGAGCCATCACTCAAGGCATATAATATAGGTAATATATCGGAGTCCATTTCCCCTGTAACTTTTTTGACTTCCAATCTCCCTTCGGTGATGGTTCCTGTTTTATCCAAAACAACCTTATCTGCTTTTGAGAAGGTCTCTATAAATTTCGCCTCTTTAAAGAGCAATCCCTTCTCAGCAGCCCATGAGATACCAATAAGAGAGGCGATAGGTGTAGCTAGTGCCAAAGCACAAGGACAAGCGATAACAATTACAGAGATAGCCACAATCAGTGCCTCTTCAAAATCACCACCAAACCAGTACCAACCTGCAAATGTAAGGAGAGATAGGAGTAAGATAGTAATAGAGAAGTATTTTGAGAGTTCATTGGTTCTATCCTCTATTTGAGGTTTTGAAGCCAAAGAGTCCTCTAGTAAATTGACAATATTACTCAAAGTTGAGTTGGCATAATTTTTAGTAGCACTATAGCGAATCACCTCTCCAGCATTAATCGTTCCACTAAAAATTTTATCTCCTGCCTCTTTCTCTACAGGTAGTGACTCTCCACTAAGTGATGACTCATCAAATGTTGCTCTTGAGCCTATTAGTACCCCATCAACAGTGGCTTTCTCTCCACGCTTCACCTCAATAATATCCCCTACTTTTATGGCATCTAAAGAGACTACTCTTTTGACTCCATCTTCAACAATAGTCGCTTCATTGGGTACTTGTGAGCGAATCTTATCCATAGTATCAACAGCATTTTTTTTGCCTATAACTTCCAGATATTTACCCACCAAAACAAAGGTAATAATCATCGCAACAGAATCAAAATAGCTATGCCCACGCCCACCAAAGAGAACAAAAAGAGAGTATATATATGTAAGTGTTGCACCAGCAGAGACGAGTAAGTCCATATTGACAATACGATTCTTAAGACCATAGTAGGCACCTCTAAAAAATATCCATCCACTATAAAAGAGTACAGGCGTAGCAAAGATAAACTCAGCTATATGCACCAAATGTAGCGTCTCCTCCTTCATCCCTGTAAAGAAACCTGCATACTTGGCAACATCTATCATCATGATATTCATACTTGCAAAGATAGCAATCGCCATACGCATAAAATAATCTTTTTTGTTTTTGGTCGCTTTGATATCCTCTGCTGATCTATCATAGGGATAGGCATTATAACCAATGTTACGAATGGTATCAATTATCTTTGAGAGAGGGATAATCTCCTCATCCCAAATAATTTTGGCTTTGTTGTTTGTAAAATTAATAGTCGCTTCAACTACCCCCTCTGTACTATCCAAAACTTTTTCATTAAGCCAGATACATGCGGCACAGTGAATCCCCTCTATTATCAAATCAACCGAAGAGAACCCATCAGCTGTTGTTTTAATATAACGCTCTTTAAAACTCTCCATATCAAAGCTACTGCTATCACCCTCTACTTGTAGTGGTGGTGCGATGGTGCTATTTCCCATCTTCTCATAAAAACTATCTAAGCCATCCTCTTTAAGTAGATGATAGACACCTTGACAACCATTGCAACAAAAATATACATCAGGATTATCCTCTTCTTGAATCATCACAGATTCATCAAACTCTAACTGACAATGGGTACACTTAATATTAGACAAAATTTATCCTTTTTGTCACTTTTTACCGCTTATCTTATAAGCAAAAGTAATATTTATTATTATAATAAAGTATAATAAGCAGATTTATAGCTTATTTCTGTATTATATAGATATTATATCAAAATCACAAGGAGTTTTTAATGCCATATCGCATAAAACGATATTATGGTTATGTTCTCTCAACAGTTCTTGCATTGACATTGCCATTTATCACTATTGGGGGGAATCATATATTCCTATTATCTTTTGACAAAAAACAGTTACATCTTATGGGAACAGCATTTGATATGCAAGAGCTCTATATGATGCCATTTTTACTTATGTTGCTTTTTATTGGTATTTTTGCTGTTACAGCTGTAGGTGGTCGAGCATTTTGTGGTTGGGCATGTCCTCAGACCACCTTTAGGGTTATCTATCGTGATCTTATTGAGACTAAGCTTTTGGGGCTTAGAAAAAGAATTAAAAACAAACAAAAAGAGCCTGACTACTCCAAAAAAGAGAAC
>CAZEUB010000081.1:0-7274 GCA_964515605.1 uncultured Sulfurovum sp. | reverse complement strand
GAAATGTGTAATTTTGGATTTTTTTCTTACAAAAAACTGGACTTGGACATCGTTAAGAAAATTCTTGGAAATGTGGAAGAGGTTCAGTTGAAAATGAATTGTGAATTTAGGGAGAGAATTGGTGAGTTTATTGCGTTTGAGAGTTGAATATGATTTTGAATTAACTACAAAGGGGAATTTATGTCAAAAAATAGAGAACAATACAACCTAGCAATTAAATATAAATCAAAAGGGGAACAGCATAAAGCTATCAAGATTTTTAAAAAGATTATAGATAATCTAATATCCCAAAAAGAGACTTCACTAAAAGATGTTCATTTTGTGGCAATGGTTCAAGATGCTTTGGCTACTACTTATATGAATATAGATGAGCTAGAAGAGGCTCTATATTATCTTGATAAATCTATTTTAAATACAGGCACTCTATTGGAGTATCATAAAGATGAGGTGAGTCTGCATGAAGAACATGCTCTTAAACTTGTGGATATGGCTCTTTTGTGTCGTAGTCTTGAAGAGTATGAGAATGCTATTACACACTCTCAAAAGGCTATAGAACATTATGAGATGATTGTGAAACTTGATAATAGTAGATACCAGAGCAACATCTCTGCTGTTTATGGTGATATTAGTATGATTAGAGCTGAAGTTGCCGATAGGGAGGAGGGTTCTGTGGATAATATGAGAAGCTATCTACTCGAAGCGATAGAGCATTATGGTTTGGCATTTGAAAATAACCCTACAGAATTTGAGTATCTAAAAGAACGGACTATAGCAGAGATAACACTTGCTGATAGCTATAGTACCGATTATAATAAAAGCGATGAGGCACTACAACTATTGCAAGGAGCTTTAGTCTCTTTTGAGACTCTTTTAGAAAATGATAGCCAAGATGAACAGCTAATTATTAGCTCTGCTAACTCAAAAGCACATATTGGTCGTATCTATCGTGAAGTTGGTGAGATATATTTAGCACTAGAGTATTTTGAGAAAGCTATTAGTGACTATCAAGAGTATCTCAAAACAGATTCATTGAACTATGAGACGCTTGATAGTATTGCTGTAAATCTAAATAATATTGCAAATATCTATATTAGCACCCATCAAAAGAGTGAAGTTCCTCTGCTTCTCTCTAGGGCTATTGAGTACTATAACCGTATTTTACAAGAGAGTAAAAGAGGCGAAGATGATGCTTATGATGCGATTATTGTCAAAGATGTTATCTATCACAAAGCCATAGTTCAGATAGATTTGGCTCGATTTTATATAGAGCTTGGGAGTTTGGAGAGAGCAAAAGATATTGTGGTTGAGATAATATCAGAATCAAACGAGGCGATAGAGGAAGATAGCTCAAATATCAACTATCTTAACCAAAAAGCGATAGCTCT
Source organism: uncultured Sulfurovum sp. (assembly GCA_964515605.1). Taxonomy (GTDB): domain Bacteria; phylum Campylobacterota; class Campylobacteria; order Campylobacterales; family Sulfurovaceae; genus UBA1140. The sequence goes on along the minus strand of CAZEUB010000081.1, from coordinate 5,889 downwards.
TACTGTAGAGGCTGATATTTATGATATAGAGCATAAGACAACGCAGAGCATAGAGAGATACCAAGATGCAATTGCTCTTTTTGATAAATCATTAGAGATTAACAGAAGTGACCTCTTTACTATCAATCATAGAGCTATGGCAAAGGGTGATATTGTGACCTCTTGTATCTATGCAGACAGAAAAAAGGAGGGGGATTTTTGGTTTGATGAGGCGATGAGAGATTATGAGTATGGAATAGAGCTAAACCCTACTTTTACAGACATAGTCATCAATCGAGCAGACCTACTCTCTACTTGGTCATATGCAAATAAGCACTCTATATCCCAAGATAGACTCCTAGAGCTACTAGAACACTCTATGGCAGACTATCAAAAAGTTTTGGACTCCTATCCAAACCATTTTGTGGCAATGAATAATCTTTTGACCATATCTTCTGATATTGCCCAAATCTACAAAGCCAAAGGAGAGCCAGAGAGGGCTTTGGAGTTGTACTATAGTGAGGTTGAGAGCTATGATGAGTTTTTAGCCATCTACAATAATGATTTGATGAGCTTTATGAACTCTGGGGTCTCAAAACTTCTATTGGCAAAAGAGTTGATAGAGATAAAACAAAGAGATGAAGCTTTGAAATTTTTGAGACTATCTTTAAATGATTATGACAAATCTCTACAGAGTGATGATAGTGATATAGAGACGCTTATCAATAAATCTTTGGCTCTGCGTGAGATTGTAGATATTGATACCTCATCTAAACCACACAGAGAATCCATAGAGCTAAATCACAAAATTTTAGAGCTATATAATAGATATTTTGTAGATGTAAATAGCGAAAAAGATACGCATAGTTTGACATATAATATGATTACTCCTCTTGCTTTTCTGCTCTATAGTTACTCACTATCAGATAAGATAGAGATAGATAGAGTACTAGAGGCACTAGAGGGGACAAAAAGTAAAACACTTAAACTAATAATGCACTCAGCCATAGAACAGAACTTGGATTTTATGGAGGATGAGAAAAAAAAAGTTGTAGTTAGATTACAAAAAAAATTGGTTGATGTAAAAGATAAGATTAGAGCTATCAAAGAGGAGATAAGAGAACAAGAGGAGAGACACACCGAGCTAAAAGGGTATAAAAGTGTTCCAAAAGAGGCGATAGATGAGGTGGCGTTTAATATAAAGAGAGGTATAAGCGAAAAAGAGAGACTCTATGGTGATTTTCACAAATATAGCAAAGAGATTGCCAAACTGTTTCATATAAAAGAGTTTGATAGAGATAAGATTTATAATAGAGTTATAGATAAGCTAGATAGTGATGCTGTAATTATATATCCAATATATGACTATGATAGAGGTGAATTGCAAGTAGTCACATTGAGCAATAGAGACAGAGCGTTGAGTATAGATATTCAATACAAAAAACTAAAAGATACTCCTAAGTTTTCAAATTTTATCCTGCTTATCAAAGAGATGGAGATATTTTTACGCCTAAAAGATAAAGAGGAGATAGCAAAGAGCATCAAATCTTTTAATGGTAAATACTCCAAACTAAATCCAAAAGCCCTAGAGTTGATATTTGAACTAGATAGTCATGGAGAGATTATACATCCAACAGTGACACTTTATGAGTTTATGAATAACCATCGCTACAAACTAATAGAGTTTGCACTAAGCTATCTAAGTGAACCTATTAGCAAATCCATTCCAAAAGGAACAAAAAAGATATATTTTACATCTTTTGGAGATTTGAATATGTTGCCACTTCATGCTATTGAGATAACACAAGAGCAATATCTAATAGATAAATATCAAGTTGTCTATATCCCCTCAATATCAATATGGGCAGACTTAGAGATAAATCATCTACAAAAAAAGAATATTTTTATCTCACAAGATAAGCCAAATGAGAACTACTGCTACGATGAAGCCCTCTTGTGTCAAAATATAATAGAAGCAGAAGAACCCTACAATAATATAGATAGTCAAAGTTTCAAAGAGCTGGTTCACCAAAAAGAGTTTAATATACTACATCTCTCGGTACATGGAAAGGCAGATTTGACAAATCCTCTCAACTCACACTTACGCTTCAAAAAAAGCCAACTCTCACTACTAGAGATACATGGATTAAATCTAAAAGCAAATCTGATTATACTCTCAGCATGTGAGAGCAACTTGGCAAAAGTAGAGGGTGCTGATGAACTTCTAGCTTTTGAGAGAGCCTTTATGATTGCAGGGGCGACCAGTATTATTAGTACCTTTGATAGTGTTAACTTTGAAGGAACAAAAGCATTTATGAGTAGCTTATTTACCTATCTTCATAAAAATAAGTCGAATGCAGAAGCGTTTAGGCAGAGTGTTATAGAGAGTATAGATAGTGGTAGCATGGAGTGGATGTTATTTCGGTTTATGGGGGAATAATTACCCTTCATCAACAGGAATATCGTTAAACATGATGTCTCCTTTATATAGGTTTTGTATGCTTGATACGAAACCATATAGATGAGGTTAAAATAGTTTGTGACATATTTTTCAAATAAATATTAAATTTTATCAGCCAATCCTAACTAATAAAATTATAAAATACTTAAAATACATCTAAATTTTCCGAAGTTGATATTTTTTTACCGAAGTTCCCAAAGAGTAAATATGAAAAAAAGAGTAAAACTAGAGGAGATTAAACGGCTTTTTGAGGCACATAACAAATTAACAGTCAGAGAGCTTATGTCCCACACCAATTTAACAGATAGAACCACACGAAACTACCTCTCCGAGTTGCTGAAAGATGGGCTTATCGTAGCTATTGGAGCGACAAATAGACGATATTATCAACGCCACTATGCCATAGATGAAGAGCCTATTGTGGTGGCTGTATTGCAAAATGACAAACAGGTAGGAACACTCTCTTTTACCTATGCCAAAGGGTATCTTTTTAGCTATAGTTCGGAATACAGAGCAGAGCGATTTCCATCGCTACCTGAATCTATTAATAACTCCTATGCTCTTTTTACTCTCTTTGAAAATCTTATACCTGAGAGTACTCGCAGAGAGAGATTGTTGTTCAAAGATGGAAAAATTTTAAATCCTATAGAGCTTCTTTTGGAGTTGGATAACACTCATGGAAGTTTGGATTTTATACTTTTATCCTCTTTGGTAGATACATCTCAAAATGAAGTTAAAAAGATACCCACTTGGAGACGCGTAAAATCTTTTATCTTGGGAAAAAATAGCTTTGTAACCCTACTTGATTATCATGTTGATATACCATTAGTACTATTAAAAGGTGTCTCGAAAAGCAGAGAGCTATACTCTTCATTAAGTGGGTATCAACACAAGATAGATGTTAATATAGATGAGAAAGAGAGGCGTATTGTTCGTGCAGATAAAACAAAAGGGGAGTTGGCACACTATCTATTAAAACCATATGCCAGTGATAAAAGAATCAAAAATACCCCCTATCTAGCACTTAATGAACATCTCTTTATGAGTTTTGCCAAAAATGAGTTAAAACTAGATGTCCCTTTTTCAGCAGTGCTTTTAGGAGTAAATCAAGATTTTTACTTTTTGATAAAAAGATATGACCGTTATAAGGGCTATAAGTACCATCAATATGACTTTGCACAACAACTTGACATTGAAAGTGAAGAGAAGTATGAGATAAGCATTATCTCTATTTTGGAAAAGTTTGTATCTGTGGTGAGCAACAAAAAAAGCAGAGAGAGTGTTTATATCTTTATGGTCTACTCCTCACTAATAAAACATGGGGATTTACACGCTAAAAATATTGGTTTAATTGAGTCAGGTGCAAAAAGTTGGGAGTTAGCACCTCTTTATGATATTATCAGCACATATGTATATGAGGGGAAAAAGAGTGATGATTTTGGAATATGTTTTGACTACAAAAACCCAAAAAAGAGAAAACTAAGATACAAAGAGTACCTAAAGATGGGAGAAGTCCTAAAGATAACCCCTTCAAAATCAAAAAGCCTTCTAAAAGATACCATTAAACGGTTTCAAGTTCACTTTCCAAAATATATAGAATCAACCAGAGCCTTTGAAAATCAACTAGGGTACAAACCAAAACTTAGTAAAAAATTGCTTTCACTTTATAATGAAAAAAACATTGAGTTTGATAAACTTGGGGTACTTGGCGAAGTTGGATTAGAAAGAAAAATATATAATATTAAGGAAAAAATATGACCATATACACAAGTTCAAAAAAACTAAAAATAGATTTGGATACAGAAGTTAAACTATTAACCTACTCCAATATTGATTTGGTGGGTGAGGATGATATTATTATCAGTACAGGGACAGTGCGTGATGATTTGATTGTTAGAATCCTTGTTGATAGAGAGGTTCTTCCCTTTATTATTACTTTTACAGATAGCACTTCTGTTAGCTCTTTTTTAGAAAATTTATCTCTTGTAGTCAATAAAAAGATTAGAAAAATTACAGCATCTTTGGTTGAGCAGATTAAGGGGATAAAAGATGCTATTATGGGTTTTGAAAACTACTCTAAAAGCTTTTTTAAGAAGAGAGCAGAGATAGAGGTTTTGGCTTTATATCAACAGTTTTTACTCCTTGATTTCTATAACAAAGCAGGATTTAAATCAGAAGAAGAGCCAAAATCTAGTAGACGAGATATATATTTTTCTAATAGTCATAGAGGAGAGTCTCTATTTATTATTTTACATAATGATAAATCGTTACGTGTTTTTGAAATTAAAAGAGAGTTGAGTGAGAATGATAAAGAGTTTATATATAATATGATTAATAAGCACTTTGAAGCTTTGATGAAAGGAGAGAGAATTGAGTTAAGAAACAGACGATTTTCATTTGAATACCAAGAGATAACCCAAAGATATAAAAAGGAGTATCTACTTATGGGGATTGATGATGATAGTAATTTCTCAAACTACGCTTTATATAATATAAAGTCTCCTAAATCTGTGCAAAACATGGTAATATATCAGACCAATAATGACATAACTCCCATAGATGAAAAAGGTGAGTTGGCTCTATTATCACTGCGAAATATAATTAAACATACCAAAGAGAACCCTGTAAAACTTTATAAAAATCTTGATACTTTTCTCTTCTCTGCTCATAATTTTAAATCTATTATTGAATCTATAGATTACTCAGAACAAGATAGCTTTAAACAGACAGTTATTAGTGATATGTTTGAAAAAATTTATAATAATATAAAAAAAGAGGATAGAGGAACAAGCCTTTTGCGTTTTGCTCTTGTATCGCTATTGAGTGATGAGTTTGACTCATTTGGTCGAAATATCTCTTCTCATATCTTTTATGATATTCATAATGGAATCAATATCAATGCTCAACTCATAAAAAATATGAAAAAAGAGCAACAAACTCAAAAAAAAACTCTTGATGAACCTAATATGATAGATGAGCATCAAAAAGAGCTATTTAATGCTTTTTTAGAAGAGAATCAAAATAAAAAATTTATTAAAGTATTTCTTTATACACTTTTAAATATGACAGCAGATGATAAATTAGATAGAAAAAAAAGTATTAGATTTATCTCATTTATAACATATATGCTCACAGAAGAGAACCCCAAAATAACCAAAAGAGATGGTGTAGATAAGATACAGATAGAACACTGTTTTATGGTTATGGTTCTCTTTTTGATAGATTTTAATGTCAACAGATTTTTTCTCTTTATTGATGAGTATTTTGATATGCAAGAGAGTCTAACTATCAAAGAGTTTATGGAGAAGGAGTACTCTCACACTTGTAAAGGAGATAACAAAGAGATAGAGATAATATATGCTAACTCAACATTTAAAATAACAAAAACTTCTCTACGAACAATCAATAGTCGCTTTTTGGTAGAGCTTGTAAAAGTTGGACTATTTTAT
>CAZEUB010000080.1:0-7486 GCA_964515605.1 uncultured Sulfurovum sp. | reverse complement strand
ATTGTCAGAATCACTTAAATATTTGCTATCTAAGTAAATTCTTATCACTTTTTAATAAAAATGCAAAAATTAAATCTCAAATAGACGTTGATTTTGTTTACTTATATTTGGTTGTTATAGATCACTTTCCGCCTCAAACTTCTATGAAAAACCTTAACTCTTAGGTCCCTCTGTTTGTGGACGCGTATTATAGGGAAAAAAAATCCTCTTGTCAAGGATTTTTTGATGTTTATAAAAATATTTTTTATTTTTTTAGAGGAGAGTATATTCTTTATTAAGAGATATTTTAAGGAAAAACATAACTCTTTATAAGTTACTAAGAAAAATTCAGATAAAATAAATCTTAACTATTTTAGTTATTTTTAATGCCGAAAATTAAAAAAGGAGCAGTCATCATGACCAGTAAACTCTCACTCACTCTCAAATTACTATCACTATCTTTATTATTCTTATCTGCTCATGCTATTGAAGTTAATATTAAAGAGGGACTTCCTTATGTTGATGTTGATATCAATGGTGAATCAGTAAGAATAGAGAGGATTCAAGACACTAGCCACAAACTCAAAAATTCATACACCAAAACCTCTCGACCAGCCCCTCCCTTTAGTATTCAACCTTTTCAACCTATCAAAGGCATAGAGACTGTATCTGAACTTGATGTAATTGATTTTATCTCCAATGAAGTGAGTGACAATACAGGACTACTCATGGATGCAAGGATGCCAAAATGGTATAATATAGGGACAATTCCAGGGGCAATTAATATTCCTTTTTCTATGCTCTCAGCTACAGAAAATAATCCCTTTGTAGCTCAAATCTTTGAGATTTTTGGAGCAGAAAACAAAGATGGGAAATGGGACTTTTCAGAAGCCCAAACATTGCTGGTTTTTGATAATGGACCATGGTGTCAACAAGGAGTTCGTGCGATGAAAAACTTAATCAAGCATGGTTATCCAAAATCAAAAATAAAATATTATCGCGGTGGTATTCAGTATTGGCAAATTTTAGGGCTTACCACCATCAAACCACAAGGTTAAGGAGTACTCCATGAAATTTTTTAGATTTTTGCTTATTGTTCCAATCATTAGTACCTCTCTCTTCGCACTTACGGATAAAGAGCTTGCTATCTCTATCAATCTCTCAGGAAAACAACGTATGCTCTCTCAAAAAATGACCAAAGAGTCATTTTTAATCCGTTCAAATATTGATAAAGATCTAAATATCCAAAAACTAACCAAAAGTAGTCAACTTTTTGATAAGACACTCAAAGGGTTAATGCAAGGAGATAAATCCTTGCAACTTGTTGCGATTAAAGATCAAAAAATTCAAGAACAACTCAAAAAAGTTCAGAAATTATGGCAACCTTTCTACAAAGAGATTCAAAATATTATTACAGGTAAAGCATCAAAAGAGAGCTATGCCACACTTGAACAAAACAATATTCCTCTACTCAAAGAGATGAACAAAGCCGTTGGACTATACACAAAACAGAGCAGAGGAAAAGGCAAACTTACCCTAGCAAATGATATTAACCTTGCAGGAAAGCAACGAATGCTAACACAGAAAATGGGTAAAGATCTACTCTTTATTAGCAATGGTATCAAACCCAAAGTCTATCAAGAAGATTTTAAACAATCAAGAGAGCTTTTTAGTAATACGCTCAATGGACTTTTTGAAGGTAGTAAAAAACTTAATCTCAAAGGTACCAAATTACCCAAGATTGTCAAACAACTAAAAGTAGTCAAAAAACTTTGGAACGAAGAGCAACCACTGCTTGATGCTGCACTAAAAGGCAAAGAGATCAAAAAAGCCATCAATGCTCTTGATACAACACTCATAGAGATGAACAAAGGAGTAATACTCTACACCAAATCAATCAATCGTCAAAAACAGCGTCTCAAACTCAGTTCATTGATTAATAACTTTATGAACAAAAACAAAATCCTAAAGAAACGGGTTAATCTCTCAGGAAAACAGAGAATGCTTACCCAACGTATCACCAAATTGGCTCTTATGATCGATGCAGGGATTGATCCCCAGGAGAGCAAAAAGAGGCTACAAAAATTCTCAGATCTCTATGCCAAAACCCTCAATGGATTCAAAAATGGAGATAAAGATTTGGGTTGTATCCCTACTACTAGCACTGAAATCAGAAACCAAATAGCCTATATTGAAAAGCGATGGAAACCATTTTATGAACATGTCCAGAAAATTATTGAAGGAAAAGATAAAGGTGGAACATCTCTCGCCTACCTTGTTAAAGAGAACGAAGATCTGCTCAAAGACTCCAATGAACTTGTAAAACAATATGAAAAATCTAATAAATCTCAAAACTATCTTGACAAAGCAAGATTACATATTGTCAATGTTGCAGGACGACAAAGAATGCTGACTCAAAAAATGACAAAAGAGAAACTACTCATCGCCAAAGGAAAAAGTGAATATAATAGTAAACTGAAAAAGACTATTAAACTTTTTGATACGTCATTAACCGCACTTATCAATGGAGATACAAAACAAAATATTGTCAAACCAACCAACAAAAAGATGAAAGCACAACTGGCTATAGTTGCAAAACTATGGAAAGAGTTGAAACCTCTTTATGAAAAAGAGATGATAGATAAGAAAGAATTAGCAATTATTATCAAACAAAACCCTATACTCTTAAAAGAGATGAACAGGGCTGTTCAAATTAGCGAAAAGGCTATCGAGTACTAAAAAGGTGCATCAATCTTAACACAAAGGAGAAAAAATGTTGAATAAAGACCAGTATAATCAAGATGCGTATAATGATTACTACGCACAAGCAACAGAGGGTGCAGAGATAAAAGGTGGAAGCAGTGAGGGTGGAGGGAAAAAAATAATTATTATTCTTTTACTTCTACTGCTAATTGGAGCATTGGCATACTTTGTATGGAAAAGCTTGGAATCATCTCAGATCAATAATGGAGACGAAGATAGTACAGAAAATAGTGTTGTGATACCAAGTGTTGAGAAACCAAAAGTTGATATAAAAACAGAGCCAAAAAAGGAGAACATAGCAAAAGAGGAAACTATTAAGGAGGTTAGCCCCCCAACGAGAGAGGAGAAAACAACAGAGAAGATAGTAAAGTCTATCACCTCTGCACAGGAGGGGGTCAAAACACAAATGAGTCCAGAAGATATGGCAAAAATTGTTCAAATGGTTACACAACAAATAAGAGAAGAGAGTCAAAGACAAGCTCAACAAAACAAAACAGAGACTACTCAAAAAGATAGCCTAGAGGCGTCACTTGAAGAGGCAGAGGTAGATACCCTCTCAATAGAAACTCTACCCATATCAGAAATAACAAAAGATGATAGTAAAAAGCAAGCAAGTAGTGACGAGAAACCAAATACTTACAATAAAGTTTTGGTAAATGAGACAAGCAAAAATACCAATGATGATCTTAGTCGACTCTCAGAGGAGATCTCAAATGTCATCAATACAGAGGAGAGGTCAATAACAGACACAACTGGCTATACCCAATCACTTAAAAGTGAAGTAGAGACCAGAGTTAAAGAGATGCGATATGTTACAGTGAAAAAGGGAGATACTCTTGGTAAAATTGCCAAGCGAATCTATGGTAATGTGATGGATTATAAAAAGATCTATGAAGCAAACCCAGATATTCTCAGACGTCCAGATAGAATCTATATTGGACAGAGACTTAGAGTTCCAGAGTAACAGGGTTCTATCCTAATCTAAATATACAAGGATTATAATATGAAAAATTTACTAATTTTGTCTCTACTTACTCTAATAGGAGAGGCGACAGTAACTGTTCAAATAAATGAAGAAATTCCCTATATTGTGACCACAGATTCTGGTCATAAAGTCAAGATCGAACGCATACAAGATGTCGACCATAAATTAACTGATGATTATACAAAAACATCACGTCCTTGTCCTCCATTCTGTATACAACCTACCCATGTTGCCCCTGATATCAAAAATATTGAAGAGCTAGAGCTTCTCTCCTTTATAAAAAATCAAGTAGCCAATAAAACTGGTGTGGTTGTAGATGCCAGACTCAAAAAGTGGTATGAGCTAGAGACTATTCCATCTGCGATCAATATCCCTTTTCCCATCATACAAAATTCATCTAAAGCAAAAATTGAAAAAATTTTTAAACTTTTAGGAATGGAGGTTAAGCCTAATGGTCAATGGGATTTTACAAATGCTAAAGAGTTAGCAATATTTTGTAATGGTGTTTGGTGCGAACAGAGCAAACACTTCATAGAGGGGATGATAAAACACCACTATCCTAAGAGTAAGCTTTTTTATTATCGATCAGGCTTTCAGGGATGGAAACTGTTGGGTCTTACAACAGTGGTGCATAAAGAGATTAAGAAGAGATAACTAGCTATTAACTTACTGTTGACCTTTTATTATTCAACTATTTACATATCCTTTCTATAATAGCAACATGAAAGATATGGAACTAAAGTCTACTCTTTGGTTCCATTTTTGGAAAATTTTTTCCAAAATGAACTGAACAAGCTATATACAGTGTAAACATCATAACTTCCTCCTTAATACCTCCCTTGAAATAAGAAGTTTCAGTTCATATCTTTCCTAATTAAAGTAGTTTTGATTTTGCCAATGCTTTTTCTGTCTCCTCTGCCCCCTCAATTGTCTTAAAGATACTTTTTTGCACAAACTACTTCTCTTTTTTTAAATTAATTACTCACTTCTAGATCAAAGAAATGCTAAAAGTGATGCTGTTACTGCTACATTAAGCGACTCTACTCCTCGTCTCATTGGAATGGCAATTGAGCAGTTGCAAAGTTTCTCAATCTCAGGTGTTACTCCTCTACTCTCATTACCCAAAACAAAAAGTGTCTTCTTCTCATAAGATCTCTCCTTATAACTTTTTGTAGCATGTGAAGAGAGTGTGTAGAGCCAACTCCCCTCTGATTTGAACCTTTGTAATGTTCTATAGAGATTTTGGGTTTGAATAATAGGCAATTTAAACAGTGTTCCTGCACTCGCTTTGATCACCAAAGGAGAGATCTGTGCAGCATTTTTGTTTGGTAAAATAATAGCATCAATATTACCCGCAGCACAGGAGCGTATAATCATTCCTAGATTTTGAGGGTTAACTATACCATCCAAAGCAATCACCCTAAAGTGCTGATTTTTACTAAGAAATGCCTCTTCATTAAGTGAATATTCCATAAGAATATCAAGTGCCACCCCTTGATCCTGTTTGGCATTTTTGGAGATCCTTGAGAGCTGTTTTTTGTCATGATAGACAATCTCTATTGATCGCTCTTTGGCAATCTTAACCATCCGATTGAGTTGATCTGTTTTTTTATTAGAAGAGGAGAGGTGCAGTTTATGAATAGTCATATCCTCATCCTCTAATACCTCCAGAACAGCATTACGCCCATAAATGGTTAGAATCTTCTCAAAAAAAGCCTTTTTTGCTAAATATTCAGGTGAATCTTGCACTATTTACTATCACCATTCCATGCAATAACCTGTTTGCCCTCTTCATTGAGCTTAACTGCAGGCATTCCCATGATATTGAATCCTCCATCAACATAATGAACTTCTCCTGTAACACCCAAGCTTAAATCAGAGAGAAGATACATCCCCGAGTTACCTACATTCTCAATAGTCACATTACGTTTGAGAGGAGAGTGTGCTGCATTCCACTTAAGCATAAAGCCAAACTCGCCAATTCCTGCTGCTGCTAAAGTTTTGATAGGTCCAGCAGAGATAGCATTAACACGAATACCATCCCGTCCTAAATCCTCTGCGAGATATTTGGTAGTCATCTCAAGAGCTGCTTTGGCAATACCCATAAGATTATAGTTTGGAATATATTTTACTCCACCATAATAGGTTAGTGTCAAGATAGAGGCGTTATTGGAGAGTATAGGTTTTAGCTCTCTTACCAATTCAATTAGTGAATAGACAGAGATATCCATTGAGACATTAAATGCCTCTTTTGAGATATCATAAAAACGTCCAGAGAGTCCCTCTTTTGGAGCAAATGCTATAGAGTGGACAACAAAGTCAATCTTGCCCATATCTCTCTCTATTGACTCCTTAAGAGCTTTGATCTCTTCAGGCTTACTCACATCACAAGGATAAAAAGCTTTGCCACACTCCAAATCCTCTGCAATGGGTGCTAATTTTTTCTCAAATCGTTCATTTAGAAAGGTGATTGCTACCTCTGCACCTTGCTCTTTACAAGCCTTTGCAATACCATAAGCTATCGACTTCTTATTTGCTATACCAAGGACAATTCCTTTTTTGCCTTTCATTATCATAAAGCTACTCCATAAAAAATTAATGGCATATTTTAGCACGATTAGCTAGAATATTATATAAATTATTAAATTAAGGTGATCATATCATGAAAAAAATTTTGATTATTAACACTGGTGGAACATTTAACAAAATTTATAATCCTATTACAGGAGAGTTAGATATAGATACTAAGAATAATGCACTAAAGAGTATCTCTCAAGCATGGTTAATAGAGTTTAATACACTTAATATTATCGGCAAAGATAGCCTAGAGATGACTCAAAAAGATCGAGAAGAGATACTCTATCATATTAAACAAAGTAGTTATCAAGAGATAATTATCGTTCATGGTACGGATACGATGGATCAAACAGCTAAGTATTTAGCAGAGGCAAAACTCAATAAGCGAATCGTTCTTACAGGAAGTATGGTACCCTTCTCTATCAATTCAATAGAAGCTTCAGTGAATTTTGCTTCTGCCTATGGATTTCTCCAAGGAGTCCAAAATTCAGGAGTTTATATCGCCATGAATGGGAAAATCGGGACATACTTAAAGATACAAAAAAATAAGGAAAAAGGCTTCTTTGAATTGACAAATGTTAAGGCACAACGACAAAGTTAGAAGATAAATCTTCAACTCCAGCGATTTAGAAATAGGGGGATACTGGAGAGTAACTTATGTCGTTGTAATCATATTATAACAAAAAAAAACTTCAATAAAATTAAACATTTCTATTTTTTTCTGTTTTTTTTAAATTTTTTTCATTATTTTCTATTTTATCCCATAAAATAGGGATTAGATAATTTATCTTTATTAGGGGATAAAGCCAAAAAGAGTTGGAAGATAATAACAATCCCCAAGAGAGGATGGAACTAAATTAAGTTTTGTTCACAAAAAGAGATTTAACAGCTAACGACAAACATTATAAGGTTATTAAAGGGTTGGAGATTTTTGTTTTTAGACCTTGATAATCAATGCTTAAATTATCTATACATTTTACTCAAAGTCTATTTTAGGTTTCTGGGTATTTGCAAATTACTCCTTTATCTTGTTATCAAGATTTTTGGAGTTATCTTTAGGTTAAAAAAGATTTAATTAAGTTTTGTTCCTGTTTTTGCTTTGACCCCTAAGTTTTAAGAAGTGGATGAATCACTTCTTGATGATACTTTTTTTAGTCAAAATAGCATACTTCACTTACCTTT
>CAZEUB010000079.1:0-37911 GCA_964515605.1 uncultured Sulfurovum sp. | reverse complement strand
AAGTGCTAAAATAGGAATAGTCCAAAGTCTCATAGTTTATCCTTCCTTAAAAAAGTTTTTTTATGTTTAAATATATTGTATCAAAAGCTTGTGCTAAATTTGTGCCAAAATAATATTGTAAGAGGATGTCGGCTTAGGTTATTAAGCCAACATTGTAAGTTAAGAAGAGGCAAACTACTCTTTTATAAATGGACCTGTAGTACCTTTTGTAATAATATCTTCAAAGTTAATTTGAGTATCACTTAATTTATTAAAGGTAAAGGTCTCTGTAGAGTTGAGTTGCGTATGGTGAATGGTAAAGCTATAGCGAGTGGAGCTGATCTGTTGCTCAATGGTATCATTGGATTGAACACCTCTCTCCATTACTGAGACAGAGTTCTCCCCTACAATGGTATACATATCATTAGCAGTAAAGAGCCATCCACTAGGCAAGAGTGGCTCACTTCTATCCATCCATGTTCCCTGTATCCACTCTGGAGGGGTTAGGGTTTTGCTAGTGCGTACGGTTTGGTTACTATTGGCGGGGGTATTGTTTTGCGTTGCAGGGGGATTGTTGTTCGTATCACTGCTTCCTCCTGAACCACCTCCACATCCAGAGAGTAGTAAAAGTAGTGCCAATGTTGTTACTAAAGTGTTTGTTTTCATTATTGTTCCTTTGTTTTTTATTGTATATTTTATCTTGTTTGTGTGCCAAATTTGTGCCAAAAATTTTAAGAATATGATGGTATAAATGGGGTATCTTTTTTGGTTTTAGGAATTTATATTGAAAATTTTGTTGATTCTTATTGTGTGGGTGAATCTGTTGTACTCTTTGAAGCCTATTGAGATCCCTACTGAAAAGATTTCTATTTTGGATCATTGTGATCTGCTAATGCCCCAAGGGGGCTTCGCTCCGCTGAATAGAGATCATCTTAATTTAGGTGTTCGTCATCAGGATCTTTGGCTACATTGTCAAATCAAAAACAGTAGCAATCAGAGACAAACCTATGCACTCCATATCAGCTCTCCTCTATTGGAGCATATCTCCTTGATTGATGCCAATCAGACCATAGAGAGAGGGATGCTGGTTGCTTCTTCTGCTAAAAAAACACTCTCTTACTATTTCCCTATCACCTTGGCTCCAAAAGATATGCAGGATTATTATTTGAGGGTAAAGACCATCTATACTCCTTTGGATTTTTCTCTTTTTTTAGAGGAGATGGGTAGTTTTTTGGAGCAAGATAGAAGTAGACAGATGATTACGATATTTCTATTGGGCATCATTGTTGCATTGATGATCTATGCTTTTGTTCTCTCTTTTTATACAGGAGATCGTAGTTATCTATTTTATGCACTCTATTTGTTGACACTGCTCTATCAGCAGATGACCTATTTGGGTTTGATGCAACTCTATGTTCCTACATGGTTTATTCGTATTGATGCCAAGATTACAATCATAAAAATAGCCTCTTTAATCATAAGCTCAGCACTCTTTGCCATGAGCTTTTTGGAGACAAAACATACCGCTAAGTGGCTACATCGAGGGTATCTTTTGGTTATTTTGCTCTCTCTGTTTGGGGTTGCTGTTTTAGATCCAAGAGAGGAGATAAGTCTCTATTTGATGATTTTGATGGGAGCGGTTTTTATTCTCTACAACTTAATTTCAGGTATCTTGATCTATCTAGGTGGGAAGAAGGAGGCGCGACTTTTTATTGTGGGGTTTGCGTTGGTGTTTTTCTCCTATCTTTTGATGATTATTGATGCCCTTGGGATCGCTTCGGTGATGCTTCACTTTCGTAGTCTTCTGATCTTGACTACGGCGATTGAGGCATTTGTTTTGTCTTTGGCATTTGCTGATCGCTATCTTATTTTGCAAAAATCAAAAGCGAGGGTTGATCAGTTACGCCTAGCAGAGGCAAAGAGTCGCGAGAAGATTATTCACCATGAGGTGGTTAAAAAAACCAAAGCTTTAAATCAAGCACTTCACGAAAAAGAGTTGCTCATGAGAGAGATACACCATCGGGTCAAAAATAATCTACAAATTATCCTATCCATAATCCGTCTACAGAGTGATACTATTGAGGATCGACAATCAAGGGAGTTGATCTCTCAACTAGAGATGCGAATTAATGCCATTGCCAAGAGCTATACCAATCTTATTACAAGTGAAAGTCTACATTGGGTCGATATGGATCGTTATCTCTCTCTATTATTAGAAGATCTAATAGCACTCTATGATCCTAATCACTTGATAAAGATTGAAAAAGATATTACTATTAGACTTCCATTTAAGAGAGCTGTCTATATTGGGTTGATTATTAATGAACTGGTAAGCAATGCTTTCAAACATGCTTTTGATGGGGAGGGGAAGATTGAGATTAGACTCTATCGAGAGGAAGAGGATAAAATTATATTGATATTAAGAGATAATGGCAAAGGGTTTATCAAGAAGAGCAACGCTTCATCTTTGGGACTGATGTTGATGGAGATATTGGTAACAGGACAACTACGAGGTAGTTTGGTGTGTGATAGTACCGAGAGTGGAACAGTTTATAAGATAGGATTTGAAGAGTGAAACAATTAAATGTATTGATTGTAGAGGATGAGATGATTGTGGCAATGGAGATCAAAAACTATCTTCAGCAGTTGGATTGTAATGTGGTCGCAATGGTAACCAATGGAGAGGATGCTATAGATGCTATGGAGAGCTATTCTGTTGATCTGATTTTGATGGATATCTATCTTGAAGGGGCGTTGGATGGTGTGGAGAGTGCCAAGATAATTAAAGAGCTGAAACCTTCAGTTGAGATTATTTTTGTAAGTGCCAATAGTGATGATATCAATTTTAATCGGGTTGCTCATCTCCTGCCTATTGCATATCTCTCCAAACCTTTTAATCGTCAAGAGCTCTATGTAGCAATCATGATGATTAGAGCCAAGGGGAAGCAAGAGCGTGAGATTGTTTTGGATGAGGAGTTCTCCTATAATAAAGAGCATCAACTACTCTATGCCAATGGTAAGGTGGTTAAGCTGACCAAAAAAGAGAAAGCACTACTCTCTATCCTAATTGATTATCAGGATCAGGTTGTCTCTTTTGTCGATATCGAATTTCTGCTCTGGTCTGATAAGGTGGTCACATCCAATACGCTAAGAAGTTTGGTAAGACGACTACGAGAAAAGTTAAAATATCGATTTATTAAGACCCATGCCACACAGGGGTATAGGTTCACTTTGAATTAAATTTATGTTAAGATTCTACTCATTTTAAATGCTTAGGATAAGTAATGTCAAAAGAGTATATATTTACCAGTGAATCTGTAACCGAAGGGCATCCTGATAAGATGGCAGATCAGATATCGGATGCGATCTTAGATTATATTATCAAGAGAGATCCCAATGCCAGAGTTGCATGTGAGACCCTGCTAACGACAGGAACCTGCTTGATTGCAGGGGAGCTTAAGACCGATATCTATGCACCGATGCAGGATATCGCACGAGAGGTGATTCGAGAGATAGGCTATACCGATGCCTCTTTTGGTTTTGATTATCGTAGTGCAGGAGTGCTTAATGCCATAGGAGAGCAGAGCAGTGATATCAACCAAGGGGTTGACCAAAGCTCAGGAGAGATTGGAGCAGGGGATCAAGGGATGATGTTTGGGTATGCTTGTAGAGAGACACCTGAGTTGATGCCTCTTCCTATCTCTTTGGCACATAGGCTAACAGCTAAATTAGCAGAGGTGAGAAAAAATGGCACCATCCCTTTTCTTCGTCCTGATGGTAAAGCCCAAGTGAGTATAAAATATATAGATGATACCCCTGTATCAGTAGAGAGTGTTGTGATCTCTGCACAGCATGATGAGAGTATCTCTGCTACAATTTTAGAACAGGCGATCATCACAGAGGTGATTAAGGAGGTGATTGATCAAGAGCTATTAACTGATAAGACACAATACTATATTAACCCTACAGGGCGTTTTGTGATAGGTGGACCTCAAGGGGATGCAGGACTTACAGGACGTAAGATTATCGTCGATACCTATGGAGGATCTTGTCCTCATGGAGGAGGTGCCTTTTCTGGTAAAGATCCTACTAAAGTGGATCGTTCAGGAGCATATATGGCACGCTATATCGCCAAGAACCTAGTCGCTGCTGGTGTGAGTTCTCGAATTACTATTCAGATTGCTTATGCTATTGGAGTAGTAAAACCTGTCTCTATTATGGTAGATACTCATGGTAAATCAGATTTTGAAGAGCATAAAATTGAGCAGTGTATTCAGGAGCTATTTGATCTCTCTCCAGCAGGTATTATAAAAACACTGGATTTGATAAGACCAATCTATAGAAAGACAGCAGTTTATGGACACTTTGGACGAGAGGAGGAGTTCTCTTGGGAGCAGTGTGATCGTGTAGATGAGATACAACGCTACCTTGGAGTTAAAAAGTAGATATTAAATCTAACAATTAAAGACTTATTTAATGATCTTTTGATATAGTTTGGTGTAATTTAACTTATAGGAGAAATTCAATGGCAGTAATTATTACAGATAGTTGTATCAATTGTGCAGCTTGTATTGACGAGTGTCCAGTAGAGGCAATTGTGGACGAGGATGATAACCCAACAGGTGAAGAGATTTATTATGTATATGCAGATAAGTGTGTTGAGTGTGTAGATCACTTTGATGTACCAGCATGTGCTGAGGCGTGTCCAACTGAGGGTTGTATCCAGTGGGATGATGTTGTTGATGGTATGCCATCATCACCAGATAGAGGCGAAAAAGGTGAGCCTGTTATCGAAGACTAATTCCTCATTTTTTGACTCAAATTATTTAAATTTGGGTCAAAGCTTTCTTTCATGATCTTTCTGATATTATTCCATTTCAAAATACTTTAGCGGTAATTTTTATCATTAAAATTTACTAAGCTTATATGGAGCAAAACGTGGAACAAACATTATCAATCATCAAGCCAGATGCCGTAGCCAAAAATGTTATAGGGAAGATTCTTACAAGATTTGAAGAGGCTGGACTTAGAGTTGCGGCAACCAAAAAAATCCAACTCTCTCAAGCAGATGCAGAGGCATTCTATGCGGTTCATGCAGAGCGACCATTTTTCAAAGATCTTGTTGAGTTTATGATCTCTGGACCTGTGGTTGTGAGTGTTCTTGAGGGAGAAAATGCAGTAGCAAAAAACAGAGAACTTATGGGGGCAACTGATCCAAAGGAGGCAGCAGCTGGTACCATTAGAGCAGATTTTGCTCAAAGTATTGATGCTAATGCAGTTCATGGTTCAGACTCTCTTGAGAATGCAGTGATTGAGATTAACTTTTTCTTTGCTCAAAGAGAGATTGTTTAAGTAGTTAAACTGTGAAAATAGTTTTTGACAAGATTGGTCAAAGTGAAAAACCTTTTGCGTTGGATGTTGATAATGTTCAGCTTAAAGGGACTTTGATAAAGAGCGGTTATCATCGTGTTCAGTTGGATGGTATGCTTCATGGATCGATTGAATTAAATTGTGATCGATGCGGAGAGGCATTTCCTTACTCCTTGAATATGCCTCTTAGATTAACTTTGAGTGATCAGGTTATTGAGACTGAAGATGATTTGGATATAATCGAATTTATAGATGGTGTGATTGACTTAGATTTTATTGTTCGTAGTGAAATTGCATCCATTGAGAACTCTTATCACCAGTGTGAAGTTTGCAAGAGTGATGAGTCTGAGTTCGAAAAAGAGTTTTAAAATTTAATTGTAAAGGATAATAAATGGCAGTACCAAAGAGACGAGTCAGTAAAACAAGATCGGCAAAGAGAAGAACACACTACAAGTTGACACTACCAAGACCTGTAAAAGATGCAGATGGTACATGGAGAATGCCTCACCATATGAACATGACAACTGGTGAGTACAATACAACAAAAGCGTAATAAGCAGTTCTGATGATTAGAATTGCCATTGATGCAATGGGTGGGGACTTTGGTCCCGAACCTATTATAGAGGGCGTAACTCAAGCCTTGGATGAAAAAGCGTTTTCGCCTATACTTGTAGGTGATAGAGAACAGATACTACAACACCTCCCACAATACTACCTAGAGAAAGTTGAAATTGTTGAAGCTAGCGATGTCATCTCCATGAGTGAGTCTGCTACCAAAGCACTCAAACGCAAAGAGTCTTCTATTTTTAAAGCGGTAGAGTTGGTAAAAGAGAAGAGAGCTGATGCTGTTGTCTCAGCAGGACACAGTGGGGCAACCATGGCATTGGCAACATTGCGTATCGGGCGATTGCCTCATATCTCCAAACCTGCTTTGGCGACACTAATGCCTAGTCTCTCTCGAGGAGGGAAGACACTTTTGTTAGATGTGGGTGCTGTGACTGATTGTACCGCAAAAAACCTCTATGAGTTTGCTATTATGGGAGAGGTGTATGCTCAGAAACTATTAGGGCTTAGAACTCCTTCTATTGGACTTCTTGCCAATGGTGAAGAGGATAGCAAAGGAAACTCATTGACCAAAGAGACATTTGGTCTTCTTCAAGACCTACCTAGATTCAAAGGGAATGTTGAGGGATCAGATATCTTTAATGGAAGTGTTGATGTGGTTGTTTGTGATGGGTATACAGGGAATATCGTCCTTAAAGCGAGTGAAGGAGTGGTCAAAACCATCTTTACTTTGATGAAAGAGCAGATCCGAAAATCGATTCCTGCTAAGTTTGGTGCATTACTAATGAGAAAAAAAGTCTTTAGTAAGCTAAAAAAGAAGGTAGATTACGCAGAATATGGTGGTGCCCCTTTACTTGGAGTGAATGGTTGTGCTATTATATCGCACGGAAAAAGTAACGCAAAAGCGATTAAAAATGCAATTTTTCAAGCCATTAGATATCATGACTCTGGTGTTAATAAAGCAATAGAGAAGTTACTAACAGAACAAAATAGATAAGGTAGAACATGTATGCAAAATTTCATTCCATAGGGGCGTATGTTCCCTCTAAAGTATTGAGTAATGCAGATTTAGAACAGATGGTTGAGACAAGTGATGAATGGATTTTAAAGCGTACAGGTATTAGTGAACGACGTATCGCAGCAGAGGATGAGTATACCAGTGATATGGCAGCTAAGGCTTCTAAACTTGCTATTGATCGGGCAGGGTTAGAGATCGAAGATGTTGATTTGGTTCTCTGTGCTACTGTAACGCCTGATTATTTTAATATGCCGGCAACCTCCTGTATTATCTCTGATAAATTGGGTATCAAAAATGTACAAGCCTTTGATATTAGTGCCGCATGTAGCGGATTTGTCTATGCTCTCTCTGTTGCTAAGGCTTTTATTGAGTCTGGAATGAAAAAACATGTATTGATAGTTGGGGCTGAGAAGTTTAGCTCTATTGTTGATTATACTGATCGGACAACTTGTATTCTTTTTGGTGATGGTGCAGGAGCAGCAGTCATCTCTGCTACCGAAGTAAAAGAGGAGGCGATGATTGATGTGCATGCAAGTGCAGATGGTTCCTATGCTGATTTTTTAGTCACTCCTGCACCAGGGTGTGTTAATCCTCTATCTCAAAAAGTAATCGATGAGGGGTTAGGGTTTGTGCAGATGAGAGGAAATGAGACCTTTAAACTTGCTGTAAAAACCCTTACCAAAGATGTCAAGGATATTTTGGCGAGGAATGGTATCGATGCCAAAGATATTCCACATTTTATCCCACATCAAGCCAATTATCGTATCATTAAAGCAGTGGGAGATTCGCTTAAGATGAGCGAAGAGCAGGTGGTTGTAACGGTCAATAAATACGGGAATACTTCAGCGGCATCCATTCCTATGGCAATTAATGATATTTATGAATCAGGACGACTTCACAAAGGGGATCTGATGCTACTGGATACCTTTGGTGGTGGTTTGACTTGGGCAAGTGCGTTGCTCCCCTTTGCAGGAGAGTAGCTTTTTAATATGGAGTATTTAAACTCTTTCTTACTCAGCCTACTTAAAGACTGATCCCACCATCCCTTTGATGGCTCCTTGGATATCGGCTGGATAGATCACAAATTTGCTATTGGGAGATTGTGTCATCTTCTCTAGGGTATTGATATAGCGATCTCCAAGCAAGAACATAGCAGGAAGCTCTTTCTCTTGTACCGAATCGGCAATCATCTCAATGGCTGTGGCTGAGGCATTGGCAAGTGAGATTTGGGCTTCAGCTTCAAGTTTTGCTGCTTCGAGTTTCCCTTGGGCTTCGAGAATGGCGGCATTTTTATTCCCCTCTGCGGTGGTCTCAATGGCTCTTCTCTCTCTCTCTGCTGCTGCTTGACGCTCCATAGACTCCTGCATAGAACCACTAGGATTGATATCTTGTATCTCAACGGATTTCACTGTTACACCCCAATCGGCAACATCATCAATGATGCTATCTTTGAGTTTGGTTTTGATCGCCTCACGGTTGCTCAACGCCTCATCTAGTTTCATCTCTCCGATAATTGAACGAAGAGTGGTCATAATGAGACTTGATATCGCTAGTTTAAAATCCTCAACACCATAAAGCGCATCTTTTGGGTTAGTGACGCGTACAAAGGCGATGGCATTGGTACGGATAACGGCATTGTCTTTGGTGATGACCTCTTGTTGAGGGATATCCATGATAATATCTCGTGTGGAGATGCGTTGGCGTACCTCTTCGATATAGGGGATAATGAGATTGAGCCCTGGGCTGAGTGTTTTGCTAAATTTTCCCAATTTTTCAATTATCCACTCCTCCCCTTGGGGGACGATCTTGATCCCTTTGTATAGGGTGATGACTACAGCAATTCCTAATAGGGCTACTATATTTAAACCTTCCATTTTTGACTCCTAAATTTTATATTTTATAATCTTTCAACCTCTATGAGTTGACCTTTGATCTGAATAATTTTGACACGAGAGCCTACCTCAATGGACTCTTTGGCAGTGGCATACCATAAGGTATTACCCAAGATAGGGGTATCAAACCTAACCCTGCCTCGATCATTAGCAGGGATTGTTTGGGTGACAACTCCCTTGGCATTGATCGCATCATTGGATTGCCCTGAGGTCTCTACTCGATGATCTTTGAGGTATCGAAACCATACTCCTAGTGAGACCAAAGAGAGAAGGATCCATAGGGCTAACTGCATGGTAAGTGTGATATCAAAAAAGTTATCAATCTCTCCTACAATCATCGCGGCTAACCCTAAGCCAAGCAACATAAATGTCCCTGTAAACATCTCTAAGGTAATCAAAATAATCCCAAAAGCGATCCAGTGCCACCACAGAAGATTCTCTGCTAAGATTGTTAACACGGCTTACTCCTTTGTCTGTTTTAAATCGTTACTCTATATTATACCTCAATAACCTAATTAACATAAGTAATCTTACGCTATAATCGCGAAATTTTTTAAACACCAAGGAAAAGTAATGTCAACATTAAATGTATATTATGACAAAGATTGTGATTTAAATATCATCAAATCAAAAACAGTAGCAATGATCGGTTTCGGTTCACAAGGACACGCTCACGCAGAGAACCTCAGAGATTCAGGTGTTAATGTTGTGGTTGGTCTAAGAGAGGGTGGTTCTTCTTGGGCAAAGGCTGAGGCAAAAGGCTTTGAGGTATTGAGTGTTGCAGAGGCTTCTGCCAAAGCGGATGTAATTATGATTTTGCTTCCTGATGAGAATCAAAAGAGTATCTATGAGAATGAGATTGAGCCAAACCTCAAAGAGGGAGCAACCATCGCTTTTGGTCATGGATTCAATATCCATTATGGAAGAATTATCCCAAGAAAGGATATCAATGTTACCATGATTGCACCAAAAGCACCAGGGCATACTGTACGTTCTGAGTTTGTTAGAGGTGGAGGTATCCCTGATCTTATTGCGGTTGGTCAAGATCCAAGTGGTACAACCAAAGAGTTAGCACTCTCTTACGCTTCTGCTATTGGTGGTGGACGTACAGCAATTATTGAGACAACATTCAAAGATGAAACCGAAACAGATCTCTTTGGAGAACAAGCGGTTCTTTGTGGTGGTGCATCAGCACTGGTACAGGCTGGATTTGAGACCTTGACTGAGGCTGGGTATGCTCCTGAACTTGCCTATTTTGAGTGTCTTCATGAGCTTAAATTGATTGTTGATTTGATGTTTGAAGGTGGAATTGCCGATATGAGATACTCTATCTCTAATACTGCTGAGTATGGAGATTATGTTTCAGGTAAACGTGTCATCAATGAAGAGTCCAAAAAAGCAATGAGAGAGATTCTTGCTGAGATTCAAGATGGTAGCTTTGCCAAAGAGTTTATCTTGG
Source organism: uncultured Sulfurovum sp. (assembly GCA_964515605.1). GTDB lineage: Bacteria > Campylobacterota > Campylobacteria > Campylobacterales > Sulfurovaceae > UBA1140. Next base: position 27,629 of record CAZEUB010000079.1, on the reverse strand, counting down.
AGGGTCAAGCAGGATACCCAAGAATGAATGCCGAAAGAGCGAAGGATCAAGAGCTTTTGATTACCAAGACAGGTAAAAAGCTTAGAGCCATGATGCCTTGGATCGCCTCTAATAAAATTGTTGATCAAGAGACCAACTAACCTTTTTCTCTTTATGTGTGACACATCTTTAGGTGTCACACCCCACTTTCTCCTCTTTATTTCCTAAATTTTATCCCTATTTGTTGTCAAGCTTTGTGAGCTTTATAATCTCTTTTATGATAATATATTCTATTATATGTTGTGAAGGATTACTTATGTCTTATCTTAAATCATTTATAGAGAGTTATCGTTTGATTATCTATGCAATAGCCATTGGATTGGCTTTTTATTTTTTGTCTCTAACTGCATTTTCAGATCAACAATCAAAGCTGGTTGGTATTATCGCATTTTTAGTAACTCTGTGGACAAATAATGGATTACACATGGGGGTGGTATCTCTTTTGCCGATTATTCTTTTTCCGATTTTTGATCTGGTCTCCTCCAAAGCAGTGGTTGCGAACTACTCCAAAACAACTATTTTTCTTTTCGTTGGGGGGTTTTTGTTGGCAATTGCGACAGAGAAGTCTCAACTGCACAGACGTTTGGCAACCAAACTGCTCTCAATTTTCCCTAATACCCCTCGTGGTGTTCTCTACTCATTGATGTTGACAGCAGGAACATTAAGCTCTATTCTCTCTGATACCACGACAGCTCTTTTGATTATTCCTATTGCTGCTTTTTTGACAGAGAATCCAGAGTATAAGTTTCGTCTGCTCTTAGGGGTTGCTTATGCCTCCTTGATAGGAGGGATTATTACCCCTGTAGGGACACCTCCTAATCTGATTTTGATGGACTTTATTGAGAGTAATAACATGGAGATGATCCCTTTTGCAACGTGGACAGTGATGATGTCTCCTTTGGCAATTATGATGATGATCTCGGCAGCTGAGATATTGCTTTATGGATTAAAAAAGGAGGATTTTGAACTTGTGAAGATAGATATGCAAAAAAAGCCTCTTACTTTAAATCAAAAAAAGTTGGTCTGGATCCTCTCCTCTTTGGCACTGCTATTGGCTGCTAACCCAATTCTCAAATACCTTTTTGGTGTGGCTATTAATGAGAAGATAACCCTATTGGCATTTGGTCTTTTTCTCTTTCTTCCCAAAGTGGATCTCTTGGAGTGGAAAGAGGACTTTGCCAAGATCCCTTTTGCGATTGTTTTTCTCTTTGGGGCAGGGTTCTCTATCGCTATGGCATTCCAAAAGACAGGATTAGCCACAGAGATAGCCAATATTCTTTTGAGTCTAAAGGATATCTTCCCTCCTATTGTCTTGATGCTTATTATTGGCTCAGCAGTGGTCTTTGCAACAGAGCTAACAAGCAATACGGCATTGACATCAATTATGATTCCTATTATTTACCCTTTTGCTCTCAAGAGTGGGCTGGATCCTGTACTGTTTATGTTGATTGTCGCAATCTCTGCTAGTTATGCCTTTATGTTGCCTATTGCTACGGCTCCTAATGCCATTGCGATGTCTACAGGGCATGTCAAGACCACACAGATGATAAAGAGAGGTATTTGGCTTAATCTTATAGGAATAGCGATTACCTTTGGGGTTGCTATGAGTTATTGGAAAATTTTTATCTAAAAGAAATAAATTAAAATATTTTTTTAACATATTATGTTATAATTGATAATTGATTTCTTTAGAGGGTATTTAGATGGCAATAGAGTCGTATGTTGATGATATACTACAGAGTCCTGAGTCTACATTTAGAAAAATTGTCTCAAGAGTTATCATACGCAGAGACAAAGATGCTAAGATTGAATTGGTTCGTCAATATACTGAGGTAGATGAGACTCTCTTTGAAGCGATCAAATCTATTTTGAATGATCTCAAGATAGAAGAGGGGCGTATCAGTCGATTTCTGTATAGATATTTTAAGATAGAGATCTTCAAAAACAAAAAAAGAGAGCAGTTGATACTGTTAGGAAGTCAGCTCAAGACACAATATAGTAAATTAAAAAAAGAGAAGAGAAGAGTCGATATGCATATAGATAATCTTCTTGATAGCTTGGAGAATCTAAGACGCCTAAAAGAGGCGTTTGTGAATAAAATCGATACATTAAAGTTGCGTCAAGAGCGTAATAAGAGTCACGCTTATATCCGAAAAATTAGCCACAGAATAGAGGAGCTTAATCGTTACAAAAGTGCTTTGGAACAGAAGCAAGAGAAGCTCTTTGAGACCGAAAAGCTATACCGTAACCTCTACTATCAAATTCCTCGATATTATGAGCTTAGAGAGGAGCATTACCTAAATCTTTTGGCGTACAAAGGCGAGTCAAAATGACCACAGTAACAAGACACCTCTCTTCATTAGAGGATATGAAACAGTATCCCAAGACTCTCTATGCGTTGGGGGATCAAACACTATTGGATCGTCCAAAAGTCTCTATTGTTGGGACGCGTCGCCCTTCAACCTATACCAAAAATATGACCCATGCCTTGGCACAGGCTCTTGCTAATCGAGGTGTTGTTGTCGTTAGTGGTGCAGCGATGGGGGTTGATGCTATTGCACACCTTGGAGCGGGAGCGATGAGTACCATTGCAGTGATGGCTAATAGTTTGGATATTCACTATCCATCGGTCAATCGTACACTGATTTTGGAGATTGAGCAAAAAGGGTTGGTATTAAGTCAGTTTCCCCCCACTTTTAAAGCCCGTTCATGGAGTTTTGTGGTGCGTAATGAGTTGGTGGTTGCATTAGGAGAGGTGTTAATTGTTGCTGAAGCAGATCTGAATAGTGGTTCAATGCGTTCTGTTGAGTATGCTCTTAAGATGGGAAGAGAGATCTATGTATTGCCTCATAATATAGATGAGAGTAGAGGTACCAACCAACTTCTCGAAGAGGGGTTGGCAAAGCCAATTTATAATATTGAAAAGTTTGCTAGTCGTTATGGCTCTGTTCCCTCTGATCGCTCCGTGATCAAAGATGAGTTTTTCTATTTTTGCCAAGGGGTACCAACATTAGATGAAGCAATTGCCAAATTTGAAGATAGGGTCTATGAGGCAGAGTTAGAGGGGATGATTATCATAGAGAATGGATTGGTTCGGTTGAGTTAGTTCTCTTCTCTTAACTCTCTTGTAGCAATTTTTGTAGTTTGAGAAATCCTCCATACAGTAGAGTCTCTTTATTCTTAGAGGGTGAGGTTTTGATCTGTAGCTCCACCTCTAGTAGGTGTTCAAATATCTTAATTAGGGTATGACTCTTGATACGCAGTGCCAGTTGAGCTTTTTGATTCTCAATGGGCTTTGGAAGTTGATAGCCCAATATCTCTTTGGAGTTGATTGTACCATGCAGTTTCATATAGGCATGAAATAAAAAGAGCTGATTAACAAAAAATTGTGTCGATCGCAAGATGGCATACTCATCAACTCCCAATGCTATTAAACGGTCTATGGTCTCTATGATGGGCTTTTTTTCAAAGAGCTTGATAAGGAGTTGTTCGACTGCTAGTGGGGCAGTAGAGTAGACAAGTTGGTCAATATCTTTGATGCCAACTTTACCATTTAGGATAGCAAGTTTATTAAGCTCATTGGCACAAAGAGCAAGATCGTTGTTTAGGAGAAGTAGAAGGTGTTGTAGAGCGTAGTGATCAATCTCCATATTGAGTGAGTGAGCTTTTTGTTGGAGTAGGGCAATACTCTCACGGATATTTGGTTCAAAAACTCGTACCCAGTTGGCGCCCTTTTTGGGAGAGAAACTACTCTGTAGGCTTTTGGCATCTTTGGCTAACCCTTGATAGTCAAAGATGAGATAGTTATCAGGCGTTTTTTGTACCAGATCAATAAGCCTATCTAACTCCTTTTTGGGAATTTTTTTGTCACTTTTGATAATCAATAGGTTGATCCCACCAAAGAGAGAGCTTTGGGAGAGATAGCTTTTGGCAGACTCAAAATGGTACTCATCATAATATTGAGTAAGCAGTGACTCCTTTGTATTGGTGGTATTGATATAGTATTGAATATAGGTGTTAACCAAATAGGGATTCTCCCCATAAAAAAGAATAGCTCTAGGTAAGGTGTGGTGAAGTAGGGTTTCAAACTCTTTTTGATACATGCAGATGATTATATCATAATAGAATAAAAATAGTAAAAAGAGTCCCCTCTAAAAAAGAGTAAGCCCTGCCTCTCTCCAACTGTGAACCCCTCCTCGATAATAGACTATTTGCTTTTGTGGGTATCCTACAGTGATAAGTTGATCGATTAGCTTACTTGCATGATCATCCCAAATGCCATTATCAAAAATAAGAAGTTTATGAGAGTACTTAAAGTACCATTTCCCTTGAAGTTTTTTCCCCCCTAAGAGTTTTAAGATTTTTTGACTATATTTGCTTTTTTTATTAAGAAGGGAAGAGGGGATATTAATAGCACTAGGAATGGTGGCAGATCGGTACTTTTTAGTGCCTCTGCTATCAATAACTAGCATCTGTTTATTTTTTTGTGCCTTTTGAATAAATGTTAATGTCTCTAACTCACCTATGGTTTTGATATTTTTGATATACATAGGTTGAATACAGTGTGGAGGACAACTTTTTTGTTCTTTATGGCTCTCTCTCTCTATCAAAAAAGGTTTGTTTTGATAGAGAATCTCTACTGATTTGAGCTTTTGGGTAATATTGATCTTTTGAGGGTTTTTTGCTCTCTTTGGCTCTTTTGGAACATCTATCTTTTCTAATTGAGAAGAGATCTCTTGAGCGAGAATGCTCTCTTGAGCGAGAATGCTCTCTTGTGTACAGCCACTCTCTTGATCCTTTAGTGCATTACATCCGATCTCTGATGCCAATAGGCTACTATAGGTGTATCCTAATAGCAATAGGAGACTGCTTAATTTTGTTGTTATTCCTACCATATGGTTACCCCCCCCTTAGTCCTCTCTTGCGAGGGAGGCTTTCATCAATTCAGCAAAGCTATAGGATTTTGCACCTAGTTCAAAAGCAAGTACTTTCCCTTTTTTGCCCAAAACAATAGTTAGAGGGATAATTCCACTCCATCCATAATAAGCCTTGAGGTAGGCATAAAAATTTTGCTGTTCATCTCCCAAAACAATATTGTAGTTAATACCATACTCTTTGATCTTTTTTTTAGACTCCTCTTTGGAAGAGTGTTGTGCCTCAATAGCAATAATTTCAAAGGTCTCTCCTAGGTCACTTTTGAGTTTAATGAGCTCTGGAATCTCCTTTTTGCAATATTGACAATTCCATCCAAAAATTTTGAGAAAAACCAGCTTCTCTTCAAGCCCCTGAATCTTAAAGATGCTATTTTGTGCATCTACCTTAAATACTTTATTTTGGAGAGTTTTGAAAGTAAATGTCGTATTGAGTGGAGGAAAAAGTTGTTTGGACGTTGCTTCAAGTTGGGTATAGTTTCTGTTCTGTTTTTGAGATACTTCTAATTTCTCTCTTAAGAAATAGTAGCCTATCAATAGCAATGAGAGAGTAACCAAAAAGAGGATAGCTCTATTAAGAAGTTTTTGCATTATTGACCTTTTTGTTTTTTATTGTATTAGGATAACAAAAAAATTATTTATATCTTCTTTTCTGTGATAATATTCACCAAGGGGTATTCTTTTTATTTTATAGAGCATAACATCCAACAATAATTTTACTTTTTCACTGTTATGACCAATTGTTGGGGTATTATCTCTTTTTAATTAAAATGAGGAAATAATTACAATATGACAAAAAGAGAGTTAAGAGAAAAAGTTAATAGATTAGAGGGGATTAAAATTTTGTTGACAGAAGATAAAGAGATTAATCAATGGATTGTGTTATCGCTACTAGAGGAGAGTGGTATTGAGGTTGATATTGCAAAAAATGGGAAAGAGGCAGTATCTAAATACAATAAGAGTGATTACCTATTGATCTTGATGGATATAGAGATGCCTATTATGAATGGTTATGAGGCGACCAAAATTATACGAAAAGAGGATAGAGAGATACCCATTATAGCACTTACGGCTAATGGAACAGAGTTGGATCGTCAAAAGACACAAAGGGTAGGGATGAATGATCATCTTCAAAAGCCAATAGAGGTTGAACTCTTTTATAAAACATTTTTAAAGTATATCGATGCAGCTTAAGTATGAACAGCTCAAAAGAGTGCGATCTATTGATAGCACAATAGGATTGAAGTATTTAAACAATAACCAAGCGTTGTACCTTAAAATTTTAAATAATTTTTTGGAACGTTATCGTGCCTTGCAACTCTCAAGGCTTTCTATATTAGAGTCCAAAGATGTGATTCATACCATCAAAGGACTCTCTGCTACGCTGGGGATGCGTAACTTGGCGAAGATCTCCAAAGAGATAGATGAAGCAAAAACAGAAAACTATGAGGAGTTTGAGCTTGAATTACGTTTGGTTTTAAGAGAGTTAGAGGTGCTATTTAGAGAAGAGAGACAGCTCAAAACGGTTTTGATTCTCAATGATCAAGAGCATCAGATTGATTGTTTGGTAAATATCTTAGAGGAGTATTGTGATCTCTTGGTCGCTTTGGATATTGATGAAGCCGATGAGTTGATTGATGGTGAGAGGGTTGATCTGGTGCTATTGAGTTTAGATCTTAATAATCAAGATAGTTTAGATAAGCTCAAAGAGCACTTTAGATACACTAATATACCTACTATTCTAACGACAAATAGTGAGAGAGAAGAGGGTGATGAGAAATTTTTGATTATTAAGCATTTAGATTGTACTACTCTACCAGAGATAATAGAAAAGAGATTAATGTTATAAGATATTGTCGCTTATGATATCTTAGTGCTATTGTGTTGATAGATATTCTCTTATATTTTTATTATTTAAATAATTTATAAGATATAATTTTATATTTATTTTTTAAGAAAATATTAAAGTTATAAAATATATACTCTCCCTATCCATTTAAGAATATTTAAAAAGGAATAGAAATGAGAGCAGTATTGTTATTGTGGATGGTATTCTCCTCCATGGCATTTTCAGATATAAAGGTGATGATCTCTAATGAGGATCGATTGATCTCTGTATCACAAAAAAAATTAGCCGATCTCTATTTGGGGAAGACAGATAATATAGATGGTATTAAAGTTATCCCCATAGACAACAAAGATGGTTATAGAGAGTTTTATCAAAAGATTATCAAGAAGAGTCCAAAACAGCTCAAAGAGTATTGGATGAGAGAGATCTATAAAGGGAATCGTACTCCTCCCAAAAAAATGACCAGTCGAGAGATTAAGAAGATAATGAAGCACCAAAAGGTAATTGCGTATGGGCGAAGCAAAATTGATGGAGCAATAGTGATGAATATTAATTGATTATATCTGTTACTAAATGACTAATATTTAGTAACAGATGGTTGTTACTTATCTCTTGATGGTTAGTTGTTATACAATAAATGTTATCTTGTGAACTTATATAACTACAGGATTAGGATATTAAAAATATTTATGTTTAATCTAACCATACTCTTAAAATTAAGGATAGTATCTTTTGCTATTCTATTTTTTTTTTCAATCTATTTAACAGTAAGTTATCTCTATACTCATCAACATATTAATGAGATTGAGGATATAAGTAAACACTACTTTCCTATTCTCTCTTTGCGTAATGAAAATTTGAAACTTTTTAAAGAGATGGAGGATCTATTTCAATATATAGGGCGAACTAATGAGTTGGATCGTCTCAAAGATGCCAAAGAGAACAGGGATCATATTCTATCTAATCTCGAACAGCTATTTCGGTATGAAAAAGGGCGAAATATTCATCAAGAGAGATTGATGATTCAAGAGTATTACCGTCAAAATGATATTGCACTTCATCACTATATTAATAATGGTGAAGATTTTAAGGTGTTCTCAAAGATAAAACCACTGTGCCAAAAAACAAAAGATCTCTTTAAGCAAAGAAGAGAGGAGGCTTCTCGTGGCTTAAAAGAGGTGCTTAATCGTCTCTCTACAACCACCCGGGATCTTTTTGGTTTTACGCTCTTCTTCTCTTTGATCTCTTTGGTGATCTTAATAACTATTATAACTTATCTCTATATAAGCATAAAACGTCGATTTAATAAGGTGATCTCAGGGGTAAATAACTTAATCAATGATAATCCCGACTTCTCTACCAAAATGGTAATAGAGCAAAATGATGAGATTGGTGAGATTGTCAAAGGTTTTAATCATCTTCAAGATAAACTCCATAAGGATTATCTCCATCTTAGTGAACTTAAGGAGAGAGCAGAAGCTGCGGTTAAAGTAAAATCAACCTTCTTAGCCAATATGTCACATGAGATACGTACGCCTGTTAATGGTATAGTTGGGATGAGCTATTTGGCTTTGCAAACAGAGCTAACTCCACAACAGCGAAACTATATTCAGAAGATTGATAACTCTGCAAAGATACTTTTGAGTATTATTAATGATATCTTAGACCTCTCCAAAATCGAGGCAGGGAAGATGATGATTGAGTCAGTTAATTTTAATCTTTATCAGATGATAGAGGGTGCTATTGATTTGGTCTATTTTACGGCAAAAGAGAAAGGGTTAGCACTCTATGTTGAGTATGGAGAGGGAGTAGAGAAGGAGTTATATGGAGATAGTCTTCGCCTCTCTCAGATTCTTACCAACCTATTAAGTAATGCAGTTAAGTTTACCAAAAAAGGAGAGATAAGATTATTGGTGGATAAGATAGCAGAGGATAGATTTCGATTTGAGGTAAGGGATACTGGAATTGGACTCAAAGCAGAAGAGCAAACTCGACTCTTCAAAGCCTTTTCTCAAGCAGACAATACTACTACGCGTAATTATGGAGGAACTGGTTTAGGGTTGACCATATCTAAGCAGTTAGTAGAGTTAATGGAGGGTAAAATTTGGGTAGAGAGTCAATATGGTGTTGGAAGTAGTTTTATCTTTGAGGTGAAGCTCTCTCCTGTTGGAAGTGGGTTGAATAGAAAAGAGATTACCCTAAAGCCTCAACCAAATCGGGTGCAAAATAGATACTCTATTGAGATACTTGCTGGAGTTAAAATTCTTCTGGTTGATGATAACCTGATCAATCAGGAGATTATTGTAGGGTTGTTAGAAAATTCAAAAATAGAGATTGATTTGGCATCCAATGGCAAAGAGGCATTGGCTCTTTTTGACAAGGGGCGATATGATCTTATTCTTATGGATATTCAGATGCCAATTATGGATGGCTATGAGGCAGCTAAAATAATTCGGCAAAAAGATAAAAAGATACCAATTATTGCATTAACTGCCAATGCAATGCAAGAGGATATTGAAAGAACCCTTCTTAGTGGGATGAATGATCATCTCAATAAACCAGTCAAGGTAGAGATACTTTATCAAACGTTAATTCAATATATTGCTTCAGATAGAGAGAGTTCTCAAATCACCTTGGAGAGTAGCTCCTCTGTAAAAGATCTTTTTGATGAGTTAAAGGTAGCAATTTTAGGGAAGCGTCCTCGGGTTATGAGAGAGGTGATTGAGAGGATAGAACAGATCAAACTATCCAGTGAGGAGCAAAGGCTGTTTGAGACTATTAAAAAATTGATTAAGCGTTATCGATACAAAGAGGCACTTAGCCATTTAGAGGATTAAATCGATACCCCTCTCCGTAGATATTGATGATAGCATCTTTGGGAATTTTTTTTCGTACCAGTTTGACTAATGCTCGAATCTGGTTGGCATCATACTCTTTATCAAAGTCATCATAGGAGAGATGGTTAAAAATTTCAAAAAAGGTAAAAACTTTGCTCTTATCTGATGAGAGCAGAGAGAGAAGTCGTCTTTCATTTTTGGTTAACTTAATCTCCTGATTATTTTTGAGTAGTTTCTCCTCTTTTTGATCCCATACTGTCTCACTATCTAATAAAAAGAGTTTTTGTCTCTGCTCTCCCTGCTCCTCTCGAATCTCCTCTATGGCTTTGGTTATTGCCTCCTCTAAGATATGAGGCTCAATCGGTTTGATAATGTATTTAATAAGATAGAGTTCAATGGCTTGAAGTAGTTTCTCTTGTTCTGAGTATGAGGTTGTGATAATGATTTTGACATGGCGATCAATTTCTCGTATCCTTTTGGCCAAGGTCAATCCATCCATTTTAGGCATATTAATATCTAATAGAATAATATGAGGTTTAAGTTCAAGATAGCGTTCAAATCCCTCCTCCCCATCTTTGGCAAAATAGAGGGTAGGGACTAGTGTTTTGAGTTGTTCTGCATAGATGGTTTGAATATCGATATCATCTTCTATATATAAAAGTTTTAAGAGGCTCAAGAGAGAAATCCTATTTGAAATTTTTTAGTTTAACATTATACAGAATAAAAATTTAAATTATATGATTTTATATTTAGTGGTGTGAGTAATTTAATTTTTAATAACAAAAAGTAACAATAAAGCTAAAGATATTCAAAAGAATCTATTGATTTACATAATTTTTCACTATTGCTACCAAGTTGGTTGTTACAATTATTCTAACAAAACAAAAATAAAGGATAGAAATATGAAATTCTTAAAGAAATTGGTAGCAGCAGTGTTACTTATATCTACAACAGTTGCAGTTGCAGAGGCATCAGAGGATTATGCGTTGACAGATGAGTATAAACTTCTTACAGATATGAAAATGGCAAAAGATCAACAGGCTAAGATTGTTGAGATGAATAGAGTTTTGGAGCATAAAAATATCGATCTTCAAAAAGTCAAACAATCGATAAACTCATTTGATAAAGTGGTACACGGTCTTATCAATGGAGATAATAACTTAAAACTTAATGGAACAACAATTCCACATATTCGTCAACAGCTTGATAGCCTTTTGATCGCATGGAACAGAAGCAAAAGTCTACTTAGTCAAGATTTGAATAGATTAAGTTATAAACAAAAGGCACTCAATAGCCTCAATACGCTATTGCTAGAGATGACCCAAACTGTAGAACGCTACAATCAATCCTATAGTCGCTATAAGCAACGGTCACGCTTAAGCTCAATTGTTAATCGTCACATGCGTACCACCAACAGAACATTTGCCTTTAATACCATCTACTAGGGGAGCAATGATGAAGTTTTATCGACCTCTGCCTATAGATGAAGAGATTAAGGTAAGCTCAAAAGAGTTTATTGTTAGTAAAACAGATGAACATGGTAATATTCTGTATGCCAATGAGTTTTTTTCTCAGGTGACAGGATATGAACAGAGTGAAGTGGTAGGACGACCGCACAATATTCTAAGACACCCAGATATGCCAAGTTGTATCTTTTTTTTGATGTGGCAACGTATTCGTAATGGTCAAAATATTACAGCAGTGGTAAAAAATTTAGCCAAATCGGGCAAATACTACTGGGTGACTACTGACTTTGAGATTCAGAGAGATTTGGTCTCTAATAATGTTAACTATATTGCTTTTCGTCGCTCAGCATCCAAAAAGGTAATAGAGACAGTAACCCCACTCTATGCTACACTATTGGAGATTGAGAAAAAGCATGGACTGGAGGCTTCACTGGTCTATTTGCAAGGTTATCTGGATGAGAGACATACGACATTTGATGACTATATGGACTCTATTGTTAAGCCAAAGGGGCTTATTGCAATGCTTTTTAATAAGATGAAAAAGCATTTTAGACAAGCTGCATAACAACTTTTATTATATCTCTTCTATCTTTTGTTATCAGGAGGGCGATTGCCCCCCTTTTAATCCTGTTGGCTACTTCTCTCTTCTTCTATTTTTGGTTATAATCCTATCAATTAAAAATTATATATTTAAAGTGACATGATATGTTTATAAAGACGATTGATTTTAGTAATTTTTCTAGTATTAAAATAGGGCAAAAAGTTGATGTTTTTATGTTGGAGAGGGAGGATATTATCCCCACTGATTTGATTATCATAGGTGATGGCAATAATATTTTGCTCTCTCCCACACCACCCCCTTTGATGAAACTCTCTAAGGAGTTCTCTTTTATTGATCTTGTAGGGGATACCCTTACAATTGGAGCAGCAACCCCTACAGGGAAGATACTCTCTTTTGCAAAACGGCACAATTTGGCAGGATTTGAGTTTTTATCAAAACTTCCAGGTTCACTTGGTGGAATGATAGCGATGAATGCAGGAGTAAAGTCTTATGAGATCTTTAATATTGTCGATGCGCTAAAGATCAATAACAGGTGGATCAAAAAAGAGGATATTCTATATGGCTACCGCTTTGCCATGCTACATGGGGTGGTAACAGAGGTAAAATTTCAAAAAAGATTGGGGTTTGATACTTCTCTTATGGAGGAGTTGCGACAACTTCGCTCAAATCAACCTACTCTGCCAAGTGCTGGTTCAGTATTCAAAAATCCCAAAGGGGATTATGCAGGACGTCTGATTGAAGAGGTTGGATTAAAAGGGAGGAGAGAAGGAGCGATGCAGTGGAGTCAGGTACATGCTAATTTTTTGGTCAATCATGGGGGTGGAAGATTTGAAGATGCCAAATATCTAATTGATCTAGCCAAAGAGCGAGTTTTTCAACAATTTGGTATTGAATTGGTTGAGGAGATTAAGATTTTGTAGATGAGGCTATCCCCAGTCTTGGTCACGGCTCCTATGCCGATGTTTCTCCTTTTTGTAAGAGGCAGAGTTCTTAAGTTTCTGTAGACGATTGAGTTGGGTCATATTGCTCTCTCTTATCTCTTCAAGGTTAAACTCTTTTTGTGTCTCATGATAGAGTCTATCAAGATACTCTTTAAGTTGATCATGGTATTGGGAGTCCAGACGAATCTCTACTAACTTATTAAGCTCTTTTTTGAGTTCATAAAATTTTTTCAAGAATTGCTCCTGATTTATAGACTCATTACGAAACATTCTAAAGAGATTTCTGCTTATTTTTTCTAAAAAAGAGATATATTTTTGGCGTTGATACTTCTCTATCTGCTTGGGTGTATATTTCATGATTAAGATTATAGCAAAAAATAGATAATAGGCTATTAGATAGTATAAAACTTATAATTTTTCATACTATCTAATAAAACTGGAGAAGAGGTCTTTTATAGATTATAGAAGTGTTTTAATGCTCTAATAATCATGGCATTTTTTGAGATACTTTCACTTTTTGCATCAGTATCTACTTGCTCATAGAGATCAAGTGGCAAAGTGATTGAGAAGATTTTTGTTCTGTTTTTCTTCTGTTTCTTGATATCTGTTACTATATCTTTAAGTACATCAATCATCTTATCCGTATTGATTGGCTTTCTAATAAAGTTATTAACTCCGATCTTAACCGCTTCGGAGATATTCCCCATATCGTCACTCGCTGAGACAATAACAATCATCTGTTTTGGATTAATCTCTCTAATCTCTTTAGCTATCTCCAGACCACTTTTCCCTGGAAGGATAATATCAATAAAGACAATATCAGGTTGATGTTTTTCATAAAGCTCTAATGCCGTCTCTCCATCAAATGCAGAGTGTACTTCAGCAAAGAAGTTTTTGAGTGTGGTACACATTAACTCATTGGTTTCAGGATTGTCCTCCAATACCATTGTTTTTAGCTTTTTGGTCTCTTCAACTATTTTCATCAAATCATTATTCATCTAACTTTTCCCATTCCTTCATTTTTTTAATAGATTGTAACATGTTAACTATTAAGGTAAATTAAAATATGGGTAAAAAAGTTTTGCTTTATTAAAAAAGTTTTTATCAATGTTAAGTTAATTTTTCTCTTAAAGCTAACTCTTTTGCAAATCCCCAAATTTTTCGATGCTCTTTGATGCGCTCTTTGTCAATGGTCTCTATAAGCATAGACTCTCGATCCTCTAACATCATATAGACCTCTCCCTCTGGGGTTACTAGCATACTATCTCCATAAAATTTCCACTGTATTTTATTCTCGGTATACTCTCCAAGCCGATTGGCACGAAGAATATAGCATCCGTGTAGAAAGGCTTTGGTTTTGATAATCTCTCGCCAACGATTGTGTGATCCAAAAGTGGAAGCAGTTGGAAGAAGTAGTAGATCAACCTTTTTACGGGTAACAGCCTCCCAAAAGGGATCAAAGTGCATCTCAAATCCACTCATCACCATAATTTTAAAACCATCTAGTGTGAAGCTCATGGGATCTTGAATTGGTTTAATAGGGTTGGCAAAAAATTTTTTCTCATTCCAGTGGGGGTAGGGAATGAGTATCTGCTGTTTATAGTAGTGAATGCTCTTATCTGTAATCTTGGCTATGGTTTTGATATATTGATTTTTTTGAATCAAAATAATAGGGGCAACAAAAACCATCTTATATTTATCTGCATTTTTTTGAAGCATCTGTATATGCTTTTCACTCTGTTTTTTAACCATCTTAATGGGCATGGTTTTGAGCTCTTTAAAAAAATGGTTAAGAACATACTCCCCAAAGAGAATGAGTTTGACCCCTCTGCTATGTGCATTACGAAGATAAAAATCAAGTTTAGTTGCTTGCATACCAAGTGTTGGGAGTTGTAATGCTGCAATGGTTAATGTTTTCATATCTCTTATGTCTCTCTTGAGGTGCTATTGCTTTGTTCTATTATCTCTATTTGAACTTTTGCCTCCTCGATCATCTTCTGAGCAATTTTGATCTCCTCTAGTCCATTTTTGTAGAGTTTGAGACTCTCTTCTAGTGTAATGCTCGGATCCATTAGTTGATTGAGAATCTTTTTTGCCTCCTCAAGTCTCTCTTCAAAATTTCTGTTATGATTCATGGGTTCTCCTTTTTAGCTCTCTAGTGCATCGATAATAATATGATCAAACTTATCCAACTCAACCAAAAAGGCATCATGCCCATAGCTACTCTCAATCTCATAATAAAAGGAGGATTGATGGTTGCGTTGCATCATGGTGTGGATATGCTTCATCTCTTGAGGAAAGAAGAGATAATCACTCTTAAAAGAGATGAGTGTGGTTTGGGCTTTGATTCTCAATATCGCATCATAAAGCGAGTCATACCCTCGACTAAGATTAAAAGTATTGATCGATTTAACAATATAGAGATAGCTTAGTGGATCAAAAAGTTTGGAGAAGTTATTGGTATTGTACTCCATATATCGCTCTACCTCATAACGCCCAAAGAGTTCAAAAAGTCCATCATTATTGACATAATTTCGTCCAAATTTCTGATTCATAGAGTCTGGAGAGAGATAGGAGATATGTCCTGCGATACGACCAATAGCCAATCCATCAAGCCCTCTCTCTTTGAATCTATTCTCTTCATATTGACCATTTTCAAAGCGAGGATCTCTGCGTATTGCTTCCATAGCAACTTTATTAAAAGCAATTGCCCATGGTTGCGTAGCATAGGTTGCGGCAAGTGAGATGATCTTTTCTGCAAAATTGGGGTAGTCAACAGCAAACTGTAGTGCCTGCATACCACCCATAGATCCCCCAATAATTGCTTTGAGCCGATAGATACCCAAGTTGCTAAGAAGTTGCTTTTGGGCTTTGATCATATCTTTGATGGTTAGCACAGGAAATTTGAGTCGATAGGGTTGATTGCTTGGGTATTGGTAACTTAGGGGAGAGGTACTCCCAAAGCAGGAGCCAATCACATTAGTAGAGATAACAAAATATCTGTTGGTATCGATCGCTTTACCATCACCTATTAGCCCATCCCACCAACCAGGTTTACTATCTCCCTCATAAAGACCAGCAGCATGGTGTGACCCACTTAGGGCATGACAGACAAGGATAACATTGGAGGCATCATCATTAAGCTCTCCATAAGTCTCATAGGCTATCTGATATGGTTCTAAGATTCTTCCACTCTCTAGGTAGAGAGGGGTCGTAAAGTGTTCGATTTTAGTTTCTATTTTCATTGAAGAAATTTTACCCTATTTAGGCTTTTATCGCTCTATAACTTTTAAATACCTAAAAAATATTTTATGGTATAATCTGTTCCATTATTTTTATACCAAAATAATTAATTAAATATAATAGTTAATAAGGAAATACAAATGAAATATAAGATATTAGTATTTATCATACTATTAATGAGTTTGACTTTAAATGCAATGGATGAGAGTGGTGTTAGAGATTACATAAAAAACTATATAGAACAGAAGACAAAATCTACCGTCAAGAGTATAGATATTATCTCTAATTATCCTATAGAAGAGGCTCCTGGATGGGAAGTCTATTTTCTTCTGCTCAAACTCGATACAACACTTGCAGGTAAATCTCAAGAGATTATGGTACCTAAGAGGGTATTTACCAATGGTAAAAGGATTACACTTAAGCTAATCAAAAAAGGAAAATATGGTAAACGAGATCAAGATTACAACAAACTACTAAAACCAAAAGTCCCCCTTGATGCGTATGATGAGGAGCATTTCTTAATAGGAAGTCAAACAGCTCCTCATAAAATTGTACTCTTCTCAGATCCCTTCTGTCCCTACTGTCAAGAGAAGTTTCCAGAGATTGTTAATGTGGTCAAAAAAAATCCAGATATCTATGCTCTCTATTACTACCACTATCCTCTCATAAAGATTCATCCTGCATCAGATCTCACCACCAAAGCGATACATATTTTTCACAAGCGAGGCGAACTGGATAAGATGATGGCACTTTATGATCTTGAGGTATCACCAACAGAGCATAACCCCAAGAAGATTATCGATGCAATCAGAAAAAAAACAGGTGTGAATTTTACACTAAAGGAGTTAGAGTCAGAAGAGGTAAAAGAGGCAATTCGTACAGATTTAGCCATGAAGAGACGACTGTGGATTACAGGAACACCTACTATTTTTATTGATGGGAAGTGGGACAAGATGCGAAAGGCATATAAGCAGTACGCTAGATAAGTGGGAGAAAGATAAACTGGGTAGTTATCTTTCTCTACTCTTTAGGCGAGAGCTTGAGCCAAATCATCAATGAGATCTTGACTCTCCTCCAATCCCACACTGAGCCGAATTAACCCCGCAGGAACACCCGCGTCGATAAGCTCCTTGCTAGAGAGTTGTTGATGGGTGGTACTTGCAGGATGGGTAATGATAGATTTGCTATCGCCAATATTGGCAACCAATTTGAAGATCTTTGTACTATCTGCTACCTTACGAGCCTCTTCAAGTGAGTTTAATTCAAATGAGAGTAATCCACTTTGACCTTTTGGGAAATATTTTTGAGCCAGTGTGTAATTGCTATTGGATTTGAGTCCAGGGTAGTTTACCTTTTTGACCTTGGGGTGTGTCTCTAAAAATTGTGCAATTTTAAGAGCAGAGGAGGCGTGTTGTCTCATTCTTAGTGGGAGTGTCTCTAATCCTTGGATATAGAGCCATGAGTTAAAAGGACTTGGGGTAGCCCCAAGATCACGAAGTAGGGCAAGACGAATCCTTAGTGTAAAGAGTGGAAGAGAGAGGTTGGAGTAGATTAATCCATGGTAACTCTCATCGGGTTCATTGAAGTGATAGTAGCGAGGATTTCCTTTGATCTTCTCTACCAAACTCTCTCTCTCAATAACAATCCCTCCAATAGCCAATCCTTGTCCTGTGGTGTACTTACTAGTACTATGCACCACAAGATCACACCCTAGCTCAAGAGGTTTACAGAAGATTGGTGTCGCTACGGTATTGTCTGCACAGGTCAAGATATTGTGTCTGTTGGCAATGGTAACAATCGCATCAAAATCTGCCACATCGATACTAGGATTGGTAATGCTCTCAAAAAGAATAATCTTACTCCTCTCATCAATTAAGGCTTCGATCTCATTGGGGTTTTTGACATCAAAATAGCGTGTCTCAATCCCAAATCGTTTGATAGTGTGTCCTGTGAGTGTGGTGGTACCTCCATAGACCTGTTTGGCGACAATGATATTGTCTCCTGCTTCAGCGACATTAGCAATGGCATAGAAGATAGCACTCATACCCGAAGCTGTTCCAACGGCACCTCCTCCATGCTCAAGGGCATTAAACCGTTTCTCAAAAATATCAGTAGTAGGGTTCATAAGACGTGTATAGATATTACCTAACTCTTTGAGTTCAAAAAGATCAGCAGCGTGTTGGGTATTATCAAATTCATAGGCAGTAGATTGATAGATGGGTACAGCCATGGTACCTTGTGAATCTTTTGTGTAACCTGCATGAATTGCTAGGGTCTGTTCATTCATCGTTGTTCCTCTATTTTTAATATAATTTTTTATTATATCGTAAAAGTGATAGAGAAAAGCCCCAAATTAACTCTAATGAGCGTTTGGGGTTGATCTAAAAGGATTTTTAGATGTGATAATCAACATTTGCTAAAGCAATACAATCGATCTCTATCAGTACATTTTTGGGTAGTGTTTTAACTGCGACGGTGCTTCGTGCAGGTTTATGGTGTCCAAAGTAGTGAGAGTAGACTCTATTAACCTCCTCAAAATCCTCCATATTTGTAAGATAGATGGTGGTCTTAATAACATCATTGAAGTGTGCTCCTGCTGCTTCTAGGACATAGAAGAGATTTTTGAGGACTTGGTGTGTTTGATTGACAACATCATCTGCGACAATAACCCCCTTCTCATCCATAGGGATCTGTCCTGAGGTATAGATAAGCCCATTTGCCACAACGGCTTGGGAGTAGGGACCTATGGCCGCTGGTGCTTCGGTAGTAGAGACAAATTTCATTGTTGGGTAGACTCCTTTTATTGTTTATTTATCTTCGTAGAAGATATAGCTAGTAGAGTAGTCAGAGAACTCAAAATAGACACGATTCTCACCTGCATCTTTTTTGCCATTGAAGTTTTTGTCATTGATCCCATAACCATATCGGTAGGGTCTGGTTTTGCCATCATCTGTTCCTGATGCAGTTGTTATTTTGTCTATGTCGATAAACTTTTTGACCAACTTATCTCCTGCATACACCTCTAAGGTTCCATCAGTTCCTGTCCAGTTTTGGATTGATCGACTCAGCTTATTTTGGGTCTCTTGTGTACAACCGCCCAATAGTAATATAAAACTGATTAATAGTGAAAGTTTTAGTCTCATTGCAGTCTCCTTTTAAAATAAATGCAATATTTTAACACAATAATATTAACATGGCATGGAAAATTTCTGAGTTATAAGCTCCCCTTCACTGTTAAAATAGAGATAGTGGAGCCTCTCCTTTTGAATTTTGAGTCCTGCAAGATAGCGTAGTGCTAAGGTGGCTTGAAGTGATGCAATATGCATAACCATTGGCGCGATATTGCCACCTACTTGGTGTTGTGTATGGTTAAAGATACCAAAAGAGGAGTTCTCAAAAAAACAGACCTGCCCATTGAACTCCTCAACAGAGGCATAGATCCAAGGGATTTGATGTTTTTTGGAGTAGTGATCTATCGCCTCACGGACAGGGAGATTGTCTGTTGCATCCAAGATAAGATCATAAGATGGATCTAATGTGGCAAATTGCTCAAAGTCCATGACAAGTGCCTGTGTCGTCACAAAGGGATTTTTGGCGATAAGAAGTTCTGAGATCACCTCTGCTTTGTAGCGTCCCTCATCAGAGATTTTGAATGCAATCTGTCGGTGAATATTGTGGATTCCTACGGTGTCAAAATCGACCATATCGACTTGCCCAATTCCAGAGGTTCCCAGTGCCAATGCAAGACTACACCCTAAGCCCCCTGCACCAATAATAGCAATGCTTTTGTTCTTGAGAGAAGTTTGGGTCTCTTCTCCCCAAAGTTGGATTTGTCGGTTAAAATAACTGTTTTGATCTATCATAATGTAAGTCTATCAAAATAGTTTTCTAATTAAGATGAAATTATGAAAAAAGTTAGTGATTTAATGTGGCGCGGTGGACGAGACTCGAACTCGCGACCCCCTGCGTGACAGGCAGGTATTCTAACCAACTGAACTACCACCGCACCTATATAATAAAGAAGTTGAATTATACAAGAAATCACTTTAGATAATCTTGAAATTCATGGTGGTCGCTACAAGACTCGAACTTGTGACATCTACCTTGTAAGGGTAGCGCTCTACCAACTGAGCTAAGCGACCTTGATTATTGTTTGATACATAAAAAACATTGGCGACCCCTAAAGGATTTGAACCTTTGTTTTTGCGATGAAAACGCAATATCCTTGGCCACTAGATGAAAGGGTCATCTTGACCGAACAATAAACAGTAAAAAAATGGTGGTCGCTACAAGACTCGAACTTGTGACATCTACCTTGTAAGGGTAGCGCTCTACCAACTGAGCTAAGCGACCAACATTGATGGTGACCCTTCATGGATTCGAACCATGGGCCCACTCCTTAAAAGGGAGTTGCTCTACCAACTGAGCTAAAAGGTCAAAAAGAGAGAATGGCGCGGTGGACGAGACTCGAACTCGCGACCCCCTGCGTGACAGGCAGGTATTCTAACCAACTGAACTACCACCGCACCGATATATAATCGTCATTTCAAATAACATGGTGACCCTTCATGGATTCGAACCATGGGCCCACTCCTTAAAAGGGAGTTGCTCTACCAACTGAGCTAAAAGGTCATCTCTACTTACCATCGTTGATAAGTGGACGAAATTATAGCCTATGGAAGAGTTTATGTCAAGGGTTTTTGTGAAAATTATAAATTTTTTTTCAAAAGAGCAATAGCCTCGCTGGTTGCCTCTTGCTGAATGCTATTTCGATCGCCTTGAAAATGGTACTTTTTTATGATGGTTTTGTTGTTTGAAGAGATACCAATATAGACAGTCCCCACAGGTTTTTGGGGCGTTCCTCCTGTAGGACCTGCAATACCACTGACTGCAATGGCATGATCGGCTGATGCCATCTTCAAAACCCCACTAAGCATCTCTGCCACACAGGCTTGACTAACCGCACCATGCTCTATGAGTGTATGCTCTTTGACGCCTAACCAAGCAGATTTGATCTCATTGGCATAGCTAACAACCGAGCCATTTAGCACCGCAGAAGCTCCAGAGATCGCTGTAAACTCAGCCACAATCCTACCCCCTGTGCAACTCTCAGCAAAAGTAATGGTTTGATTTTTGGATTTTAAAATATCGATTATCTCTATGGTATTTTGTGTTGTGTCTCTATTTTTCATAAGAGTATTATATCTTTTTATCTCTTGATAAAGTCCAAGCAGAGGTTGAGGAAGATAATCTTTTTTGCATCATTTTCACTTTGAGTAATCACCTTTAGGAGAGTCGATTCTTAAACTCCTCATATCCAAACTCTTTGATCAGTTCAACTTCACCACTCTTACGCTTAATGGCAATAGAGGGGAGAGGTATGCCATTGAAGGTGGTGGCTTTGACCATGGTGTAGTGCATCTGATCTTCAAAGATAATCTTATCCCCAATCTTCAATGGGGCATCAAAGGAGTAATCCCCCATAATATCTCCTGCGAGACAGGTATTCCCCGCTAGGCGATAGGTGTGGGGTTTCTCTCCACTCTCTCCTGCATATCGGACATTGGCTCGATAGGGCATGATAATGGTATCAGGCATGTGGGCTTCTGCTGAGCTATCAAGTATGGCAATATCGATACCATTATGAACGATATCGAGTACAGAAGTAACCAAGGAGCCACTCTCCCATCCTACCGCTTCGCCTAGTTCTAGGTAGATCTGTAGATGTGGATGGTTCTCTTTAAATCTATTGATAAGCTCAATAAGTAGCTCTTGGTGGTATCCCTCTTTGGTGATGTGGTGTCCTCCCCCAAAATTGACCCACTTCATTGTTTTAAGATAGTTACCAAACTTCTTCTCAAATACCTCAAGAAGAGCCAAAAGTGCATCACTGTTTTGCTCACAAAGGGCATGGAAATGCAACCCCTCTATCTCTCCTATGAGATCCTCATCAAAGTTCTGAAGAGTCGTACCAAGCCGAGAGTAGATTGCACAAGGATTATAGAGTTCGACAGGGGATTCTGAGTATTCGGGATTGACTCTTAGCCCTAAAGAGATATCAGGATTATAACGTTTTGCTAGTCTACCAAACATGCTAAATTGAGCAGGAGAGTTGAAGATAAGATGGTGAGATATTTTGGCAATTTTTGGGATATCTCTCTCTTTGAATGCAGGGCTATAGGTGTGGGTCTCTTTGGAAAATTTTTCATCAGATAGGTATGCTTCATGGAGTCCAGAGGCACAACAACCATCAAGATATTTGCGAACAAGAGGGAAACTCTCCCACAGTGCATAGCCTTTGAGTGCCAGAAGAATTTTGATACCTGTTTGCTCTTTGATATGGTTT
Source organism: uncultured Sulfurovum sp. (assembly GCA_964515605.1). GTDB lineage: Bacteria > Campylobacterota > Campylobacteria > Campylobacterales > Sulfurovaceae > UBA1140. The sequence continues at coordinate 5,415 of CAZEUB010000079.1, read as the reverse complement.
AATATTTTTAGATTTTTCTCCAGAAGTCTCTCTTCTAGTAGCCAGTATGGGGTCTCTATCATCTCTTCTCTCCTTGTTTTTTATGATTGAATTATAGCCACTCTATTGTTATAGTGTTCAAGAAAATAGATTTACGTTAAGATAAATTTTACGCTAAAATGGTGAAAAATTTAAATCTATATCAAAAGGAAAATCAGATGCGTTTAATTACTATATCTATTGTGACGCTACTCTTTACTGCTTGTCAAAGTAGTCCCAAGATCTCAGGTGAAGCTATTATTATCCCAAAAGAGAGTCAGCAACTTCTTAAAGTGGTTACCAAAGATTGGCATACCAAAGAGGGAGTACTTTGGCGTTATGAGCGTGAAGAGGATGGTGCTTGGCACAAAGTAGGCAAAGCAGTGGAGGTGATACTTGGTCGCAATGGACTAGGGTGGGGCTTGGGGTTACATACTATCCCAAAGGATGCCAAATATATCAAAAAGGAGGGAGATGGTAAAGCACCAGCCGGACTTTTTGCTTTGGGGCATGGATTTGGTTATCAGGATTTTAAGATCGACTTTGCCTATACCAAATATCAGCGAACTGATCATTGTGTGGATGATGCAAATTCAAAATGGTATAACCAAATCGTAGATAGCACCAAGGTAGAGCAAGATTATAAAAGTTTTGAGCATATGCGACTAAAGAGTAATCTTTATGCTTATGGGATTACCGTTGAGCATAATCCCAATGCTATTGCTAATGCAGGTTCTTGTATTTTTATGCATATTAGAAACCATACAGGAAAAGGGACAGCAGGATGTACCGCAATGGATCAAGAGAGGCTTGTAGAGATATTAAAGTGGCTCAAAGAAGAGAAAAAGCCACTTCTGTTGCAGTTGCCTCAATCAGAGCTAACAAGAAAAATTTATGATAATAGCCTAAAGTAGCTGTTATCACTATCTTCTATTCTCTTTAGTAGGGGAGATTTAACAAATAAGAATAATTAACATTTTATGTTAGTAAAAATTCTTTTTTATTTGTTTTGATCCCAAAGAGAACGCCTACTACTTGAGTAGTCCAATTTGACTTAGAAAGGGTCTAATATCCAATGATCGTTCTGCAAACTTTTTGATAAGTACGTCTAAACGCCCATTTTCTGGGATCCACTCATCAATATGGGAGAGACCATAGCTCTTCTCTGACTTGGTTAAACCTTGGTAGGTAGGGAGTTCATTTTTGATAATTTGAACAGCATCCATCGGGAAAATTCCTTTTTTATAAGATATTTTAATGTGATCATTAATTTTAGCAAAGAAGTGATGTAATATGAATATAGTATTTTAATTAATAAATCATTTTAAACATTTTTTAATAATAAAACACCTATTTTTTCTTACATTATATTAAATCTATATTTTTATACTATATTCATGATATAATCCCTCTTTATTTTTTGAATATGGAGATAATTTTATGGAGATAGTATTGATCATGGTGGGTATGTTTGTTGGTACACTCTCTGGTTTTTTTGGGATTGGGGGTGGAATGATTTTGATTCCAATTCTAATGCTTTTGGGAATGGGTATCAAAACAGCAATCGGTATCTCTATTGTGCAGATGGTATTCTCCTCTTTTTATGGATCCTATCTTAATTTCAAAAAAGGTTCGCTGATCTTGGGTGAAGGAGTTTGGGTAGGCATTGGTGGTTTTTTTGGGGGAGCTATAGGGGCATATATCTCAAGCTTGGTTCCTGCAAGGGGTTTGGAGTATCTCTTTTTTGGACTATTGATCTTTGCACTCTATCGACTCTTCTTTGCTAAGCCTTCTGATACGGGGGAGGTAAAAAGGTTGCGTGCTACTCTGCTCTTTGTGATTGGGCTTACTATTGGTATTTTTGCGATCTCTTTGGGTGTGGGTGGCTCTATTTTGTTGACACCTATATTGGCTGGATTTTTACACTATCCTATCAAAAAGGCAGTGAGTGCGGGACTCTTCTTTGTCACATTCTCCTCTGTCGCAGGACTCTTTACCAAGCTTAGCACAGGAGATCTTGATTTAGAAAAAGGACTCTATGTCGCTGTTGCCTCTTTAGTCGGTGTCTATGGGGGTATTTGGCTCAAGGATCATGTTAGCTCTTTGCAACATAAACGCTATCTGCTAATAATGTACGCTATAGCACTGTTGATTTTAATAAAAAAAATGTTTATAGGATAAGAAGGGTATTATGAAAAATGGAAAAATAGAGCTCTTTGGAGCAAAAGAGAATAATCTAAAAAATATCAATCTCTCCATCCCCAAAAATCAACTGGTGGTCATTACAGGCATTAGTGGAAGTGGCAAATCAACATTGGCATTCTCTACTCTTTATGCTGAGGGGCAACGACGCTATATCGAATCACTCTCCTCGTATGCTCGGCAGTTTTTGGGGCGGGTAGGTAAGCCTGATGTTGAGAAGATTGAGGGGTTAACTCCTGCTATTGCCATCGATCAGAAGACCACCTCTAAAAACCCTCGATCCACAGTAGGAACCATTACAGAGATCTATGATTATCTGAGACTACTCTTTGCACGGGTAGGTAAACAGCACTGTCATGAGTGTGGCAAACCTATCTCCTCGATGAGTGCTTCAGATATTATCGAAGAGGTACTGAAGCTTCCTGACGGAGCCAAATTGGTTATCTTGTCCCCACTGGTCAAGGAGAAGAAGGGAACATTCGCTGATATGATTGAATCCTTACGACACAAAGGGTATGTAAGGGCAATGATCGATGGTGTTATGGTACGGCTAGATGAAGAGATAGAGCTTAGCAAGACCAAAAAGCATACCATTAAAGTGGTTATTGATCGAGTAGTGGTCAAAGAGGAGAGCAGAGATCGTATTGGTCAAGATGTGGAAAAAGCCCTCAAAGAGTCCTATGGAGAGGTGGAGATAGAGGTACTTAACTATGATCAATTTGATTTGGATCGTCAACATATTCACTACTCAGAGCATCTGGCATGTTTTGATTGTAAACTCAGTTTTGAACCACTAGAGCCTGTCTCTTTTTCGTTTAACTCTCCTAAAGGGGCATGTCCAATTTGTGATGGATTGGGGATTCGCTATGTGATTGATCTCAAAAAGGTGATCGATACGGCACTGAGTATCGACAAGGGGGCAGTACGAATTATGTATGGCTTCAACAAGAGCTACTATACTAAATTCCTCAATGCCTACTGCGAACAGAATGATATCCCTACTGATGTTCCCTATGAGGCGTTGGAGGAGTATCAAAAAAAATCCATCCTCTATGGTGGGGGATTGGATGTTCACTTTACATGGAAACGTCATAAACTCAAACGTGAGTGGCCAGGGGTGGTGAAGTTTGCCTATGATATGTTTAAAGATGAAAAAGATATGAGTGAGTATATGACCGAAAAGGTTTGTGATCGTTGTAATGGTCATCGTCTTCGCCCACGCTCCTTGGCAGTGAAGATTAAGGATAAAAATATTGCTGATATTATTGATATGCCTATTGAGAAGAGCTATCACTTTTTTGCAGATCAATCCAACTTTGAACATCTCACCAAACAGCAAAAACTTATTGCACACTCAGTACTCAAAGAGATCAAAGAGAGGCTCTTTTTTCTCTATGATGTGGGATTGACTTATTTAACCCTTAGTCGTGATGCCCGTACCATCTCAGGAGGTGAAGCCCAACGAATTAGGATCGCTTCTCAGATTGGTTCAGGACTTACAGGGGTGATGTATGTGCTTGATGAGCCAAGTATAGGACTACATGAGCGTGATACCATGAAGCTTATTCGTACCCTACGCTCTCTCCAAGAGAAAGGAAACTCCGTAATTGTCGTCGAGCATGACAAAGAGACTATTATGTCGGCTGATTATCTGATCGATATTGGTCCAGGAGCAGGGAAATTTGGTGGTGAAGTGGTCTTTGCAGGGACAAGCAAAAAGATGCAAAAGGCAAAGACTCTCACCGCAGAGTATCTCTTTGGCAAAAAAAAGATCGCCTATCCACATGATCGTCCTCAAGAGAGTTGGATTGAGATCAATAATGTGACGCTCAATAATATTGAAAATATCTCAGCCAAAATTCCTCTACGAAATTTTGTCTGTATTACAGGAGTGAGTGGTAGTGGCAAGAGTTCTCTTATCCTACAAACCCTATTGCCTGTAGCACGAGAGGTACTTAATCACGCTCGAAAAGTCAATAAAGTTGATGGGGTAGAGATCAATGGGCTAGAGCAGGTTGACAAGGTTATCTATCTCGATCAAAGCCCTATTGGACGTACTCCCCGCTCCAATCCTGCTACCTATACAGGGGTGATGGATGAGATTAGAAAACTCTTTGCAAAGACCAAAGAGGCAGAGTTGAGAGGCTATAAGATAGGGCGATTCTCTTTTAATGTCAAAGGGGGGCGTTGTGAGAAGTGCACAGGAGATGGTCAGATCAAGATCGAGATGCACTTTTTGCCTGATGTGTTGGTGACTTGTGATGGGTGCAATGGAACACGCTACAATGCTCAGACCTTAGAGGTACGCTATCGAGGGAAATCCATAGCCGATGTCTTAGCAATGTCGGTAAGAGAAGCGATGATATTTTTCAAAGCAGTTCCTGCTATTGCGATTAAACTCAAAACCTTAATGGATGTTGGCTTAGATTATATCACACTAGGACAAAATGCCACCACCCTCTCAGGAGGAGAGGCTCAGAGAATCAAGCTTAGCAAAGAGCTAAGCCGAAAAGATACAGGCAAAACACTCTATATTCTTGATGAACCGACCACAGGATTGCATTTTGCCGATGTGGATCGACTCACAGGTGTTCTGCACCATTTAGTTGCGTTGGGTAACTCCGTAGTGGTTATTGAGCATAATTTGGATATGATCAAAAATGCCGACTATATTATCGATATGGGACCCGAAGGAGGCGACAAAGGAGGGAAAATCATCGCTACAGGAACCCCCGAAGAGGTAGCTCGAACCCATAAAGAGACAGGCTCCTATACAGGTAAATATCTGGTAGAGGAGTTGAAGTAGATAAAAAAGTAAAAGTTTATAAATAATTTTTAAATTGTTACAAAAATGAATACAATTGCCCCTATGCCCAAAGAATAGTAAGAGAACTTAAAAGGCAAGAGGGGAATAACTTAAAAAATGATATTATTATAAAATAAAATAAAAAATAGGGGGAATTATGCAAAAGAGATTACTTTTGATATTGAGTAGTTGTCTAATTGTTGGATGTTCTGATAGCTCATCTACGAATGATAATAATCCAAAAGAGGTAGAAAATACCACAGTTGCTACTGAAGAGGTGATACTCGATGAGAATGAGACAAGAGCATCACATAGACTGATTAAGGGACGAGTAGTTGATGGAGAGATTAGTGGAGCAACGATTTTTTTAGACCTTAATAGAGATGGAA
>CAZEUB010000078.1:0-31992 GCA_964515605.1 uncultured Sulfurovum sp. | reverse complement strand
TACTTTTTGAATATCTATCTTTTTTTTCACATCAAGTTCTAAATAGTCACAAAATTTTCTTATAAATCCAATATCATTTCCACCTTCACAAAGGATTAGAGCTTTACTTACCATCCTCGAACCTCTAAATCTTGTTCTAATTCATTAATAAGTGCTTCATCATTATAAGTAATCGTCTCTATTTGATTATCTTCTCCTCTTAACATTGTATAAAAATTAATATCTTTATTATGTACACCATTTTCTACAAAAGCACCTATACACTCTTTAGAATGAGTTGTAATAAAAACTTGAACATTAAATTTAACGGCTAATTCTTGAATAAATTTACTAAAATCAACCAAAAGAGAGTAGTGAATAGCCGTTTCAAGCTCATCAATCAAAAGTACACCATTTCTACAATTAGCAAAGGATAATGCTATCTCAAAAATTCTTTGTAATCCCTCTCCATAACTTGTTAGTTCAGGACTACTTGTAGGAATTTTATGTTTTACAATAAAAGCATCAATACCATCATGAGAAATCCCCATAATATTACTATCAATATGTTTTTGTATAAAAGTGATAGTTTCATCAATTTCTCCAGATTTTAGACTCTTACTATATGTCTCTACAATTTCATTTTTATTATAAAAATATGGACTTTTAAATATACTATTACATAGTAATTCTACTTTATCTACATATCGTATTAATGGGTTTACCTCAAAAGTATGAATAGTGTTATTGATTGCTTCTCCATCTATAACAGATATAGCTTCATAAGATACACTATAATCATCTTTTTTATCTATATTGGATGCAAAGAATTTTTTTATATGAATACTTGTATCTATTTCATTAAATTTTCCTGATATTTTAATATCTTGTTTGAAATATTCTTTCATATAGTTAATATCTAATTGAGTTAATTTGTTTTTCAATTTTACATACTTAAAATAAGCTTCTATATTATTTTGTTTGGTCAAAAGGTAAATAGCTTCTAAAAGTGTCGTTTTACCTGTATTATTAAAACCTGCAAAAATATTAATACGATTTAATTTTTCTATTTTAAAATCTTTAAAAATTTTATACTGTTCAATAAACAAGGAATCAAAATATTTTATTTTTCCTTTTGAAAAGCATATTGATACATTTTCATTTTGAATATCCAGAGAAGAGTCTTTGGGTAATAATTTTTTAAGAATATCTATATCATCTCTGACTAAATATTTATCTGCTCCTTTTAGACCCTCTAAGGACTTGGTTATATACATTCGTTTTAGCCCATCTAACACATCCTCTGTTTCCTCCATCTTCTCCAATGCTTTTTTATCATTTATGAACTCTTTTAGTTTACTAATATCTTCTATATTTTTGAGAATAGGACTTTTCCTTTTATCTGATATGGAAATCCAAGCAAATAATTTTTCTAGATGGAGTATGTTTAAAGCATCATCTCCTCCTAGCCACTTTTTTAGCTCATAATATTTAAATGGTTGTCTTAAAAGCTGAGTTTTAGAATCATCTAACTGATTTGCATATTGACTATTTTTATATAGTTTAATTAATGGCACTCTGTACCAATCATCAATATATTTATAGGAAGCCGTATTTTTATTAATAGCTTTTTGAAGTCTTCCTCTCGGTTGAGGGAAATGAGGCATATCATCTGTTGCATAATCTAATACTTTTATTTCTCGACGATGTTCAAACCAATCTAAAGCTTGATTCTGATTTCTATTAAATTTATAATTACCTATTACTTCAACCAATGCAATAGGAGTAGAACCCCGTTTTACAAGTACTATATCCCCTATTTTCATAACATTTTTAAAATTTTTAATTTGACTATTCCCTTTTTCTAATAAACCTAAACCAATTAGTGAGGTAGTCTCTAATAACTCTCTTTCTTGATTCCAATTTATCTGATTTGGGTGGAGTTGGATATGCCAATAGCTTATATTTTTATTTTTTTCAATCTCTTGCATTTATTCCCTTTAAAAATTTCATTATTAGTATTTTACCATGATATTATTATGCACTTAACCAAAATAACTCAAGTTGCTCTTTTTCTTTCAGGTGGATTGTTTTTGTTGCCTTGGTAGGAGAAAACATTAGAGAGAGTCTCTAGCTTTTTTTGAGTATTCTCTTCATTTAGCGTATTGGCAAACACATCTTTGATATAGGTCTCTAGCCCCTCACCCATGTTGTTGGCTCTGTTGTTTCCTTGGGTTAAGGTTTTGACATTGGTTTTATGGTTGTTTACTATGTTTATAAATGCTTGTAAGATGTTTGACATATAGACTCACTTATTTTTTAATATTTATATTTTAACTAAAAACTTTATAGAAAAGTAGGAATATGGCATATTGTCATATTTCTAACTCTCATACTTTATCACCCTCTCCTCAAACCTCTTAATCTTAAAACTCTTAGCAATACCTGTAGCTGTTAGGTAGGCTCTTCTTGGTATGCCTAGGGGCATGGTGGTGGGGATACCCATATTTGTTTTGGTGCTAAAGAGATCTCTTTTAGGAAAGTTTGGCTCAGTACATCCTAAACATGGGGTTCCTGCGATAGTTTTAGAGCTAATATCATTCCATAGAATCTTGTTGCAACTACCTCGTGTATAGGGTGCTTGACAACCATTTTCATAAAAGAGACACCCCTCCTTTAATCCCCACCCTTTGGTATCTACTTTCCACTCAAAGTACTCATTTCTTGTGCATCCTGTATGTACGGTAATACCATAAAGCTCTTGAGGTCTGTGCATCTCATCTAAAACTATGCGTCTATCTTTTGCCAACATCAAGAGAACAAAAGAGAGCCACTTTGGGTGAATGGGGCAACCTGGAAGGGAGATGAGTTTAGCATTATAAAGCTCATAGCGTTTGGTCTTCTCTTCTATATCAAAAGCAAAACCTGTAATATTTTCAGGGTCACTCTGCTTAAATACTCCTCCAAAGGTGGCACAGGTTCCTGCTGTGATGATATGTTTTGCTTTTTGAGCATATTTTTCTATAACAGTAGAGAGTTCAACTCCTAGTTTTACCATATTTTGCTCTTTAAATGAACCCTCTAAAATAAGAATATCACAATCTAAATTTTCAAAAATAACATCTTCAAGAGTATGGTCTGTATCTAACAAAGGGTGATAGAGAAGTTCAAAATGAGAGAGTATAGAGAAGAGCTTAGGGTGGTTAAAAAAAGAGTGAGTATTACCATTACAGCTAATGCTTTGAAGCCAGAGAAGTTTTGGCTTACTCATGACTTATGCTTTAAGTGCGTTATAGATATTGCGTGAGATATCTTCGACATAAAACTCAATATCATGAGGCAAAACATCTTCACCCTTTAAGAAGACCATACCACCTAAATAGCCCATAAAGAGCCCAAAGGCAGAGAAGAAATCTTGGTTGCGTAAATCTCCAGATGCTACACCATCATCAAAGAAAATCATAATCTCCGTGATAAATTCATTCACACAAATCATCCCTTCACAACCATCGTTGAATACCTCTCGGTTTGAGAGGTAGACTCTTAGAAAATACTCTATCATCTCTGGTCGCTCTTTTGCCATACGAAAATAGAGTTCGACTATCTTTTTTATCTTCTCTTTAGTTGAGATATCCATTAGATTGACTATGCGAATCTCTTTGCCTAAGACCTCTGAGGTATACTTGATAATCTCTTTTGCAAGAATATCCTTAGAGGAGAAGTAGTTATAGAGGTTTCCCACACTCATTTTGAGCCTCTTGGCAATATCTGGAATGGTGGTTCTGTGAAATCCATTGGTCGAGAAGAGTTGCAGTGATACCTGTATAATTGACTCTCTTCTAAGTGCTTTTCTATCGACTGCTTTCAATCCAATCCTTTACTTCTAAATCACTACTTGATTTAGGGTACTATTTATTTAAAAAGATTTTAACATATTTAGAGTAATGTATTGGATAAAAGTTTTTAACTTCTATCCACATTTTTTTAATGTTTCAGAGATCTCATTGGCTGTTCCTACTGGTTTGAGATATTCACACTCAGAGTGGTTACTTCCCTCTTCCACAAAAGCAATAGGCGTAGCACCACTATCACGAATAATATCGATAATAAAGTTATCACTATTAACACTACTAAAAGGTTTTGCATCAAAAAGGGCAAACTTATAAGCATAATTATCCAACTGCTCGATAAACTCATTCTCTGAGCTATAGGTATCTACATTGTAGCCTAAATTATTAAGTACAGCAGAGTAGATCTTGGCCGTTAGCGGGGTCTCTTTGTAAAGAATAATACGCCCCTCTTCACGATTACTATCCTCAAAGGAGACCATTTTTCTAATCTTCTCTAGTGGGAAATACTCCTCTAATATAGAGGTTAGATCTTTGAGATCAATAGGTTTTTTGAGATACCTATCCATTCCTATTGACAAATAGTAATCTCGATCTGAAGTGGTTGTATTGGCTGTCAATGCAACAATAGGAGTATGATCAATCTTGGCTATCTTCTCATATTCCAAAATCTTTTGTGTCGCCTCTTCTCCATCCATAATAGGCATCTGAATATCCATAAATACAATATCAAAAGACTCCTGTTTGTAGAGATTTAAAGCCTCCAATCCATTGTTTGCCAAAGTGACATTTAATCCAAATTTGCTTAAAAGATTTTGAATAAGCTTCTGATTGATAATATTATCCTCTGCAACAAGGGCATTGATATTTTTAAAGGGATGCTCTAGCTCTTTATCACTTATCTTGGCGATCTCTTTTTTGCTTTTGCTCTCTTGAGGATCATTTGTCTCAATAATCTTCAATGCCCTTAACATCTTATTATAACTCATGGGCTTATAGATCACTTTGGAGATATGATCCTTGAGAGGACAACTACACCCCTCAATCTCAGCAGTGCTTATTAGCACCGTTTTTATCCCCAACTCAAGCAGAGGTGTCATCATCTCCTCCTCTTTTAGATAGGAGTGATCAACAAAAAGGATATCAGGATACTCAGATCGATCCAAATCTAAAAGATCTTGATAGGCAATAGATCTAAACCCTGCACCCATATAGTTTAGATAACTTCTGAAGTTCTCATCAGCCTTCTCTTCATCTATAGTAACATATCCTACATCAATATGCTTAAAATTGGGTTGAACTCTTATCTGTTTAGAATCACTTCGTTCAAGATTTAAGACAAAACTAAAAGTTGATCCCTCATTCTCTACACTCTCTACATCAAGCTCTCCCCCCATCAAGGAGACAAATTTACGAGAGATACTAAGTCCTAGACCTGTTCCACCAAATTTACGACTGGTACTGGCATCTGCTTGAGAGAACTCATCGAAGATCTTATCCTTCTGATCCTCTGCAATACCAATACCTGTATCAATTACCATAAATTTGACACCCACATACTCCTTCTCATCCAAGACTTTTTCGATACGAACTTCAACCCATCCACCCTCATTGGTAAACTTAATTGCATTACTCAATAGATTGATAATGATCTGAGAGATCTTAGTAGGATCGCCTTTGAGTTCGACAGGCAATGTGGGATCGATAAAGAGTCTAAGATCAATATTTTTTTGAGCAGCTCGGGCAGCATAAGAATCGATACTAGCCTCAAACTTATCCATGACATTAAAAGAGATATTCTCAAACTCTATCTTGCCTGAGGTGGCTTTGGAGAAGTCCAAAATATCATTAACAATACTAATAAGATTATTTGAACTCTCCTCTATAATATTGAGAAACTCTCGTTGATCCTCTTTGAGATCTGTCTCTTTGAGAATATTGGTAAAACCGATAATTCCATTGAGAGGTGTACGAATCTCATGAGACATATTTGCCAAGAAGTGATCCTTGGCACGACTAGGCTCTTTAATCGCATTGGCAAGAAACTTATAGATCTCAATGGTGTCATTTTTTCGTAGTACCTTGGCGATCTCTCGCTTCTGCCTCTCATCCAAGTCAGCCTCAATATCCTTAAGTGTATACTCCAAGAGTCTGCTGTTTCGGATATTAATTCGAAAGAAATAGATCAAAACCATAAGTATCACAAAGAGGAAAATAGAGATAGCCATATAGTTACTTGTCTTCTCTTTGATATTATCAATATCATGGTTAATACGATTTTCAACCTCATCAAGTAGAAAGTTTTGAGCATTATCTATTTTGATAATTTTATTGGCAGAATTGCCTAACCACTCCTTTAGAGCAATAGGGTAATCTCCACTCATCGATCCTAAAAAAATAGCCCCTCTCTCTCTTTGATTAAGCTCAGAGAATGTCTCAGGTTCGATGATGCTGGTCAATTTAGCAATGATTGCAATATCGCTAAATTGACCATAAAATTTTGGATTCTCATCATAATTCAAAAAGCTCTCCCATAGCAATAACTCCTCTTGTTGCATCGATTTTGCATGACTTAGCGTATAGGCAATTAGATCTCTCTCTAACAAAAGGTTCTCTCTAAGATTAAATAGTTTGTGATAGTACTCTCCATTATACTCTTGTACAAAAGTATCTTGAGTCAATAGATGTCTGAAAGAGCCTAAAGCGTTTATAATCTTATGTTGATACCCTGATACCAAAATATCCTTATAACTCTGATCCAATATCGCAACACTATGACGTATCTCTTTAAGCTTACTTGAGAAGGTATTAAGTATTTTATGGTAGTTTTGCATCTCTTTACTCTTATCTACCATCTCTACAAGATCTTTTAACTCCAAATCAACCAATTTTTGAGAGACATTAAGTCTCTTGAGATCCTTCTCCTTTGCTGTTCCCATATAGATTGCAGATCCAAGCTTCTCTTTGTCGATTTTGTTAAGTAGACTATCGATCTTCTTAATAATTTTAATATTATCAATACTATGCTCCATCTCTTTGTATTGACCATAAGAGAGATAAGTATAGTAAAAAAGAAACAACAAAATACCCGTTACCGCTAAAATAATCAAAAGAAAAGAGAGACCTTTATTGTTATTAATTTTCATATCAGTACCTCTTTATTGATTTTTCTTGTGATAGAGTGCAATCTTTTTGGTCATCTCTCGTAATGTCCCCATAGAGGAGAGTAATAAATTAGGAACAAAAAGATCTGTTGATCTATAGAGATATTTTTTGTAAGTCTCCCAACTACTATTCATCTCTTTGACACTCTTCAATAGATTATCAGGATAGGGATAGTGATTGATCTTCTCTAAATTTTGGTTAATATTATTAATCGCCTGTTCCATATTATTGCGATTGTTAACCTTATCAATCTCCAGAGTTGATGCGATATAATACTTTAATGCTCGCTCCAAAAGGTACTCAACCTCCTTAAATACCATCAACATCTTCTCCTCTTTAGAGAACGCATACTCATGTGCATCTTCAATAGAGTTTGCAGCCTCCAAAAAACTCTCACTATAATCTAGCATCAAGATACTCTTCTCCCGATCAACTTTCTCTTTGAGTAGAGATTTGATCTCCTCTTGATTATAGATCAAAAAATCCAAAATATTTTTACTATCTTTACTATTGGTAATTGAAGAGATATCACTAATCGATCGCTCCATACTCTCAATATCTCGGTAGAGACGCTCTTGAATCTCTCTCTTTTTTGGGTTATGGTAGAGAAGTAGATACTCCTTTGAGATCTTCTGTCCTAAATATCGAATATTCTCTGACGCCTCAATAACCTTTACATCCCCACGGGTTGATGCCAGAAGGGATGTTGCACCTATCATTCCTATTATCATTATATAGCATATTTTTTTCATTTTTTACTCTCAATTAAAACATATTTTTTTGTTACAATATCCATATCTTTTAGAATCTCATTTGATTTTTGATAGATCAAAGTAGGAATAAACTTTGTACTAGAGCGACTCATTATCTCAAAAAACATAAAAGAGTGTTTTACCCTTTTTAGATAACGGTTGATCTCATCACTATTTAAAGGATAAGACTCTAATTTTAATAGTGCGGTTTTAAACTCATCCATACTCTTTTTCATCTTCTCTTGAAAGGCACTATCTTCGACACCCCATACCTTTAACATATAGAGACTTGCCATGCGTTGAGAGAGCATTCTCTCTCTTCCAGAGAGATTGACAATCTCCCCTTGCTCTTTGCCACTCTCACTTACAAAAAGGTTGGTAATCTCATTTGAAGAGGCAAGAAGCTGATCAATCTGCTCTTGAAATTGGATTATCTTATCCCTATTTGCTTTGGCTTGAAGTCGCTTTTTAATAGGTCTCCAAAGCTCCATCTCCTTACTTATTTTGGCTTTTATCTCACTCTTTTTGGTATAGGCTTTTAGAAGTTTAAGATTCTCTTCAAAATCATTAATAATCTTTTTCAAATCCTTGCTAGGATTACCAAAACTGTTTTTCATCCCAATCATACTATAGTCTTTGAGCATCCTTTGTGTAAACATTCGCTGTTTACCTGCAATATCTATCGCTTGATGACTACTATTAATTGCTAACGCAAACGTAGTTGTGCTAAGAAGGGATGATAGCAGAGAATATTGTATAAGCTTTTTGAATATCATAACCGTTCCTGCTTCTTAGTTTATCTTTTACTGTTCGCTAGATAGAGCTTAGTTATCTCATCCATCTTTTTGGTAATATTATCTGTGGTATTAAAAACAATAAGAGGAAGTCCACCCTTTTCAATATTGATATAAAACTTATGAACAATTTTCCAAAGCCGATTGATCTCTGCTAACTTATGGTTAATCTCTTTGGTATTGGTACTATTTTTCATTAAAGTGTTTAGGTTGTCACCAAACTGCTTGACTGTCTCTCGCATCATCTCTACACTATTTCTATCTTTGATTCCCGATTGATAAGAGATATAGTATTTGGCAATACGCTGTGAGAGCATACGCTGTTTGGCAGCGGTTGCAATGATATCGGACTCTTTGATCTTTAATGAGTTTTTGAGAGAATCAAAAACATATTGACTCCCCTCTAGCATTGACTCACTTAGATCCAAAATCAACTGAGCATTATCCAAGCTAAATGCTTTCTCAGAAGTATCCTTGAACTCACCAGAACTAAGTGCTACAAACTCCAAAAGATTTTTGATCTCTGAATTATCAATAGAGGAGACTAGCCTCTTATGTGCCAAGAGAAAACTCTTCATTGACTCTTTTAGTTCTCGATTGGCTTTGCTTTTGGCAATGTTCTTTCCAATATAGAGATAATCCTTAGCAATACGCTGAGAGAGCATTCTCTGTTTTCCTGCAAGATTGAGCAGTTCATTTGCTGAAAGTTTATCCTTAGCGCATAGATTGCTTGAGAGCATTGCTATCGAGATAAAAATCATACCAATTTTTTTTATTGTATTGTTCATTGTCTTCTCCTACTTTTTACTAACGACTACATATTCATGAGTTGCACTGTTCATGTTTTTTAGAATATCATTGGATTTTTTATAGATTAGTGTGGGTATAAATGTTCTATCAGAACCATTCATCACCTCAAAAAACATAAATGATCTCTGCACCTCGCTGAGTAGTTGATTGATCTTCTCATTATTAAGATTAGATTTTTGTAACTTCTCAAGAGACTCTTTGAAAAGTTTCATCGCCTCTTTCATCTTCTCTTTGAACTGTTTATCTTTGATACCCCACGCTTTGAGCATATAGAGACTTGCCATTCGTTGAGAGAGCATTCTTTGTCGTCCTGATATATTGATAATCTCTCCTGATCTCTCTCCTGTTGCTTTGGCAAAGAGTTCTGTAAGATGATTGGACTCTTTTAGTAGTTTTTCCAGATCCCCTTGAAGTTTTGCTACTAATGATTTTTGAGGTTTATTTTTGAGCACCTCTTTGATTGGATCCCAAATCTCTTTAACCTTGGAGGCACTCTTTTGAATCTTGGTATCTTTGGTATAGTCATGCAGAGATTGTAGATGATCTTCAAATGCCACTACGGTTTTATTAAGATCTGCTTGAGGATCACCAAAACTGTTTTGCATTCCAATCATGGCATAATCTTTGAGTATGCGTTGTGTAAACATTCGCTGTTTTCCTGCCACATCAACAGCATGATTCATACTCTTTATCTCAATTGCATAAAGTGTATTATAGATAACAATAGATAAGAGAAGATATCTCATTAAAATCTTTAGATAGTATAACATGCAAACTCCATATATAATATAAAAATAAATTATAATTTTAAAAATTATATTTAAAATAAAATTAAGTTTTCCTTATTTCTTGAATATGGTATAATTGTAAAATTAATTTTTGAAGGTATTTTATGGGACTAAAATCAGATAGTTGGATACGAGAGAAATCACTCAAAGATAAGATGATTGAGCCATTTTGTGAGGGGTTAGTAGGAGAGGGGGTGGTCTCTTATGGACTTAGCTCTTATGGATATGATATCCGTGTAAGTGATGAGTTCAAAATCTTCACCAATATCAATGCGGAGGTTGTCGATCCCAAGGATTTCAATCATAACAATGTGGTTGACTTCAAAGGAGAGGTCTGTATCGTACCACCCAACTCCTTTGCCTTAGCACGAACTATTGAATATTTTCGTATGCCTAGTAATACCCTTGCTATTTGTTTGGGCAAAAGTACCTATGCGCGTTGTGGCATCATTGTTAATGTTACTCCTTTTGAGCCAGGGTTTGAAGGGCATATTACCATTGAGATCTCCAATACCACACCTCTTCCTGCAAAGATCTATGCCAATGAGGGGATTGCACAGGTGCTTTTCTTTGAAGGAGATGAGCAGTGTGAGACCACCTACCGAGATCGTAAGGGGAAATATCAAAAACAGAGAGGAATCACTTTGCCTCGTATCTTAAAAGAGAATTAAGATTATTAGAATATAATAATTGGTAACAAATTTTTTAAAAAAGGAATACCATGGGTTTTTTTGACTTTGTAAGCAGTGCTGGTAAAAGTTTGCTAGGTAGAGGCAATGATGCAGAGGCGATCAAAAAAGAGATCGAAGAGAGCTTTGAAGAGCTTCCTGTTGATGGTTTGGTTGTTGAGGTCAATGAGGATACGGTACTCTTAGCAGGTGTTGCCAAAGACTTTGCAACCAGAGAAAAGGCGATCCTTATCGCGGGGAATATCGAAGGAATTGCAAAGGTTAATGCCGATCAGTTGGTGACAATGGAGATGATTGCTAGTGCCAATGGGGATGAGAGTGTTGAGATTCCAGAAGAGATCTTCTACACCATTGTCAAAGGAGACACACTTTGGGAGATCGCAACAAAATACTATGATGATGGGAGTAAATATACCCATATCGTTGAAGCAAACTTAGAGGTTATCAAGGATCCTGATCTTATCTATCCTGGTCAAACCATTCGAATTCCAGAGGTATTAGCCTAAACAAAAGGGTAAACTATTACTAGTTTACCCCTCTTCTATCCAACTCCACATCAATTGCCAAGGCTTCAACCTCACCCTCAATCTCTTTGCGAATATTAACTGCTCGAACGCCGACATACTTTTTGACAACGTCAACAATCTCTGCTTTCATATCATTCATAAAGGGCAGATCATTTGTACTATCTCGATCAGACATGATAGCAATGGTTAAACGATCTCTCGCAACAGATGCACTTTTCTTTTTATTAAACCAATCAAACAACATTATTTAAATATCCCAGCTATTTTTTTAAAGAGTCCAGAGTCACTAATCTCTACATCCTTCATATCGATCTTCTTCCCACAAAGGCGACCAGCAATACGACGATAGGCTTGTCCTGCAATTGATTTTTTGTCTAGAATAATTGGTTTTCCTTGGTTAGAGGCATCGATCACCCCTTTATCCTCAGGAATCTTTCCTACCAATTTAATATTCAAAATATCCAAAATATCTTCACTTCTTAGCATCTCACCACTCTGTACCATATCTGCAGCAATACGGTTAATAATCAGATATTTTGCCACCTCTGCTCCCTCTTTGACCTTTTGTGATTTGGAGTCCAGAATACCAATAGCCCTGTCAGCATCTCGAATCGAGGAGACCTCAGGATTTACCACAATAATCGCAGCATCTGCAAACTCAATGGTATGCTCAAATCCACTCTCTATCCCCGCAGGAGAGTCCAAGATCACATAATCAAAACTCTCTTTGAGCTCTTTGACGAGTTTTTGTACCTTTTTGGAGTTTAGTACACTCTTATCTTTGCTCTGTGAAGCAGCCAAAAAGTTTAAGTTATCATCTACTTTGCTCTTGATGAGTGCCTGTTTGACACTCGCTTCACCATCCATTACCTGAACAAGGTCATAGACCACACGATTCTCTAAACCCAAAATCATATCAAGGTTACGCTGACCAATATCAAAATCAACCACCACACACTTTTTGCCATTCATGGCAATGCCCAAACCAAGGTTAGCCGTTGCGGTGGTTTTACCTACCCCACCTTTTCCACTAATTACTGCTATTACGATGCCCAATTTATCTCCTTTTTAATAACTGGTGTTATGAGAATTTCATTATTTTTTAACTCTATTCTATTTAGTTTATCCTCTAATAGACTGTTGTCCACCTCTACTCCATGGAAAATAATATTGGCTTTAGGAGAGGCAGCAATCATCATAAAGTGACCATCACAACGTATTGCTCCCTCAACCACCTGAGTAATAATAAGGTTGCCAGTGGTGTGAATGGTTGCACCACTATTGACACGATTAAGAAGCAACAGATCCCCCTCAATATTCAGCTCCCTCCCACTACGCACCATCTCATCTAGCACGGTTAAATTGTTTGCCAATCGATTGGAGAGTTTTACAATCTCTGCTTCAGCAATCTGTTGATTGACACTATTCTCAACACTCATCACATTAAACTCCTCCTCCAAGGCTTTGCGTGATCTTCCTATTGGAAGCTTGGTATTGATAAGGTAGCTTAATGATTTTTGATCTAAAAAAGAGGTAATTTTATCACTCACTTCTCCTTGCAAAAGGATCAAATGATCCTTAAAAAGAGTATAATTTGTATTAAAAAATGATATAAATTTCTCTTCATTATCAACAGTGGTCTCAAACACTTTTACTGAATACTGTTTATTTTTCAAACAAGACTCCATTTTGTCACATTTGTGTTATTATCTATTAATAATTACGATTTTATCTTTTTTTCCATTATAGGTGATTTAAACTCAGCTCTATAGGATTAATTTTTGGATTTTTGCTATAATCTTCAACATGAAAAAAATGCTATTACTTGTCACCTATCTTCTTTTTTCTGGCTGTACCCTCACTAGCCTTATGGCAAGGGGTTCAACCAATCACAAAATTACCATCCTAGATCAATGCACATTGTCGTATGAAGTTCGTCAAAAGATCCCATTTTCTGAGATCTCTGATTTGGCATACAATCCCAAAACACACCAGCTCTATATGATTGGGGATAAAGGATACCTCTATGCTTTTAGAGCATCTTTTTCCCAAAAAATTGATCAGTTAGATTATCTTCATGGCTACAACATCAAACACCATCCGGATAGTGAGGGGTTAACCTTTGGTAAAAGGGGTAAGCTTTTTATCTCCTTTGAGGGTTCTCCACGAATATCCGAAATATCCCAAAAAGGAGAGATATTACAAAACCTTAAGCTTCCCAAAAAATTACGTCACAAAAAAAGCTACAAAAACAGCAATAGTATCTTTGAAGCACTCGCCTACCACCCAAGATATGGTCTCTTAACAGCAGCGGAACACCCCATCAATAGGGGGAAAAATAGACTTCAAACCATCTACTCACTTAATGGCAAAGTGTGGCACTTTATGATGGAGCCTTATCCCAATGGTGCTATTACCGCTATGGAGGTGATGGATGATAATAATCTATTAGTGATAGAGCGTGCTTACAATGGACTCTCTAAGCCTTTTGTGGTGACTCTCAAAAAGATCTATCTTAACCGTTGTAACAGCAAAGACTTCTGTAAATCACAACTCATCGCCTCCTTTAGCAGTGCTGAGGGGTGGGGATATAATAATTTTGAAGGATTAACCAAGGTAGGGAAAAATCGCTATATTATGGTCTCAGACAACAACAAACGCGCTATCTTTCCTACCCTACTACTCTACTTTAAGGTCAACCCATGAAGTTCTTACGCATTGCTATCTTGATACCACTCTTTGTTATGCTTGGATATTTTGGTACTCAAGCCTATCATGCTGCCAAAGCTTATGAGTGTTCAACAGCAGAGATTGCCCAACTCTCAGATGCTTCAGGGTTGGCACAAGGGAAATTAGATTATCTCACCTCTGTGATCTCTTTTGGACTTATCAAGGATAAACGCCAAGCCAAACTGATGCAACTCAAAAAAGAGCAAACAGAACATCAGCAACAGAGCCGACAATATCTCTACTACTTTTTGGTACTGTTGGCAGTGATTATTCTCTTCTCTTTGAGTTGTACGCTAACAGGGATGACTTTGGTCTTGGCAACAGGTTCTCTTGTCTCATTGATTTTTGGGCTAATCAATCCTATTCTTATGGTAACCATCCACAAAGAGATTGAGCATCTAGGGGATGTGATTCTCTCCTTTGAGTCCAAAGGGATTATGGGATCTGTTGGTAAGCTTTTTGAGAGTGGTGAGAGTGTTGTGGCACTGACCATACTTCTTTTTTCTGTTATTATTCCTATAGTGAAGATTAGCACCTTAATCTTTACACTTATCTTTAAACAGTTTCGTTTTGCTCACCACTTGGTTAGTTTCTTTAAACATTTAGGAAAATGGTCAATGGTTGATGTCTTTGTGGTAGCGATATTTCTTGTCTATCTTACAAGTAACCAAGGAGAGGTCTCTCGTGCAGAGATACAGATAGGACTCTACTTCTTCTTAATCTATGTAATTCTCTCCATGATCACCACCATGCTTACCCAAAAGGCTATATCACCATCTTCACATCTTCATGATCAGAAAATGCCTTAAAAATGGCATTTCTCTCCTCCTCAGAGCAGACTTCACACTTGGCATTCATCGCCAAAAACTTTCCCTTTTTGGAGATGTTTCCCATGGTGCAATGATAATCGCGATCTCCCATAATATCAAAAATGCACGCCTCTAGTTTCTCTCTATCGGTACCAATAAGTTTAAATCCCCACTCACAAGGATACTCTATCTTTGGTCTCTCTGGAGTCTTATCGTCTAAAATCACCTGATTTTCCTCCTGATTTCTCTTCAAGTTGTATGGTTCTAATCACCATCCCCTTATCGATAGCCTTAAGCATATCATAAATCGTTAGCAACCCCACACTCACTCCTGTGAGTGCCTCCATCTCTACACCTGTTTCTCCTTTGAGTTTGGCTTGAACCGTTAGCTTAAAGCCTGGCAGTTGAGGTAGCTCTTGGATATCTGTCTTAACAGAGGTTAGCATCAAGGGATGACACATAGGAATCAAGGTACTGGTCTGCTTAGCTCCTTGAATTGCTGCAATAACAGCAGTTTGCAAAACTGGACCCTTTTTGGCGCTATTGGCAATGACGGCATCATACGCCTCTGGTGTCACCTCGATAATACCTGAAGCAACTGCTATACGGGTACTTTTCTCTTTGTCTGAGACATCTACCATTTTAGGTTTATTGTTCTCATCAAGATGGGTTAAATTGATCATTTTGTTTCCTAATATTTCATATTGATGCTATTTTATCCAAAAAAAACTTTTCTCTTTACTTAAATAGTTTAATTAGGATAAAATTCATCTACTTTATTGTAGAATACAAAATTATAACTATTATAATATAAAATTATAAACAAGGAGAACGCCTAATGAAAAAAGTTCTGGTACTCGGTGGTGGATTTGCAGGGGTTGAGACTGCAATTTATCTTAGAAAACAAGGCATATCAACCACACTTGTCAGCGATCGTGACTACTTCTATATCTATCCAACCTCTATCTGGATTCCTACAGGTGATGCTACCAAAGCAGAGGTCTCTGTTCCTCTTGATCAGTTAGCGACCAAACATGGTTTTGAGCTTATTATTGATCCTGTTACCCATCTTGACTCTAAAGAGAGAGCAGTAACTCTAGCCAGTGGTAGGGTACTCAATGAGTTTGACTATATCGTTGTTGCCATGGGACAAGATAAGATACAACTCAAAGGGATAGAAAATACCCTCTCAATCTGTGGTAAGCCAGAGGAGGCAGAGGAGTTAAAGGTACGCCTCGATGCCCTTATCGAAAAGGGTGAGGGGAAGATCGCTATGGGGTTTGGTGGTAACCCAAAAGATAGCTCAGCTGTACGGGGTGGACCTGCTTTTGAGGTACTTTTTAATGTGCATAATCATCTCAAAAAAAAGGGGATAAGAGAGAAGTTTGAGCTTACCTTCTTCGCTCCTATGGAGAAACCTGGTCAGAAGATGGGAGAGAGAGCCCTTGTGATGATGGATAAGATGTTTAAAATGACCAATATCAATAAAAAAGTTGGCTCCAAAATTGTCTCTTTTGAAACAGATGGCATTATCTTTGAGGATGGGTATAAACTAGATTCTGATCTTACCATGTTTATCTCAGCAGGAAAGGGACACGCCATTATAGAAAAATCAGGACTTCCTCTTTCTGAAGCGGGATTTGTTCAAACCAATGAGTATAATGAGATTGAAGGGTTTGAAGGGATCTATGCTATTGGAGATTCTGCCTCATTGATGGGACCTGCATGGAGAGCAAAACAGGGACATGTAGCAGAGGTTATGGCAAAAAATGTTGCCTATAATATCTTCCAAGATATGCAAGGTATTCGATCCAAACGAAGCTACAAAGAGCATCTCAATATCCTCTGCGTTATGGATACAGGAGATGGAGCGGCTTTTGTCTATCGTAATGATAATGGGGGCAAGATGATTCCTCTACCTATCATTGGACACTGGATGAAAAAAGGGTGGGGTTGGTACTGCCGTAACTCCAAACTTGGAAAAATTCCAAGAATCCCAGGAATGTAATCTTTACATTCCCAATTAATAATCAAAAAAACAATTAAATAGGAAAAATATGAAACAGATAACCGTATTGGAGAAATACCCCGTATTTACCATAGAGATTAACAAAAATGAGACCAATCATAAGAGTGTTGATAGCATTTTAGCTCATCTAAAGAGCAAGATTGATGCACATCCCGTTGCGGTATACATTGGTGTGTTTGATCACTATACCCATACCTCTAACCTTGAAGTAGGGGAGATAAGCCCTGATATCAAAGATGCCAAAAATATCATCTGCTGTTTTGGGAAAAAGCTTCCAAAGGCAGAAGTACTTGCTGTTAGACCAAGAGCTATTGGGGTTGCAGAGAAAGAGGGAAGTTTTGTTATTAGCTTTATGGAAGCACCCAACCCTGATGCCAATAAGGCAATGGAGAGCTGGGTTAAGGAGATATAAAAGATCTCCTCCCTCATCTACTCTCCCTATCTTCTTTTGTTTTTACTTAAATTAAATTTCTACATTATACTTTAAGCTTTTTATATTAAAATATACAATAAAAAAACTTAAAAAAAGATTAAGTTAATATATGTTATTTTTTATTTGCTATATGTTATAATTAAATTATTATTTAATATCTTTTTTAAGGGAACTATAAAATGGTAAAAATTTTACTCTATCTTTTCATGATTACACTCATGACTGGCTGTAATCTCAAAAATGAGTATCTCATGTTTAATCAAACTCCTGCCATGCAAGAGGGAAGACAAAATCTCAATCAGACAATGACCACACAAATTGATGGTATGAGATTTGAGTACAAAATACGTCCTCATGATAGGATTACTCTCTCAACCTATCGCCATCCAGAATTAAGTACTTCAGAGGGTGCTATAGGGGTAGCAGGGAGTTTAGGCTCATCACTTCTAGTCAACTCTCAAGGAGACATTCGATTACCACTCATTGGCACTGTAAAAGTTGCAGGACTCTCTCAACCACAAGCTCAATATAAAATAGAAAAAAAATTTAGAGAGTATCTACGCCACCCTAGTGTGCAACTTGAAGTAATCAACAAAAGAGCCTATATCTTAGGAGAGGTTCACCATCCAGGTCCTATTAATCTTACCAATGAGCAGATCCCTCTTTTGCAACTACTCTCTATAGCAGGAGATATTACCACTCGTGCCAACTATCATAATATAATGATTCTCAAAAACAGCGAGGGGAGCATAAAGACAAAAATTATAAGTCTCACAGGAAGGGACTCCATACAAGTTGCCAATCAGATGATTCGTCCCAATGATATTGTCTATGTGCTTCCTAAAGAGATAAGCCTATTTAATAATAAAGTAGATGAGCTAAATCCTGTTTTCCAACTAATTAGCAATGCCTTGACACCCTTTTTGACCATTCGGCTCTTAACCCAATAGAGACATTAGGATCTTTGTATGTATACTATTAATAATATCAACCATCAAGCCAAACAGGAGAGCTACCTTATAGAGTTTTTTAGAACCATTGCCCCCTTTAAGTGGTCCATTGGAGTTTTTACGCTCCTCTCTGTTCTTTTCGCAGCACTCTATCTCTACTTTACTCCCTCAACTTATGAGTCTTATGCCATACTCAAAATAAAACCAGAAACCCAAAATCGTCAAATCAATGGCGATGATCCGCTAGGAAGTGCATTGGCCATCTCAGGGCATCAAGGGGTGGAGCAAGAGATTGCTATTCTAAAGACCTTCTATACCAACAAAAAAGCCATTGATAAACTCAATCTAAAAATACAATATTTCAAAAAAGAGAAGTATCGAAAAACAGAGATCTTCTCTAATCCTCCCATTGAGATTAAGAATCTAACAATTTTTGATTCAGAGATCTTAGGAGAATTTCTTATTCTCTATCCCCAAAAAAATGGTTATCAACTGGAGATTAAAGGGGTCAAAAATAGAAAAATACTCCCTTATAATAAAGAGATCAAGAGTAAATACTTCAAATTTACAGTTGAGAAAAAGTCCAATTTTCACTACCCTATCCACTTTAAACTCAATGGAAGCAATCGAAATATCTATGAGAAGATTGTCAAAAAAAATCTCTTGATCTCCAGATTAAGCGATCAAGTCTCCTTAATCAAAGTTGCTTACCATGATACCTCTGCCCAGCGTGCTACTAACTATGTCAATACCCTAACAGATATCTATATTGCACAGAGTATTGTTGATAAGAGTAAAAGAAACAATAAAATTTTGGATTTTATAGAGGAGCAACTCCTAATTACAGGGAAGAGACTGAAACTCTCAGAGACACAGCTTGAAGAGTATCGAGTCACCAATAATGTCATAGAGCCCTCTGTTCAATCAGGCTCTCTGCTTGAACAACTTAGTAATATTGAGGTGGAACTATCAGAGCATAAAATTAGACGTAGACTTGTAGAGAATCTTCTTGAGATTATCAAACATCGAAATGATTTAGAGAGTATTGCTCCTACTCTTCGAGAGTTAGGAGATGAATCTACTATTCGACTTATTGAGAATCTGCATAATATGCAAAACAGAGCCAATGAGCTTAGCAGTGAATATACAGAGAAGTATCCTGAACTCAAAACATTGCGTAGAGATATTCGTAGAAACAAGCGAACCATCTCTCGAAATATTCAAAATCTCAAAAATAGTATCCTCAAGCGAGAACAGAACCTTTTGGAGCGTAAAAAAGAGTATGAGTCTCAACTCAAAATTCTACCCACCAAAGAGAAGCAACTTATTCATCTACGAAGAAACTATGATGTTAACTCCAAAATGTACTCCTATCTACTAGAGAAGAAATCCGAAAATGAGATGAAAAAGGTGGCAACTATTTCTGATTATGAGATTATTGATAGAGCCTACTCTAATACACATCCAATCAAACCCAAAAAAGCGATGGTTCTAAGTATTGCTTTTGTTTTAGGACTGATTGTAGCCATGCTTATTGCCTACCTGCGTAATCTCTTGATTGATAAGATTCAAAATCTACAAGATGTTAAGAGTATCTCATCTCTACCAATATATGGGGTTATTACCATGCTCTATCAACAGAATATTAGACTAGAGGTATTTAATAATCTTCAATCCAATATCACCTCAAGCTTTAGAAATATTCGAACGACACTACAGTTTCTTAGCAAAAAAGAGAAGGGCAATACCATCTTGATTACCTCAAGTATCGAAAAAGAGGGCAAAACCACCATTGCAGCGAACCTAAGTGGTATTTTTCAAATTGCAGGATATAAATCTATCGTGATTGACCTGGATCTCTATCAACCACGTCTGCATAAATTTTTTGAGATTGATCATGAGTTTGGCTTAAGTACCTATCTCAATGGGAAAAATACACTAGGAGAGATAATCTTCTCTACCGCACACAAGGGGTTGGATATTATTCCCGCAGGTCCTATTGCACCCAATGCCTCAGAGTTAATTCTCTCAGATCGACTCAAATCACTACTAGGACATCTACAGAATCGTTATGATTATATCTTTATTGATGCAGCTCCTTTTAGCACGGTAGCCGATACTCTCTATCTTATGCAGTTTAGTGACATTAACCTTATTGTTATTCGAGAGAACTTTACCAAAAAATCATTCTTGAGCAACCTTGAACAGATGATTAAACAGCATGAGTTTAAAAATACAGGTCTTATTCTCAATACCAATCGTGATGAGATAAGCAAAAAATAGAGATAATAATATAAAAAAACAGTTTAGATTGTTTTTTATGATAAAATTACAAAAAACTCTGGGAGTAGCATATGAAAAAAATAGTTATTGCTCAACCCTTAGCATTTTATGCGTGGAACATGCGACTGGGTTTAGCAAAAGCACTCAAACAAAAGGGATATAGCGTTATCTTTGTCTCCTCTAGCGATCAATCCATCTCATCAGAGGAGCAAAATTCTGAGCAAAAAGATCTCTACCGCAAAAAAATTGAGGAGGAGTTTGACTATTTTGAGATTACCATTCATAGAAAAGGTACCAATCCACTAAGTGACCTACAGACACTCTATGAGTTCTACAAAGCCTACAAAGAGATTGATCCTGATGTGATACTCCATTTTACCGTCAAGCCTAATATCTATGGTACTTTAGCAGCCAAGCTGCTAGGTAAACCCGTGATTAATAATATTGCAGGGCTAGGCACACTCTTTATTACCCAAAGCCCATTAACATCTATCCTCAAACAGCTCTATAAATTTTCACAAAAGGGTGCCTATCGCATCTTTTTTCAAAACAGAGATGATCAAAGTCTCTTTTTGGATAATCATCTGATTGAAAAAAGACAAACGGCACTACTTCCAGGAAGTGGTATTGATCTTCAAAAGTTTGCTCCTGTTAACCAAAAGGACAACCATCCATTTCGCTTTTTGTTTATTGCAAGACTCCTTAAAGATAAAGGGATCTATGAGTATATAGAAGCGATAAAAATCATCAAAAAAGAGTATAAAGAGGTTGCGTTTCAGATCTTAGGGGCATTGGATAGTGCCAACAAAACAGCTATTAGCAAAGAGGAGCTAACGGAGTGGATTGAGGAGGGGTTAATTGACTACTTAGGAGTGAGTGATAGAGTAGATACCATTATCGCCCAAGCCAATTGTGTCGTACTGCCCTCTTATCGAGAGGGAACACCTCGAAGTCTTTTAGAGGCATCCTCTATGGAGAAACCTATTGTCACCACCAATGTTGTTGGGTGTAAAGAGGTGGTTGATGATGGGGTTAATGGCTATCTATGTGAGGTAAAAAATAGCCAAGATCTTGCCCAAAAACTAAAGAAAATGCTTAATCTCTCAGAAGAGGAGCGTCAAATAATGGGCAAAAGGGGCAGAGAGAAGATGATTAGAGAGTTTGATGAACAGATTGTCTTTGATCGGTATCTAAGAAGTATTGAGGAGATTATTGCATGAGAATCTTAGTAACAGGAAGTAGCGGATATCTTGGAAGATCATTTATCAAAGCATACAAAAATCAATACCAATTTGTCAACTTCTCTTTACAACAGAGAGCTATTGAGAAGATCGATTTTACAGGTGTAGATACCGTGCTTCATACAGCAGCATTGGTACACCAAAAGATAGATCATCCCTATGAGAAATATTATGAGATCAATGTCGCCTATCCACTCTCTCTTGCCAAAAGAGCCAAGGAGCATGGGGTCAGAGAGTTTGTTTTTATTAGCTCCATTGCGGTATATGGTGAAGAGGTAACCTATATCGATGAGCATACCTCTCCTAACCCCTCTACTCATTATGGCAAAAGTAAACTACAAGCAGAAAAAGAGCTTCAGTTACTTCAAGATGAAAATTTTATTATCTCTATCATTCGCCCTCCTATGATCTATGGGTATCAAGCACCAGGAAATATTCAATCACTTCTCTCTCTTATCCAAAAAACTCCCCTGCTTCCTTTGGGAGGGATAGAGAATAGAAGAAGTTTTATCTATATTAAAAATCTAACAGCACTTATTCATAGGGTTATTCAATCTCAAAAAGAGGGGATATTCTTGGTTAGTGATGATCACTCCATCTCAACAACAGAACTTATAAAATCTCTGGCATTGGCACAAAACAAAAAGATCTATCTGCCCAAAATCCCTCTTTTCTCTCGACTACTACAAATATTGAAGCCTAAAATTTATACAAGACTCTATGATAATTTAGAGATAAATAACCAAAAAAGTAGAGAGATATTGGATTTTATCACCCCTTATGAGACCAAAAAAGCACTGATTGATGCTTATTCTTAAAAAAACAATTTAATAACTTAGCTATCTTTTTAAAACAAAAGAGTAAAATATTTTTTATAAAGTTTTCAAAAGGCAGTCTAAGAAAAATGTCAAAAAATAGAGAAATAATTTATCAACAATATCCCAATACCATATCCCTTCAAAGCAAAATTATTGAAGCACTCAAAGTTATGAATGATGTCAAGATTAATCTTTTGGTTGTTCTTGATAATCATACTTTTATTGGGCTGTTAAGTATTGGTGACATTAGAAGAGCTATTTTGGATAATATAGATATTAATAAAACAGAAATTAAATCAATTATGAGAAAAAATATCTTAGTAGCTCATGAGGAGGACTCTATTGAGAAGATTAAAAAATTGATGATTGAGAGACGTATTGTCTGTATGCCTGTGGTTAATAAAGAGTATAAGTTAATCGATATTCACTATTGGGATAAACTCTTTTCAGCTCAAAAGGTGAAAAAGAGCCTAGATGTGGAGGTGGTCATTATGGCAGGAGGCAAAGGGAGTCGACTTAAGCCCATTACCAATATTATCCCAAAACCTCTTGTGCCTATAGGAGAGCGTCCCATTATTGAGGTTATTATAGATAATTTTATGCAATACCAAATCAAAGATTTTTATATCTCAGTAAACTATAAAGCAGAGATGATAGAGAGTTATCTAAAGAGCAAAGAGTCCCCAACCTGTCGCTTAAACTATTTTACCGAAGATCAACCCCTAGGAACGATTGGTAGCCTCTATCTAATCCAAGAGAAGCTAGAAAAAACTATCTTTGTCTCTAATTGTGATATTATTATCGAGGATGACTATGCAGAGATTTACAACTATCACAAAGAGAGCAATAATGATATTACCATCGTCTCTGCTCTAAAACATCTCAATATCCCTTATGGCGTGATCAAAACGGAAAAAGGGGGAAGTCTAAATAGTATGATAGAGAAACCCGACTATACTTTTCAGGTCAATACAGGAATGTATATTCTTGAACCAGATGTTATCAAAAAGATTCCTAAAGAGACCTTCTATCACATAACCGATCTTATTGAGGAGGTCAAAAAAAGTGGCAAAGTAGGAGTCTTCCCTGTCGCAGAGAAGTCATGGCATGATATTGGTCAATGGAAAGAGTATCAATCAACACTAGATAACTACAAAGAGGATTATAAGTAGTTTAGCTACAAAATCCCTTTGAGCTCCTGAGGTTCTTCTGGTAATCCTCTAAATATTTTTTGATAATTTACCTCCATATTGGGGAAAACAACAATAAATATGGTCATAAAAATTACCATAAAATAGAGATAGAGGCTCTGGTTTGCCACAAACCATGTCTCTACTCTTCCTTTATAAGGGGAGATGATCTCATCATAAAATCGTACTTTATCCTCATCCTCAACACGAGAGAGAATCTCATCCTCATTACGAAAAAGAATGGAACCTACTCCTGAGAGACCTGGCATTACCAAATTAATACTCTGCTTGACTGAGTCAGAGTAGGTTTGATATCGCTCCATAGGCAGAGGTCTTGGACCTACAATACTCATATCCCCTTTTAGAATATTAAAAAGCTGAGGAAGTTCATTGATCTTTGTTTTCCTTAAAAATTTTCCAAAAGGAAAAACCCTTGAGTCATTTTTTACAGTAATGGTACCACTTCCCATATTTTCACTATTTTTAATCATGGTTGTAAACTTATAGACAAAAAAGGCTCTTCCCCCTTTACCGATACGCTCTTGTCGGTAGAAGATATCATCATCATTGGTTAATTTTAAAATAATAGCCACTATCAAAAGCAGTGGAGAGAAGAGAATAATTGCAGTCAAAGAGAATAAAATATCAAAAAATCTATAAAAAAAGATACTATTCCCTCCAACCATACTATTGATATAGGAGAGTTGACTCTCTTTATATGTATATGATTCCATTTTACTATTCACTTCTATTCCTTTAATAGTTTATTTTTTCAATATTATACAACATTAAATGTTATGTAATATTTATTTTTATATATAAAAAAGCATATTTTTAAGGTTTTGTACCATTTAAAAACTCCTCTAAGTTGTCATATCCATCCCCATCTCTATCCTCTATTGCATCCTCTTTTTTGTGTTTATTTAGGTGGTATCGATCTTCCCAAATATCTGGCATACCATCCTCGTCACTATCTTGATAAGGTTTGCCACCATTGAGCTGATACCTCTTAAGATTTTGAATAAACTTTTTTTCAGGAATATAACTATAGATCCCCTCTTTATAGACAACCCATCCCCCTACATCATCAACGGTTTGAACCAATTTTCCTTGATTTTCATAATACTCACGAATAATTCTCTGATCTACCAAATCACGATTATCAATCCATGAACCATCAGCGCCCAATCGTTGACTAGCACCCACACCATGGGAGGCTAGAAGCTTCTCTTCAAGATCACTCACTCTGTCTATATGAATAGGGTATGGTTGATAACGAGGTGATTCTCTTCGATATTGTGTAGAGAGTTTGCATCGGGTAGGTTTGCCATCTATCACAGGATATCCCCAAAAATTATTGACTCGCTCCATCATGCCCTCCCATCCATCCTGATGCCAATCTGGATTGTGTGGACCCACATTATCTCTAAAATAGATAGAGGGATCCCCCTCTACTCCCGTAGCTTCAGGGCGTTTGGCCAAAGGGTTATAGGGTTTAAAGACAATCTCCCCACGTCCTTGTTTGGTTGTAATTGGACCTGCTTTGTAACGATTGGCTATAATATCTACTTTGATTCCACCCCCAATACCTGTTGCCCACCAGCTCCAGTTGTAGATAATATTATTAACAATATCTCCTGTAGCAACTTTGAGCAAGGGGTTTCGATTTTTATTATTGGCAAAGAGATTATGATGAATAGAGATATCTTTCATCTTCTCAACATGAGCCGATCCACCCACAATGAGACTTGTCCCTGGGTGTCCATAGTTTAACCCCTCAGCAGAGATAGAGTTTTGGATGGTGATGTTTCGTAATCCCTCCTTGCCTGAGGCATTTGCCCAGATATTGATATTGTCATCTCCTGTCCAGCTGACCGAGCAGTGATCGACCATAATATTCTCTCCCCCACGAGAGATCACCAATCCTGATCCATGCTGTCCATGGGCTTTTGTTCCCCCTTTTCGGATACGCAGATATCGCAAAATAATATCATGAGTATGTCGGAAGATCAATACAGGCTCTTTGGAATTGACAGTAGTTAGGGTAATGCCATCTCCTGGAGCTGTCTGCCCTGCAATGGTAATAAAGCCATCATTATTGACAACAATAGGATAGTCAAGATGAATATAGCCTCCAACTCGAAAGATAATGGTTCTTGCTCCTTTGATCTTCTCCAATCCATAACGCAGACTTCCTACCCCTCGATCATGGAGATTGGTTACGAAATAGACCTTCCCTCCACGTCCCCCTTTGGCACCAGCTCCTCCCCCTTTGGCATCAGGAAATGCAGGAATTGGTAGATTCTTGGGGGGGAGTTTCTCTCTGGAGAGATCTATAGAGGTAGCAGAAGGTTGCTTATTGAGTTTTCTATTTTGATCCATACTCTCCATAGACTCTTGGGGTATTATGCTCTCTTTGGTAATCTCTATCTCTATAGGAGCGTGCATCTCATAATACTTAACCCCCTGCCATGAAGCGATTCCTATAATGCCAATGAGTATACTCACTATCCACTCTTCTCTCATCTTCTCTCCTCCAAAATCCTCTTGTAGGCTTTCATCACAATCTCAACCGCAAAGCTCAAGGCGTGTCTATATGCCTTTTGTTCATACTGCTTTTGTTGCAGAGGATTATGATAAAGCTTCAAAATAGCAGATTGCAATGCTTCAAGATCCCCTACAGGATAGAGCAGTCCAAACTCCGCCTCCTCTATACCTGATTGGAGTTGATAGAGAGGGTCACTTTTTGGTGCAAGTATCTCACGTGGTCCACTAATACAGTCACTCGATACTACCGCAGTATGACAAAGCATCGCTTCGATTAGGACATTGGGAAACCCCTCAGTGCGAGAGGTCAAAACAAATAGGTCTGCTGATTGAAGAAACTTAAATGGATTGGCAACTTGCCCCAAGAGGTGTACCCGATCCTCTAATCCTAGTGCCTCTATTTGTCTCTTGAGTTTGGGCAAAGCCCCACCATCCTCTCCTAACATAATCAACTCAACTTCTTTGGGTAGTCTTGGCATGATCTCTATTAGATTATCATACTGCTTTAGATCGATCAATCGTCCTACTGTAATAAGATAGTATCGATCTTTGTCAAAATCAAACTCAACAATCTTCTCATCTTTTTCACTTAAAAGCATCTTGATATCATAGGGATTGTGAATTACTACTTTGGTATTGTTCAGGCTAAAAAGCTGATTGAGATCATAAAGCATACGATGGGAGATGGTCACAATAGTATCGGACTTTGGGTAGAGATGCTTCATCAAAAATAGATTAAATTTTCCAGAAAATCCCCCATTAACAAAACGAGAAGCAACACTATGATTGACAATATCCACTTGGTGCTTAGCACCCAAAAGACGACTAAGGATATTGACATAGTTGGATCGAAAGAGGTGACTCTGGATTAAAGTGATTTGATGCTTTTTGATCACTTGTTTAAGTCGCCAAGCATAGAGAGGGATCATCAACATCCTCTGGGTTGATGAGCTATTTTCATCATAGATATTAGAGAGATAGATAACCTCAACTCCTTGTGGCAGATCATAGGCACGACTCTTTGAGAGAGAGATAATTCTTACTTCTCTCCCCTCTGCCAAAAAAGCTTTGGAGAGAGCCAAAATAACCCGTTCAGCCCCACCATTACCCAAAGAGTTGATCAAAAAAGTAATACTACGCATGGGCATCCACCTCAACACTCTCGCGACTATAACCCCATAAAATAACCAAAAAGAGAACCGTCATACTGGTATTGTAGAAGGCATACTTTGGAATACCTGTTCGTACCCAAGTAAATGTCTGTGTCATAACAAAGGCATACGCCATAATCAATCGAGGATTGTAGTGTAGCAAGTTTACAAAAAATAGATCAATCTTTTTGACCAAAAAACCAGAGAAAAATCCCATCAAAACCACTCCAAAAACGCCTAAATTATAATATCCAAACCCCACCACTCCAGGAGGAACAGTAAGGTGTTCGTATCCATAGAAGAAGTAGGTATTTTGATAAATTACACTACTAAAGCTACTCAGCCAAGATTGAGGAAGATAAGATCCACCCAATCCCCAAATAAAGTCTTGGAAATAGGCGAAATCATAACTTTTACGCAGGGCAAACTCTAGTGAGACTTGATCAAAATTCAAAAAGGTAAACATACTTAGAAGCTGTTGCAGAAGATTACTCACCTCAGGAAGTTCAAATTTTTTTGTATCAAGATAGATATCTAGTGCAGGTAACAAAAAGATCGCTGCAACAAAGAAGATTCCAAAGTGAAGAAAATAGCTCTTTTTGTTTTTCAAAGAGAGATAAAAAAGATAAAGCAGTATAAGTGCAAGTATCCCTTGCTTTCCTTTGAAGAGTACAAATTTAGAAAAGAGTGTAACCCCCAAAGAGAGATAAAAGAGTACCCAAACCCAAAACCCCTCTCGTCTCTCCAAAAGAAAAAAGATCACAATGCCCAACATCGAAAAGGGAATCAGGCGTTTCATAAAGATAAATCGTGAATTTAACCAAACCTCACTACCATAACCAGAACGAACCCGAGCAGCTACCTCTACAGCACGCTCAATTCCTCCAAAAGAACTAGCATACAAAAAGAGAGAGACCAGAGAGAGCAGTGCCAAAAAGAGTCCCATTAAAAAGAGTAGATTGACCTCACGTGAGAAGAGTCTAATCGATCGCTCTTTGAGTTGGTAGGAGTGAGCGACATGCTCATTGACACTCCATGTTCCTACAAAAAAGAAGCTGATAAAGATAGCCACCAACGCAAAGGATTCAAAGCTATAGAAGTGCTCTAGCCCATGAGAGGTTACCTTCAGATCTGGCGGAGAGAATGACAAAAAGAGGATATTCTCATTGAGAATAAATAACAGAGGAACCAGAAGATACTGTATCAAAAAAAAGATCAAAAAGACAGAACGAATATTCCACCCAAAGGAGACATCCATCACAATATAGCGAAAGAGAAAAATCAGTGAGAGAAAATAGAGGACAAAAAGTAGTATATCCATCAGACAAGTACCGCTTCATAGGCTTTAATAATCTTATCCATACGGTAGTTTTGAGCAACATAGGCATGGAGCCTCTCGGGGGGGTAGTGTGATTTATCAAAAGAGGCAATCCTCTTGGTAAGTGCTTCAATATCTTGACAAGGGATCAGCTCACCATTAATGCCCTCTTGCACAATCTCCGATACCCCACCAGGGCAATCAAAAGCCATAACAGGTATGCCACAACTATTGGCCTCAAGGAGTACATTGGGAAACCCTTCATATTCAGAAGTCAAAAGCAAAAGATCCGCACCATGCATATAAGCATAGGGGTTTGATTGATGCCCCACAAAACAGACTGATTGCTCAATCTTAAGCTCAACGGCATAGGCTTTGAGTTCTGCCTCTTTGCTCCCACCCCCTACAATGGTTAATCGATAACGATCATCCAAAGAAGAGAATGCCTTTAAAAGCTGATCAAAACGCTTCACCCCCCTTAATGCCCCAACAGCCAGAAGATTAATCTTCTGAGGATCAAAATGATGCTCTATAGGCATTTGAGATAACTGCTCTATCCTATCTATATCTACAGGATTGTTGATGATAACCATCTTCTCTTGAGGGATAGCATAATTTTTGGAGAGATCCTCTCTCATGTAGTGAGATTGACAGATGATGGTATCAAAATTTTTGTAACTGTGACGATAGAGCCATGCAAAGAGCTTGGTAAATCGCTCATTTTGAATAATAATACTTACGATACTGGTCTCTCTAGCGATCCAATGAATGGGCTTTTTGATAGTTAGATTGATCAGAGGGATCAAGAGACTAAGCAGTGCATTAAGATAACCAATACCTGAAAAGAGGATATCAGGCTTGAGCCTATAGAGTTGCCGTACCAAAGGAATCATCCCTCTTTTGGCAGAGGAGACACCCAAATCATGAAGGGTTATATCCAAAGGAATCTCCTTCATAAAAGCACCCGTTGCCCTAAAAACAACCAGATGAATATCATATCTATCTCGACTGATATGCTTGAGTAGATTAACAATAGTCCGCTCAGCTCCTCCAATATTCAGGGCATGAATGACAAAAACAATACGACGCTTCTTCATCTCTTCTTATCTCTTACTCTAATCGCTTTAGGAGATCTTCGATAATAAAATACTCCACACGCAAAGGGGTTCGCTTCCAACTAAGATCACGACACCAATACCCTGGACAGTCAGGAAATCCTCGCTCAGAGGCAGCATAACTGATCTCAACAATCTTTGGCTCACCTTGATCCATCACAAAATCAAATGCAATAGAGGGCATACCCAATTTTTCTCGTATCTCAAACGCCATCTCGACACACTCTTTGGGAACTTGATCGATATCCCATGTCATGCGACCACTCCCTGATGCTCGAAAGTCATCCTCTCGAACAAAACGCTTTTTGGTTACGGCACGATCACCAATAACAAAAACCCGAATATCATGATCACAATTTTCGATAAACTTTTGGGCATAGAGATAGTTTCGCTCTCTAGGAAGCTCTCGGTTTTTTTTGTGAGGAATCAGATAGCGATAGATACCTCGACTGATATTCAAAAAGCTCTTAA
This sequence comes from uncultured Sulfurovum sp., assembly GCA_964515605.1. Taxonomy (GTDB): domain Bacteria; phylum Campylobacterota; class Campylobacteria; order Campylobacterales; family Sulfurovaceae; genus UBA1140. The sequence goes on along the minus strand of CAZEUB010000078.1, from coordinate 1,555 downwards.
GACTCCTATCTCTCTTGAAGTGCCACCACTTATCTGCAAGAACTGCGCCACGATGATTGGCTTGAAATCCTCTACCAAAAGCTCTGTTGATATAGCTTATGGCTTGGGATCGGCTCTTGATGAGTTGAACATTGTGAGAACCTGCACCGTTTCGTAGTTTAAATACCTTGGGAAAGGTGGTCTGATTGACCCACTCTATAGCAGAGCTTTTATCATAAAATGCGTAACTCTCAACCAGCGGTGCACCAATACTCTCAAGAAGATACTTCTGCCCTAACTTATCATCAAAATACCATGAAGCTTGTGCATTGGGATAGACAGGGAAACCATTTGCCTCTAATGCCCCAATCAACTCTCTTGCAAAGAGTTGTGCTTTGTAATCTGAGTGTCCCCAGTGCCACATCAAAGCATCACAAGTTTGAAGTTGTTCAATAATATCTGAATCATAACAGTTTACCAACTTATAATCGATATGATGCTCTTGACAATACTCAACCCATTTGGGGGCATAGGAGTTTTCATGATAGTGAATGGCAATGGTTATCTTTTTCAATCTTAAAACCTTTATTTTAAATAAAAAACCTATAGTAATATTATATTTTAAAGATACTTTATTTTTGGATAATTTTTTTCCTCTAAGTATCTTATTTTCATAATTTTTCAGAAGAATACCTAAAAGAGTATTAAATAATATTTATTTTTGTTTATTATTGATCCATATCTCCTAAAAAATATTTATTCTCCTACAATTCATATTTAAAAAATATTTAAGTATAATGTTCAAATTTTAACTTTTAACAATATCTATTTAAGGAGAGGCTAGTATGTCTATTAATATCACCGAAGAAGAGTTTTATGAGATGTTATGGTTTAGATCCTCTATGATCTTTACCGATTCAGAGAAAGAGAGAATCAAAAATGCCCGTGTAGCAGTCATTGGGGTTGGAGGAACGGGAGGGATTGCTTCTGAACAGCTTGTCCGTGGAGGGGTGAGCAATATCACACTAGTCGATCCTGATATTTTTGAACTAACCAATATCAATCGTCAGCACTTCTGTACCATCTCTACGATTGGCATGAAAAAGGTGGAAGCAGGTAAAAAGCGTCTGCTTGAGGTGAACCCTTTTGCTAAAATCAGTACATTTGATGAGGGGATCAACAAAGAGAATGCCAGAGAGATTGTAAGCGGTGTTGACTTTATTATTGATGCTTCAGATAACAAATCAGCCCACTACCCCTTGCACCGAATAGCCAAAGAGCTAAAAGTACCTGTTATCTCTCGTGCGCATACAATTCCTGATTTTACTTTTGGTGCCAAAGCCAATCTATGGGATTATCGAGATGAGAATCTCTCTACAAGAGAGGAGGATGAGAACTCTCCTACCGCCTCTATTCCCCTAGAGGAGATAACCGAGGAGCAGTTCAAAGCCAAAGACAAAGAGGTGCATAAGGAGTTTAATAGAATCTATAGTACCCTCTTTAAATCACGCTATGCCAACAAGCTTCTACTGAGTGAAAATGAGCCACCAGCAGATTTTTTTGAGTCCTATGCTAA
>CAZEUB010000077.1:0-16223 GCA_964515605.1 uncultured Sulfurovum sp. | reverse complement strand
CATCTGAACCAACTCAGCTGGAGCTGTCCATAACTCTCTTGCACTCGCTTCAGCCATAATAACAGCCGTATACATCGTAACAGGGAGAGCTAAAAATACTACAAAAGGAAAGAGCTTTTCATATAAATAAGATTTTTCTCTTAGGGTTTTAGCTACTCTGCTATGACGACCAAAATCAGGAAATCTCTCTAATGCACTAATAGCTAACATTAATGTAACCAACCCTGTAAAGATTGAAGCCATCCATGCACCAACAGTAATAGCCGATGTCCAGTGTGGATGTAAGAAGATATTAACCATTCTCAATGGCTGGTGAAGGTCTAAAAGCGTAAAGAGTAAAAAAACATTCAACGCAATAAATGAGATAAGAGGCATCATCCAACGAAGATTGGGCATCGCCTCTTTTTTGTGTCTATAGAGTAAAAAAGCACCAACAAGAATAACACCTGTACCGATACTTTTTGCCCACATATTTAGTGTAATCATCCAACCCCAGATTATGCCAGGGAGAGCAACATCCATTGTTACAACAGCTTTGGTTGCTTCTATAACTGTACCGTGATCCATTAGTGGTCTCCTCCTTCTTTATGAGATTTATGATCTTCATCTATATTATTTGGCATATCCAAAAAGCTCTCATCTCCTAAATGCTCATTATGACCTCCAAAAATAGGGGCAATAAATCTATCTAAAATAGAGTGATGAGGGTCTCCTATGGCATCTAAATGTGTGATGTTATTAAATAACCCATGCCCCTCAATTCTCTCATGAGCCAAAGGATTAAGTGTCTGATTCCCTCCGCCAACATAGAAGTGTTTTGGATTGGTATGCTTCTCTGGCTTACGTACCTGAACAGCACCTTGATGCTCCATAATATATCTTGAGATATGAGAGGTCTCATCCTCTACATCACCAAATATATTGGCCTCTACAGGACAAGCAACCACACAAGCTGGCATCATTCCGCTCTCAACTCTATGTGCACAGAATGTACACTTATCAGCTGTATTTGACTCTGGATCCATATAAATTGCTCCATAAGGACATGCCATCATACACCCTGCACAACCAATACATCGAGAACTGTCAATATTAACAATCCCATTATCTAGGTAGTGTAGTGCCGATACTGGGCAGATTCTCTCACATGGGGAGTTTTCGCAGTGGTTGCAACGCAGAGGAGTAAAGCTCCTTGATGTATCTGGAAATGTTCCTATATCGATATACTTCACACGCAGACGCCACGAACTAAGTGGCACTTCATTTTCAACTTTACAGGCAACCTCACACCCTTTACAACCCATGCAAAGGTTAAGATCGACTAAAAAACCTAACTTCATGCTTCCTCCTATTTTTTAAAGTTATAATTATTATTACTTCATTTAAATTCATTTTTTAAAGAAATAATTATAATTTTTGCTAATATAAATATATTAGCACCTTTTAGAGATAAAGACAATTAAAGATAGAAAAAATTGTAAATTTTCAAAAAAAAGATAACTATTATGCTCATTTTTTCTTGATATTTTTTTGGTTTATTTAGTATTATCAATAGAGTTTGTCAAAAAAATTTATCTTTCCTTGACAAAAAAGAGAGTGGTACTAAAGAGAAGAGTAGTGTGAAGCAGAGTAATGTAACTTAAGTGAGATACGTTACTCTTGTTTTGATAAAAGGATTTAAACTGTTTTGGAGAATGTCTTTTGGCTCTGGGTGTACTTTTGCATATAGGCATCAAAAGGCATGGCGATATTTCGGATCAATAGTGAACCTGTTGGGCTTACTCGAATCTCATCGCTATCAATACTCATCAAATCAGCCTCTACAAACTCTTGAAGTGCCTCAATAGCCTCTGCAAAATAGGCAAAAAAATCGATCTCAAACTCCCGCTCTACTCGCTTGATATCAATATGAAAGTTTGCCATCAACTCCATAATAACTGCTTTGCGTAGGTAGTCATCATCACTCAATACCACACCCCGTTCAAAAGGGAGTTTGCCCTCATCAAGTGCTGTTTCATAGGCGTGCATATCTTTGCTATTTTGTGCATAGTATTGGCTCCCCTCACCAATACTCGTTAGACCAATACCTACCAAGTTGGCTCCCCCTTTGGTAGTATAGCCTTGGAAATTTCGATGAAGTTCACCCTTCTTTATAGCCCCAAAAAGCTCATCTTCTGGTTTGGCGAAGTGATCCATTCCGATCATCTTATATCCATGAGATTCAAAGAAATCGATGGTATATTTGAAGATCTTGAGTTTCTCCTCAGGAGTAGGCAAGGTAGTCTCATCAAATTTACGCATGGTACGCATAAGCCAAGGAACATGTGCATAGTTAAAGACCGCCACCCGATCAGGGTTAAGCTCTGTTGAGAGTGCTAATGTTTGCTTAAAAGTCTCCAAACTTTGATAAGGTAAGCCATAAATAAAATCTACATTGATAGAGTTGATCCCATACTTTCTTGCTAACTCCACAGCATTTTTGGTAAGTTGCAACGGTTGAATACGATGAATCTCTTTTTGCACCTTCTCATCGAGATCTTGCACCCCAAAACTGATACGGTTAAATCCATGCTTTTGAAAGACCTGCATCTGATCCTCATTGAAAAAACGAGGATCTATCTCACAACTAATCTCGGCATCACTGCTCCAGTTTGGAAATTTGGATTTGATATAGCTAACAATCTCATCTAGTTCAAATGCTTTGTAATAGGTAGGGGTTCCCCCTCCAAAGTGAAACTGTGTCACCTCACGAGAGGTATCGATATGTTCAGCTAAAATATCGATCTCCTTTTTAAGATAGGTGATATATCGGCTCAACTTCTCCTCTTTGGAGGTAAAGACAACATTACACCCACAAAAATAACAGGCACTTCGACAAAAGGGGAGATGTACATAGAGCGAAAGATTCTCTGTTGAGTTCTCTAAAAACTCAATATAGCTATCATAACTAAAGTCACTGTTGAACTCCAATGCCGTAGGGTAGGAGGTATAGCGTGGTCCTGGTTTTGAATATTTGGAGAATTTCTCAAAATCGATACTGCTCATTTGGCTCTCTTTTTCCTTTTTTATATAATAACACAATATTGAGATTAAACCGTTGTTTTGTATCAACCATTTAATCGTTACGGTGCTGATCTAACCAGACCATGATCCCCTTTTGGGTATGTAGACGATTCTCTGCTTCGCGAAAAATCTCCTCTGCGTGCAACTCAAAAACCTCCTCACTCACCTCATAATCTCGATAGGCAGGTAGGCAGTGTAAAAAAATTGCACCCCCTTGAGCAAGATCCATCAATGAGGCATCAACCATATACCCCTCAAAGGCACGAATTCTCTCCTCTTTCTCATCCTCCTGCCCCATGGATACCCATGTATCAGTTGTCACCACATTAGCCCCTGCAACGGCAACTTTTGGATCATGCCCAAAGGTGATCTTGGCACCACTTTGCTGTGCAAACTCTAGTGCTTTGCTGACAATGAGAGGATTACACTCATACCCTTTTGGGGTAGCAACACGCAACTCAAATCCCAACTTGGCAGCCAACATTAACCATGAATGGGTAATATTGTTACCATCTCCCACATAGGCAACAATTGGGGTATTGATACCAAACTCCAATATTGTAAGATAGTCTGTCATAATCTGCACAGGATGATAGCTATCGGTTAGTCCATTAATGACGGGAACCTTGGAGTAGTGGGCAAACTCCTCTAACTTCTCCTGCTCAAAGGTACGGATCATTACCATATCTACCATACGAGAGATAACCCTAGAGGTATCTTTCATCGGCTCTCCACGCCCTAATTGAATATCATTGGCAGACAAAAAAAGCCCTATCCCACCAAGCTGATATATTCCTGTCTCAAAGCTAACACGAGTACGGGTAGAACTCTTCTCAAAGATCATTCCCAAAGTTTGCTTCTCAAGGTAAGGAACAAAATTTTTGGCTTTGCTCTGAGCTTTGATCTTTTGGGCTAAGGCTATCATCTCTAAAAGTTCATCTTTGCTGAAATCTTTTAAACTTAAAAAATGTCTCATTATGGATTTCCTAATTGTCACTTAGCTCGTAGCATTTTACATGGGTAAGTGATCTCTGTTTTAAGCTGAATATTTTACCATTAAATTTTTATAAAGAAGTTAATATGCAAAATCAAAGAGTAGATTGTACTGCTGAGTAGCACTTTTTTGTTGATTCAAAAAAGGAGTTGAATCAAAATCCAACGCTCTCTCTTTGAGTAGCAAACAGCTAAGTCTATTTCCATAAATAGCAGAGGTATCGATACAGATTTTGTTTTTGTATTGTCGTATATTGGGCTGAGAGAGGTGTCCAAAAACATGATAGTGTTGGTTCTCTTTTGCCTCTTGATGAAGATATGGGATCAACTCATCTAGTGTACGATTGGGATTTTTGCTACGAGAGACTGATTTGATCATCTTTTTATACGCATCGGCATTATCTTTTGCCAAATACTGCTCTTGGCAAGGAGCATGGGTCAAAGTAACAGAGAAATGCTCATCATAAAGATATTTTAACCAAGGGAAAGACTCTCTATGAAGCATCAAGAACTTCTCTTTTAGTTCGCTATCCCTCTCCAAAAGATCGGCACTATTATAGTACTTCCTCTTCTCCTCTTGTCGCTTTGGTGATTTGATATCTAATGAGGGATCATTTGTAATATATCGATAGATCATATCCTCATGGTTCCCCATAATCAGATAGAATCGTGATTTATCTCTATTGAGATGATAATAGTTTTGGTAGATAAACTCAATGGTTTGTGCTATCTTTTTTTCGCTACCTTTATCAACAAAATCACCAAGTAGTATAATAGATTTAGAGGAGGAGTCTGGATCAATCAATCCATCTTGATTGATATGAAAACCATTTTGAAGAAGCAGTTGGCGAAGTTCATCGATACATCCATGAACATCTCCAACAATAATATACTCATCTTCGCAAGGAAGATAAGCACCTTTTCTGAGTAATGTATAGTCCAACATTAACCTATACTAAAATCTCGCTTAGCCGCATTGAGTTCAATAATAAATCCACCTGTCGCATCAATAAATGACATCAATGCCAATACCATAAAGGTTGGATTTTGAGCCCAATGTACCATAAAGAAAAGCACCACGAAGACCACAGCAACCACAAAGCTAAGTAGCGTCTCTGTCGCACCAAAAGCTCGTGAAGTAGCGGCTTTAGAGATCTCCACAAAGAGAGCCAATGATCCCACAATTAAGAAAAGATCTTTTACCTCAATAATCAAATCACGGCTACTGTCAGCTGAGAAGTGGTGTGTTAATACCATTGTATCAAGGGTAATTCCTTTTAAAAACGGGATATACTCAGGTCCAACATGTAGAACCACATACGCCAATAAAATCCATGTAAATGTCGACATTCCTGTAATAAAAAACATTCCTTTTTCTACCTTCTTTCTTTTTTCTTCTACCATTTTACTAAAAAAAAACATTCAAACTCCTTTTTTATGAGTTTTTGTTGTTCATCTTTTATGAGTTTTTGTTGTTCATCGCTTGACTCATATACTCTGTACTCATTATCTTATCCATGCCATTTTGCACATCAGAGGGGTAGATAACAAATTTGGCATTCTCAGAGGAGGAGAGGTTCTTCATAGAGTTGATATAATCCAATGATTTGGTAAACTCTAAAATCTTATCATTACTCATATCGGGCATATTCTTTTGAAGAATTTCAATCTTATGCAGTAGTGCTTCAGCTTCAAGCTGAGCGGTCTTCTTTTTGGCCTCTGCCTCTGTGATCATCGCCTTTTTTTTGTTTTCTGCTACGGTGATCTGCTCCATCGATTTTTTGATATCATCAGAGTATCCCACACTCTCAAACCGTACCTGTGTCACATGCACACCCCAACGCTGACTATCCTCTTCTACATGATTAAGCACTTTTTTAGAGATACTCTCTAAGTTTGTCTGAATCTCTTTAAGCTCCATCTTCCCCATAATATCTACTGTACCTGTCATGATTAAACTCTTTACTGCCTCTTTATAATCAGCAACATCCATAATCGCTTTGAGAGGATCAATAACCTTGACCATTGCAATCATATCTACTGTAATACTGATATTGTCTTTGGTAATAATGGTCTGTGCAGGGGGATCAATCGCCTCCTCTTTTAGTGAGACCTTCGCCTCTATCTTATCAAGCCCTGGTAAGATACGATTGATCCCCTCATATAAAACTCGATCTTTACCCAAACGGTCAACAACCCATGCCTCCTGAGACTCAACCACCACTATAGGCATAAACTTTTCAAATCCGATCGTATAGAAGATCAAAACCAACACTGCCAAGATGAAAAATATTCCCATCATCCAATACAAAAAAGCCGATTCTAACATTTGTATTCCCTTTTCTATCAATTTTTGTTAAGTAATGTAATTATAACAGATAAACTCCTAAATGTGTACAAAATAATGAAAAAAGGTGATTTAAAAAAGATTTAGCTATTTTTATGTTAAAATAGTAGAATATTAAAAAAAAAATATAAAATTTATCATATAAATACAAAGGACATCTGTGTTCGATAATAATAGTCAAAATGAAGAGACCAGTTTTGCTGATGCCTATAAATCTCAAATACTTAACCCCTCTGATGAAGAGGAGGAGAAGAGTGCACTACCAAAAATAATTGGTATTATTGTTTTGATAGTGTTGATCTCAGGACTTAGCATCTATGGTTATAAATATATCAATGATAATAAAAGTACAGAGAAGAGAGATCAAGAGGAGCCTCAACTACCACCATCTTCAATTATGATAGATAATATAGATGAGTTAGAGGAGGAGGCACTCAAGAGTGAAACCAAAACGCCACAAGCCTCTAAAAAATCAAATACTGAAAATATCGCTGATATCGCAGATAAGGTGAAAATCGAACTCTCCAAAGAGATCGAAAAAAATCACAAAGAGGAACCAAAAAAGAGTGAACAAGCATCACTCCCTGTCTCAAAACAGAAGGGAGAAGATACCTATCTTGAGCAACTAGCTGAACTCTCCAAGGAGATTGATGGAGAGAATTAGACCCTCTCTCTATCTTCTTGAAGTAAACTTGCCACCTCTTTGGCATGGTAACTAATAATAATATCAGCTCCTGCTCGTTTGAACCCTAGCATGGTCTCCATCACTACCCGTTCATAATCAATCACTCCTGCCTTGGCTGCCATCTTGAGCATACTATACTCTCCACTGACATTATAAACTGCCAAAGGAAGAGAGGAGTTCTCCTTGATATCTCGTACAATATCTAGGTATGCCAATGCGGGTTTTACCATCAAAATATCCGCTCCCTCCTTCTCATCTGCAAGACTCTCTAGTATCGCCTCTTTGCGATTGGCAGGATTCATCTGATAACTTCGTCGATCTCCAAAGCTGGGTGCAGACTCTGCCACATCTCTAAATGGACCATAGTAGGCAGATGCAAATTTGGTGGAGTAGGACATAATAGGAATATGCGAGAACCCTACCATATCCAATCCATCACGAATAGCAGTAATCATCCCATCCATCATCCCACTAGGAGCAATCATATCCGCCCCTGCTTTGGCATGAATAACTGCTTGTTTTGCAAGATTATCAAGCGTAATATCATTATCTACTGTCTTGAGTACAGGATCCAATACCCCACAATGCCCATGATCAGTATATTCACAAAAACAGAGATCAGTCACCACAAACATATCAGGGTGCTTCTCTTTGATCGCACGAATAGAGGAGGCGATAATCCCATGTTCACACATCGCATCACTCCCTACACTATCTTTGAGATCAGGAATACCAAAAAGAAGCACCGAATATATCCCCAAAGATTTCAAACTCTCACACTCTTTGAGTATCTCATCGATACTCATCTGATAAACCCCTGGCATTGAGGCTACCTCTTTTTTGATCCCCTCTCCACTCTTGATAAAGAGAGGGTAGATAAAATCATCCACCCGAAGATGGGTCTCTTGCAGTAGCTCTCGAAGGACTGGGTTGATCCGTTTTCGTCGAAATCGTGTAAACATATTTTCACCTTTAATAGATTATTGATGTTATTCTATCACCATTACATTTATAATTGATTAACAACCTGATATAATTTTGCCCATGAAAGCAATCGAAATTTCCAATGTGGCAAAACTACCAACAAAATATGGGCTATTTAATATCCAAGCCTTCAAAGAGCAAAACAGAGAGCATCTTGCTATCTTTACTGATCAGCTAGAGGATACCCCTATTGTCAGGGTTCACTCTGAGTGTCTTACAGGAGATGCACTTGGTTCAAAAAAGTGTGACTGTGGAGAGCAACTCGCCTATGCACAGAGCCTTATTGCCCAAAAAGGGGGCATGATCATCTATCATCGCCAAGAGGGACGCAATATCGGATTGTTGGGCAAAGTCAATGCCTATGCCCTTCAAGATAGAGGGCTAGATACCATTGAAGCCAACCATCAACTAGGATTTCGTGCCGATGAGCGAACCTATGAGATTGTGGAGTATATCCTAAACTACTATCAGATAACAAAGATCAGACTCCTTACCAATAATCCCAAAAAGATTGAATCTCTAAGCAATATAGAGATCGTAGAGCGTCTCCCTATCCAGATGAAACCCAACCCCCATAACCAAAACTATCTCAAGGTTAAAAAAGAGCAATTAGGGCATCTTCTATAAAAAATAATTTCTTAACTATAAATATTTTTTTTTATTTTATAATATGACTCAAAGAGAGCCTTTGATAGAATTTGCTCAGAGAATTATATAAATTATTTTTATTAATTCTCTACAAAAAAATAAAGGGGAAAATTTGAAATTTATCATTAGCTCAATTACTATCTCTGGACTACTACTGCTTAATGGTTGTGGATCTAGTGATAGCTGGGGAAAAGGGAATTGTGAAAGTTGTGATAATAACAACATAAGCAGCGAAGAGGGAAGTAGTACAACAACCTCAACCGAAAATGAGAGACAAACACTTACAAGCGAAAAGTTAGGAGAAGCTCTCTTCTTTGATAAAAACCTTTCAAAAACAGGGAAAACTAGCTGTGCTACATGTCACGATCCAAAACATGCCTTTATCGATGCACGCTTTCAAGGGGATGTTAACCAAACCATCTTTGTTCATGGTGCATTTTCTGTAGGTGATGATGGGGTATCATTGGGAGGAAGAAACTCTCCTACTGCAGCCTATGCTATGTTTAGTCCAGCGTTTGGAGAGAAAGATGGTATCTACAAAGGGGGGCAATTCCATGATGGAAGAGCAAAAACACTCAAGATCCAAGCAATGGGACCACCACTAGATGGTGCAGAGATGCAGATGCCTAACAAAGAAGCTGTTATTGAACGTATTAAACAAAATAGCCAATATGTATCTCAATTTAAGACCCTCTATGGAGAGGATATCTTTAATAATGCAGATCAAGCGTATGATAAGATGGCTGAAGCGATCTCAGATTTTGAAAAAACAGAGCAATTTAGACCATTTGATTCTAAATTCGATCGATGGGTAGCTGGAACATATAAATTTACCGAGCTAGAGCAAAAAGGGTATGATCTATTTAATTCTGAGAAAACCAATTGCCGTCTCTGTCATACCACAAACTCATCAAGTATCAATACTGAAGCTAAAAAAGAGATTTTTACAAACTTTGAATATGAGAATGTAGGAACACCAAGAAATATTGTCGCAATGAATCGACGTGTGTCACTTGGATTACAAGATAAAGATCATAAATTTAGAGGATTAGGGCAAGTTACAGATGATACATCAAATGATGGAAAATCAAGAGTTCCAACCCTAAGAAATATTGCCGTTACAGATCCTTATATGAGCAATGGTCAATTTAGGAAACTTAGAACTGTTCTTGAATTTTATGATTTCATCTCTGGAAAAGGAACCCATAATATCAATCCAGAAACAGGAAAAGCATGGGGAGAAAATGATTTCCCTGCAACCATTAACCATGAAAAGCTAGGGGCAACAGAACCACTTAGTGATGCTGATATCGATGCCTTAATTGCATTTTTAAGAACACTAACTGACCAGAAATATGAACCTCTTCTAAGACCATTTAATCCCGTCTCTAAATAGATTCAAGGATAAACCATAGATGATCTCAATCTATGGTTTATTAAAAAATTGATATAATGGGCTAATGAAATTTTTAACCAATAGCCATCAGAACAATCAACTCAAACAATTTGCCCAACTTCTTTTGGAGTGGAATAGAATCCATAATTTAACAGGAGCCAAAAATCTACATGAGGTAGAGGAGAATATTGAAGATTCGCTCTATCCTACAAGCTTTATCACTCCTCCCTGCTCTATCTTGGATGTTGGAACAGGAGCGGGATTTCCTGGATTGATCCTTGCTATTGCCTACCCTGATATACCCACTGTGCTTTGTGAACCGCGTAATAAACGTGCCTCTTTTTTGAAATATGTTGCCATGGAGTTGGCACTAGAGAACACCACCGTCATCAAAAAACGCGTAGAGGAGTATACCCATGCCCCCTTTGGGCTTATTAGCTCACGGGCAGTTACTAATACGGCAATGTTGCTTAAGCTTACCCAACATCTCCAAGACCAACAGACACGTTATCTCTTCTATAAAGGGGAGCAACTCTTTGATGAACTCAAAGATGTCACACAATCAATGGATTATGATATAATCCAAAAAAAGAGACGAAACTATCTCTATATCAAAGGTTAACCATGTTACTCAAACTTATTATACTTGCTATAGTTGCTGCTCTTATCTACAGATTTGTAGGTGGCAAACTCCCCTTTATCGATAGATCCTCCTCAAAAGAGGAGCATGATTTTGGCAAAATTGAAGCCACCTCAGCGTGTGCTAACTGTGGAATATACATGACAGAGGAGGATGCCATTATCTATCAGCGAAAAGCCTACTGCTCCAACACCTGCTTGGAAGAAGCCAAAGCAAAGAGGTAATCGATGAAGATATTTGGACACCCATGGATTGAACATGAACCTCTCTATAAAATTACCAACCAAGCAGAGATCAAAGAGACCCCACCCAATACCCTACTCAAAATAGATCACTTTGATATTAAACTGCTCAAATATTGTCAACAAAATAACCTCGCTTATATGGTAAGTATTGGTAGTATCAAAGAGGCGATCTTTGCCAATATCTACCAAGCCAAATATGTACACTGTAGCAAATCACTAGCAAAAGAGATCATGCCCATTGCCCAAAACTATCTCTTTGATACTCAAGTAATTGCAACTATCGATGAAGAAAAAGAGATCGAAGAGATGGCAAAAGCCAATGTCGATGGGGTCTGGTTTAAATAAGGAAAGGAGTTCTATTGTGATAAAAGAGATACTACTTAACAATAATAGAGTATAGAAGAGTGCATTTTTTTAATAGGAGAAAAATATGACAAAAGAAGAGAAGATAGATGATTTTGAAGAGAATATTCTTCCTGCTATAAAGAGTGATGTTTTAAAAATTATAGACTATTTTGAGCAACATGAGTTACCCTCGGCATACAGTAGTTGTTTACAGATGTATCTTGCAAACTTTATGGGGTTTAGGGCTAAGTTGTGGGATGAGCATTGCAGTGAGTATGGAGTTGAGATAGATTTTGAAGCGATTGAAGATTCGCTAAAAAAAGTAAAAACACTCGATGCGTTTGTTTCGGAGTATTGCTAGATGCTCACCATAGCAGGTAATGGTATGGGGGAGTATAGCTTTGAGAATCTTACTATATCAACCAAAAATTTTGACAAAATTATCTGTGATAAAAACTTTATAGAGAGTGGAGAGAAGATACTAAAGGTTGGCTACAAAGAGGCAAAAGCGTATATTTTAGAGAACCATAATAGAGAGAATATCCTCTACGTGGTGACAGGTTCACCTCTCTTTTATAGTGCAGGTATTCTCATAGCCAAACAGCTTCCACGAAACCAAGTAAAGATCATCAACAATAGCTCCTCAAAGAGCTACCTTTTAGAGAGGCTTCTTATTAGTGAGAGTGAGGTAGAGAGCATCTCTCTTCATGGAAGAGAGCGTATTGATCTTAGTAGATTCTTGACCAATAGCTACACCTTTGTGTTGTGTGATATCTTTACGATAGATCGTATTAAAGAGGCGACTAGATACCTAAACCCTAACGATATAGAGGTGACCATCGGCTATAAGCTAGGCTATAGTGATGAGGTGATAGAGCAGATAGATATTTCTGATAACTTGCCTAAAACCTTTGATCTTAGCTCTCCTTATGTGTTGCTTATCAAACGGCTCTTTTGCCCAAAACCTCTTATGAGTTTAGATAGTGACTTTGAGACAGAGAGAGGCATGATAACCAAGCAGTACAAACGCCACCTAAGCCTACAGAACCTAGACCTAGAGCCAAATCAGATACTATGGGATGTAGGAGCAGGAAGTGGAAGTTGTGCCATTGAAGCCTATAAACGCTATCGAGTCAAAACTGTTCTTTTTGAAAAACAAGAGCAACGAAGTGCCTTTATCAAAGCCAATCTAACAGCCCATTATGTATGTGATACTCAGCTACTAGAGGGCAATGCAGAGGAGCTTTTTGAGTCGGTAGAGGAGATGCCAGATAGAATCTTTGTTGGAGGTGGAGGCGAAAAGGTGATTGCTAGACTCCCTTACCTCTATGAGCGATTGAGCCAAAATGGCGTGATGCTTATTAACGCCATTACGCTTAAAAACCTTACCCAGATGATAACCATCTTAAATGAAGCCAAGATAGCCTACAAGGTCATCTCACTCTCGCTTACAACCTATAAAGGTAAGCTCGATTTGATAGAGCCTGAGAGACAGCTTTTTCAGATAAAGGTGGCAAAGGTTGAGCAGAAGAGAGAGTAATGCTATACTTACCCACCCGTCTCATAAAAAGCTCGTGTGGAGAGTTCCTCCTTATTGGTGTTAAACTCACTCCAACGATTCTCTTTTGGCTTATCTCTTAGCACTGTTGCCAAAATCTGACTCGCCCCCTCTATATCCCCCTCTTTGACAGATTTGGCGATACTTAATGCCTCATCAAAATAGAGACAAGGGATGAGATTACCCTCTGCTGTGAGTCTAATACGATTGCAACTTTCGCAAAAATCATGTTTGTGTGGATCGATCAATCCAAACTCATATCCATTCTCTTCAATACGATAGTTAAACGATGGACTTGCCCCCTCACGCCCCAAAGCATGAATTGTATACTTCTCCTTGACCTTCTCCAAAATCTCACGACCATGCATTCCTCTTAGATCAATATTGGCATGGCGATTCTCCATATACTCAATAAAACGAATTTTGATATTTCGCTCTTGGCAATACTCCATAACATCAATTATCTCATTGTCATTGATCCCCTTTAGAGGTACCATATTGATCTTGACACCCAAACCAACCTCCAAGGCTTTATCTATCCCTTTAAGCACCTGCTCCAAGACATCTTTTTGTGCTATTTTATGTGCAACCTCTGGCTTGAGTGAGTCCAAAGAGATATTGAGTCGTTTAAGCCCTGCATCCTTAAGTTGTTGTGCGGTTTGTAGTAATAAATAGGCATTTGTTGTTAAGGCCAAGTCGATATTGGGCTTATGGTCATGAATCATCTTTATGAAACCATCTAATCCCTCTCTTAAGAGTGGCTCTCCACCAGTGATACGGATTTTGTTAACTCCCTCATCCATTGCTACCCTCATAAATAGAAATAGCTCCTCAAATGAGAGTAGATTCTCTCTAGGAACCCAAGAAAAAGGCTTCTCTGGCATACAATATTGACATCTAAAGTTACATCGCTCTGTAACAGAGACTCTTAGGTAATTAACGGTTCTTCCATATCCATCTACAAGCATAATAATCCATACATAATAATTTTTATTTAGATTATCAAAATGTTAATAAAAGTGGGATGATGTCTATCAAGAAAGTGAGGACAAGGGAAACCCTTGTCCTAAAAAGAGGAAAATATTAGTGTAAATCTCTCCACTGTGATTGCTTCCAAAGGTAAGCAAGAATGGTAAAGATAACCAAGAATAGAAGTACCCATGGTCCAGCAGCCGCTCTAGCTGGTGCAGATGGATCACCTGTCTCCTCTAGGTATGCCATAACTTTTTCCATACCTTCATGGTTAAGACCTGTTCTAGGCATTGCTGTTCCAGGAAGCTGAGATTGAGGATTCTCAATAAATGTCTCAAGGAAATGCTCAGATCTAGCTCTATAGATAATAGATAAATCAGGTGGAAGCTTACCAAGATAATTAGCCAAAGCTGCTTGCTCTTCTGCTACTTTTTGCTCAAACTTCATCGCCTCTATATCTTTACCTGTTTTGATATTTGACTTAGTTTTTGGTTTTTCACCAAGTTGAGTTAACTTACCATAACGGTTCGCGTGACATCGTCCACAAGCTTCTATATATGCCTCTTTTGGAGTAACATGTCCAGCTTTTTTCTCCTGAAGATAAGCGACAACATTAGCAATATCTTGTGGATCTGATACCATAGAGCTAATACTACCCATTGGGTGGCTCATTGTTCCATTAGGGTATGTATGGTCAACATTGGTTGCCATTGCTGGATCTTTGATAAGTGCAATCAAGAAGTTCTTATCATAGATAGCACCTGCATGCTCAAGGCTAGGAGGTGTAACCCCACCCATATTAGCAGCACCATCCATGTGACACCCTGCACACATACCATAAGTAGCTTCACCAGCCACTGCATCACCTTTGAGCTTAGCAATCTCTTTTACTTCGCTCCAAAACTTTTTCTTGGCCTCTTTTTTATCTTTTGAAGCCTCCTCTATATCAGCAGTTCCATCATATACCAAACCATGCCCCTCGACATGTTTGTGCATTTGAGAGTGAGCAAATGGCTCAACTCCCCAATATAGTACAAGAGTAAAAGCTGCTACAATACCAAGTATTTTTAGTTCTTTATTCATTCTCTTCTCCTTACAGCTTTTTTTCTGATTTTGTGATAATCGGTAGTGCTATCCATAATATGAAGAATGTAATAGCAGCAAGTAAACCAATAGTACTCCAGATTCCCTCTGGTGGTAGTTTACCCATAAAGGTTAAGACAATCATATCAACCAACATCGCCCAGAACCAAATTTTGAACAATCCTCTTTTACTTGCAGGTGCAACATTATCACTTCTATCCAAGAATGGAAGCATAAAGAAGATTACTTGTGCAATACCAAATGCTATTAATCCTGGATCTGTTGGGAAGGGACGTAGAATCTCATAACTCCACAAGAAGTACCACTCAGGATAGATATGCGCTGGTGTCTTTAGACCATCTGCAGGATCAAAGTTAACAGGATCCATTGCAAAATCAAAGTGATAGAAGACCAAGAAGAAGAAGAGAATAAAGTATACACCCATTACAAAGACATCTTTGCTCAAGAATACAGGAGAGAATGGAATAACTTTGGACTCTTTTTTCTTACCAGCTTTATAAAGCTCAGCGGCCTCTTCAAAATCAATATCTTCACCCTCTTGATTGTTTACGTGTGGGATTCTAAGTGTTCCGAAGTGAAATACAATTGCACCAATAATCGCTAAAGGCATCAAAAGAACATGAAGCATAAAGAATCTGCCAAGGAATGCTTGGGCAGGAACATAATCCCCACGAATCCACTCAACCAAACCATCTGCATGCAGTGAACCACCTGCAAATAGATTTGTAATAACCATACCAGCCCAGTAACTCATCTGTCCCCAAGGTAACATATATCCAGAGAATGCTTCAGCAGAGAAGAGAACAAACAGTAACATACCTGAAAGCCAGATAAGCTCTCGTCCCTTCTTGTAAGAACCATAATAGATACCTGTAAACATATGAATATAGATAATCAAGAAAACAAGTGATGCACCAACACCATGAATATGTCTCCAGAGCCAACCATAACCAACTTCTGTCATAATGGTATAGTTGACACTATCAAATGCCAATTTTGTATCTGGATTATAATACATCAATAGGAAAATCCCCGATACCAAAAGTAGACCAAATGTCGCAGCAAGTACCATTCCCATTGCCCATAGGAAGTTTATGTTTTTTGGAATCCAATACTCAGTCTGCATAACTCTTTTGAGTGTTCTAAGACCAATTCGCTGATCCAACCACTCCTCTATACTGTTTGCTTTTTCAAAATGTGCCATCTATCCCTCCTTATACTGGTAAAGTTATGCCATCAGCTA
>CAZEUB010000076.1:0-4271 GCA_964515605.1 uncultured Sulfurovum sp. | reverse complement strand
GAGGGGTTACTCATTGACAATGAGCTTCTCCTCCACATAGATACCTAAGTTTTTTGCCTCTTCGATAATCATTGGATCGACTTTGATTTTAGATTCGATAATAATATCGGAGAGCTTGGATTTGATATTGAGCTGTAGTGGATGTTTGCCTTGGTGTCTCTCGGCTAGACAGTAGAGTTCTTCGATTATCTTGGGATCAGGCATAAGATTAATCGCCAAAACAACAGGAGGAAGCGTTGGCTCAGGGACAAACTTCTCCTCTTTTTTGACTTTGATTTTCTCTTTTTTGGCATCTTTGAGTGATTCAATTTTGAGGATACTCATTCTGGTAAACTCACCATCCTTGGTGATCTTGACCTTAAAGGCGATAGGCTTATTTAAATCAAAATCCTCCTCTAACTCTTTGAGATGACTCTCAAAAAGCATCAACTCAATATTCCCATGCAAGTCCATAATATTAGCGATACCAAACTTATTTCCTTTTTTGGAAATACGGGTGGTTATCTCCTCTATTTTACCAATAAAAAGTGCTTGTGAGCCATCGGCTAGATCATCTATCTCTGAACTTAGTGTATAGTCAATCTCATCTAGCTGTTCACGGTATTTATCAAGAGGGTGACCAGAGACATAGAAGCCTAGAGACTCTTTTTCTATCTCCAAAATCTCAAGGAGATCATACTCAGGCATAGGTTTAATATCGACCTCTACATGTGTCATCTCCTCTCCATCTCCAAAGAGTGAACCAACTGCCTGTTTTTTGGCCTGCATCGCTTTTCCTGCTGCCTCTACAATAGTCTCAACTTGGCTAATCAATGCACACCTAGAGTGTCCAAACTCATCAAATGCTCCAGCCTTTGCCAAGGTTTCGATGACCCGTTTGTTGACTTTACTCGCATCAATCCTAGAGACAAAATCACTCATATCTTTGAACTCACCACCCTCATTACGGGTAGCAATAATAGAGTTAATCGCCACATCTCCAGCCCCTTTTAACGCACCCATACCAAAAAATACAATCTTCTCCCCATCTATCTCATCCGCTTGAAAAACCAAATCAGAACGGTTAATATTGGGTGGGCGAAGAGTGATATTTAGACGTTTCAGTTCATCGACATACTTTACAACTTTGTCGGTGTTGTTTTTCTCTAGTGTCAAGATCGCTGCCATAAACTCAGTAGGGTAGTAGTATTTCAAAAATGAGGTATAAAAGGTAATCATCGCATAGGCGGCCGAGTGTGATTTGTTGAAACCATACCCTGCAAACTTAACAATAAGGTCGAAGAGTTCACGGGCTTTCTCTTTCTCAAAGCCCTTCTTCTCTGCTCCAATAGCAAACTCCTCTTTGAGTCTATCCATCTCCTCTTTGATCTTTTTACCCATAGCACGACGTACCAAGTCTGCCCCACCAAGGCTAAATCCACCAATAGTTTGAACAATCTGCATAACCTGCTCTTGATAGACAATAACCCCATAGGTAGGTTTGAGAATGGGTTCTAATTCAGGGAACATATAGGTAATCTCCGCTCGTCCATGTTTACGCTCAACAAAGTCATCGAGCATCCCAGACTCCATAGGTCCAGGGCGATAGAGTGCCAACATCGCAATAATATCTTCAAATCCATTTGGTTGAAGTTTTTTTGCCAAATCTTGCATACCAGCTGATTCTATCTGAAAGAGTCCAAGTGTCTCACCTGTTGAGATATACTCATAGACAGCAGGGTCATTGATATCCTCTTTGATAAAGTCTATCCGTTTTCCGTGGCGTTGCTCTACTAGTTTTAGTGCCTCTTCTATCACCGTTAGGGTCTTAAGCCCCAAGAAGTCAAACTTAATAAGGTCAACATCCTCAACATACTTTCCGTTGTATTGAGTCGCTAAGGTATCTTGCCCTGATGGTTTGAAGAGAGGGGTCTTCTCCCATAGAGGCTCATTGCTAATAACCACCCCAGCTGCGTGTGTTCCTGCATTTCGGTTGAGTCCCTCAAGTGCCAATGAGAACTCCCAGACTTTTTTGGCAAGGGGGTTTGACTCTAGTAGCTCTTTGATCTTTGGCTCTTTCTCATAGGAGTCGCTAAGGTTGATTCCTAACTCATCAGGAATGAGCTTTGCCATGGCATCAGCTTGAGCATAGGGCATATTCATCACCCGAGCAACATCACGGATCACCCCTTTGGCAAGAAGCTTACCAAAGGTGATAATCTGAGCCACGTTGACACGACCATACTTCTCAATAACATAGTCTAATATCTCTTGACGACGGGCTTGACAGAAGTCCATATCGATATCTGGCATACTTACCCTCTCAGGGTTTAGAAACCTCTCAAAGAGTAGACCATAAGGTATGGGGTCAATATCGGTAATCTCTAAGGAGTAGGCGACCAAAGAACCTGCTGCCGAACCACGCCCTGGACCTACAGGAATCTTCATCTGTTTGGCAGCATTGACAAACTCCCAAACGATAAGCATATAACCAGGAAATTTCATGCTATTGATAATATCCATCTCCACTTGGAGTCTCTCTTTGTACTCTTGGTGTCTCTCTTGGGGGACAATCTCCAAACGCTTTTCAAGACCCTTTTGGCATAGATGATTAAATACAACAATATCATTCTCTAGTGAGTATTCGGCATCAGGTTTGGGAAGTGTCACTCCCTCCTCTTTGGCTACTTGACGAGCAAATTTGAAGTTTGGAGGTGTTGGGTTTCCAAGTTTGATCTCTAGGTTACACTTGTTGACTATCTCTTGGGTGTTAGATATCGCCTCTGGAATATCAGCAAAGAGTTTTGCCATCTGCTCTGGTGACTTTACATAAAACTCATGCACTGAGTGACGCATACGGTTGGGGTCATCGTAGAGTTTGTTCATCGCGATACACATAAACGCTTCATGTGCATCAGCATCTTTCTGTAGGGTGTAGTGGGTGTCATTGGTGGCGATGATTTTGATGCCAGTTTCACTACTTATCTGAATAATCTGCTTGTCGATATTGTACTGATGGTCAATCCCATGACGCATAATCTCCATATAGAAATCATCTCCAAAAAGCTCCTTGTAGCGTAGGGCTACTCTCTTTGCCTCCTCATACCCTTTGGCTCCATTTTTGACATTACGCTCACTAAGGTTAAGGTGCCAGTTTATCTCCCCTTGAAGACATGCAGAGGAGCAGATAAGCCCTTCGGAGTTCTCTTTGAGCATCTTCCAGTTGATACGTGGGTAGTAGTAAAACCCATGCATAAATGCCTGTGAGCTTAGATACATAAGGTTTTTGTAGCCTATCTCATTTTTGGCATAGAGACAGAGGTGAAAACGTTTTCTAGTAGACTTATCACCAATATCCTCCTCATTATGAATATACGCCTCCATTCCTATGATAGGCTTGATGCCATTTTTTTTCATCTCATTATAGAAAGTAATGGTTCCAAACATATTCCCATGGTCAGTCATGGCAACAGAGTCCATGCCAAGCTCTTTGATCTTTTTTGCAAGAACAGGTATCTTGTTGGCACCATCGAGCATAGAGAACTCTGTATGGAGATGAAGGTGGGTAAACTTTGGTATATTAGTAGTAGGTTCTTGAGACATCGATTACCTTAAAATAGATAGATTGTTTTTTGAATATAACATATTTATTTTTAGGAGTGGATTATTAAGAGCAGTTTGATCTTAATAAAAAATCAAAGTTTTGAGGGAGAGATTGAGCTAATGGTTTGAAAATCGCTATATTTTGGTCTCTGCTCTGATGTACTATTTTTTCAGCATTGAACCAATACAATTTTCACTGTTAACGATTATCAGTTATCCGATAACTGTGATATAATTACCTCAAAAAAGGTTATTGAGATGAAAAAGATACCTTATGGTTTAAGTGACTTCAAAAGATTAAAAACCGAAAACTATTTTTTTATAGACAAGACCAAATATTTGGAGATTATAGAAAACTATAATAGTAACTATTTAATGTTTTTGCGTCCAAGACGATTTGGAAAGTCTCTATTTATCGCAATACTAGAAGCCTATTATGATATTTATTTCAAAGATGAGTTTGAAGAGATATTTAAAGATACCTATATATTAAACAACAGAACCAAAGAGGCTAGTAGTTATATGGTATTAACATTGGATTTTAGTGCTGTAGATATTTTTAATGTAAATGAGAGTTTTAAACATCTATTGCAGATAAAGATGGAAAGTTTTGTAGATAAATATAAATTGGATATTAACTTTAAATTGGATAATCCTATCTCTATGCTAAATGATATTTTTGATTATAG
>CAZEUB010000075.1:0-4507 GCA_964515605.1 uncultured Sulfurovum sp. | reverse complement strand
AAGATGATGAGATTGAACCGATACATGGGTTGTATTTAAATAGAAAAATATACAAAGTTAAGAATGTTGTAGTGTCAAATTGAACCGATACATGGGTTGTATTTAAATAAAGAGTTTATAACAGATAGCGACAAAGAAGAGAAAATTGAACCGATACATGGGTTGTATTTAAATTTTCGTGCAACAGGTGCGAACTGGACAGAGGAAGTATTGAACCGATACATGGGTTGTATTTAAATCGCGAATTTTAGGACATAGAGAGAATTTCACATCAGATTGAACCGATACATGGGTTGTTTTTATGGTAAATATATATCTTGGCTCCGGATAGAGTTTAGATTATGGAGCATGTGTGGCAAAGTGCCTGAATTATGGGATTAAATGCTTGAAGTGTTGTTTTTTGGGAGGTGTTTTTATAGTGGCTCCGGATGCTGGATTCGAACCAGCGACCAAATGATTAACAGTCATCTACTCTACCGCTGAGCTAATCCGGAACAGAATAATAAGGGAATTTAGTTTATAAAAGTGGCTCCGGATGCTGGATTCGAACCAGCGACCAAATGATTAACAGTCATCTACTCTACCGCTGAGCTAATCCGGAATGTTTACCAATTAAATTGGAGTGCGATTATAGACAAAAAAACTCATCTTGTCAAGAGTTTTTCAAAAATTTTATCCATTCGGAACAAAAAAATCATATCCACTGCTATTTACCATCGATACACCCCCCCTCTCTATTAATTGCTGTAAATCTTTTTTGCTCTTTTCATCAAAAAGCACTTCGATATCATCTTGGGTCAAGGGGCGTTTGTGTAAGGTCTCTAAAATCTCCTGAGGAGTATAGGATGAGGGCTTAGCGATGACTTTTTTGCGTGAAGTGATATAGATAGGCAAAGCACTATCAAATTGCAATGAGATTCTCCGTAACGCATCATAACTTAATGGCTCAACCCTATAAGCAGGAGGGCGATCAATCGTACCAATATCTATACGCGTTGGATTTAGTTGCAACAAAAAGCTATTGAGTGCATCAATCTCATGCTCTTTATCGTTGATAGTTTTGACCATCAAGATCTCAACGATCAATGCCTTGGTAAATTGTGAGCGAAAGGTTAGCATTCCTGATTTGATACTCTCTATTGAGATTCCTCTGTAGGCACGATCCAACCGTCTAAGACACTGATCTGTAGCACAATCCAAAGAGAGCTTGACCGTATCAAACTTCATCAGTGCCTCTTGGGTTTTGGGATCGGCTATCTTGGCAGCATTGGAGAGGATCAATGTCTTTGTAGAGCCTTTGATTTTGTTGATCTCATCTATTAGTTCTAAGAGATAAGGATATAGCGTAGGTTCGCCATTGGCAGTGATGGTCAAGACATCAATATCTTGATGGGTCTTAAGAGACTCCTTGAGAGCCTTTATAATCTCCTCTACAGCCACTACCTCATCATAACGCTCCATAGGCGAAGCAGGGTCAAGCTCACAATAGAGACAGTCAAAATTACACTGTTTTTTGCTAGGGCTAAGATCAATCCCTAATGATTTTCCAAAGCGTCTGGAGTTAATAGGACCAAAGAGTATATTCATAAATTGCCTTATTGAGAAAATGGGAAGAATTATATCCAAAGCTAAATTAAGATTATTAAAATGATTTTTTATCTTGTATACAAAATTAATATTTTGTTATTATAAATAATTCAAACTCAATTAAAGGAATGGAATGAATAGAATCATCAAATACTCAACATTGACACTTGCGACACTGATCTTATCTACAGGGTGTAGTCAATCAACCAAAAATATAAAAAAAGATCCCGTTATCAAACATCAAAGCAAACATTGGGGATATACAGGAGAGATAGCACCCATACATTGGGGTGAACTTCATACCGATTTTCGTACCTGTTCAGAAGGAAGAGAGCAATCACCTATCGATGTTAACGCTACCAAAGATACCTCTTTGCCTCGACTAAAACTAAGCTACACCAAACCCGCAAGAGGATTAATCAATAATGGGCATACCGTTCAAGTAAATATAGAAGATGGGAATACACTTACCATTGATGGGTATCCATACACACTCAAACAGTTTCATTTTCATACCCCAAGTGAAAACCATATCAAAGGAAAATCATTTCCACTAGAAGCACACTTTGTGCATATAACCCCAAAAGGCAGAATCGCAGTTGTTGCGGTGATGTTTGAAGAGGGAGCAGCCAATGCTGCACTCAATCGAATTGTCAAATCATTTCCTCTTACTCACAACAAGGAGAAAAAAATCGACCTCCCCTCTCAATATGTTAATGTGATGTTGCCAATCGATACCTCTTATTATCAATTTATGGGATCACTCACCACACCTCCTTGTAGTGAAGGTGTCAAGTGGTTTGTTATCAAAAAACCACTTACCGCATCCAAAGAGCAGATCGATGCCATACACAAAGAGATCGGAATGAAAAACAACCGACC
Organism: uncultured Sulfurovum sp.; assembly: GCA_964515605.1. Classification (GTDB taxonomy): domain Bacteria; phylum Campylobacterota; class Campylobacteria; order Campylobacterales; family Sulfurovaceae; genus UBA1140. The sequence goes on along the minus strand of CAZEUB010000075.1, from coordinate 2,038 downwards.
CATACAACCTACCAATGGACGGATTATCAAGGAGTAACCTTGATAATAGAGCTTAATTATAAAAGTTTGGTAACACCCCTTTAATAAGTAATTTGTTTTTGTGTGGATAATTAAAGTAAAAGAAGTTTCTTAAATTTAAAATGATAAAATAATATGTAAAGAAAATACAAAATTTAAATAGGGGGTCTCATCAAATCATGACGACATCAATAAAAACTTCAATCTCTATTATAGCAACACTTATTCTCTTAGGATGCGGAGACAACAAAGAGACAACTACCTCTGTTACTGAGGAGATAGAACCATCAACTACTCAATCACACCAAGAGGAGAGAGTCAAACCTCTATCTGTTCAAGGAGATATAGTAGCTGATAATCTAATCTCCAAAGCAACAATCTTTTGGGATATTAACCAAAACAACATCTTGGATAGTAGTGAGCCATATACCACTAGTGATAGCCTTGGTCACTATCAATTGGATATCAATGGAAGCAAACTAGAAGAGGAGAACTTTTTGAGGCTTGTGGCATTTGGTGGTCAAGAGGTGGGTGTGGATAGACCATTTGAAGATGAACTTATGGCAATAAGTACTTATCAAAAGATTATTAACCTAACACCCATAACCACACTCATTGCCCAAAGCATAGAAGAGGATAAGACCAAAAGCACCAAACGCCTCTCAAAACTCTCTTCTGAAGAGATAATAACCAAACTAGAGGAGATTAAAGAGGCATTAAGCCGTATACTCAATATTGCCAAAACCCTACTAGAGTCAAATCCTCTTACTCTTGCTCAGGAGGGAAAACCTGAAGCTCTTCAGACTGCTCAAAAGCTTAATCATGTTACAAGGGAGATGAAAAAAGCAATGAAGCAGGAGCTTCGAGCAGACAAAAGAGTTATCTTGAGTAGCTATCGTATCCTCTCAAAAGAGCTTCTTGAGACACAAAAGAGTGGGGATGATGCTATAAATGAGGCGATAGAGAAGAGTGTAGAGGATAAAACTATTTTTGAAGAGCAACTGATTCCAACACTCAAAACCAATACCAAAAAACTTTTGGATCAAATTAATATCTTTTGGTCACAACATGGCAGTGAGCAGATAGATAGGGTATTTTTAAATAGATTTGTAGAGGAACTTCAAGAGGCACTTTCTCCTGCTCAAGAGGCACTCTCTCCTGCTCAAGAGGTATCATCTCCCACTACACCCCCAGTATCTAGCACCAATCAATATCCCTATATTCCCAAGGATATAAATCGTACTCTTGCTATTCGATTTTTAAACAAAGCAACTTTTGGAGCGACCAAGGAGAGTATTGAGGCTATCCAAAAAGAGGGTGTAGAGGCGTGGATTAATCAACAACTCTCTATTGCTCCTACAGAGAATATCTATCTTCGTAAAACCATTGAGTTGGCAAAACAGGCAGAGCCATTGGCTAACCCATATAGCGTTGATGAGTATCTAGCTGATAATGATAAGGTTTTCAACAAAGAAAAAGCCTCTTTTCAATCTCCTCGCTACCGTCTCTCTGCATGGTTTGATGCAGCACTCTTAGCAGGTGACCAATTGCGACATAAAACAACCTATGCACTTAGCCAAATTATTGTAGAGTCCGATTTTGAACCTATATTTACCAGAAGAGGAGAGGCGTTGGCTCGTTATTTTGATATTCTATACCATAATGCTTTTGGTCAGTATGAAGAGCTACTCAATGATATCTCATTTAGTTCTGGTATGGGACTCTTTTTGACCTATAATGGCAACAAAAAAGCCTATCTCAATGATGCCAATGTAACAGTATATCCTGATGAGAACTATGCAAGGGAGATTATGCAACTCTTCTCAATTGGATTAAATGAGCTTAATCTTGATGGAACACCCAAAAAAGACACCAACGGTAACCTAATTCCTACCTATACCCAAGAGGATGTTAATAATCTAGCCAAAGTATTTACAGGTTGGGACAATAAACGAAGTGGAGCAAAAAATGTAAATAGGGGAGATAGATTTGGAAGAGTAGGTTTTACAAGAGGTGATTT